>DAISYG010000035.1:0-19608 GCA_036825435.1 Casimicrobiaceae bacterium | reverse complement strand
ACCATTTTTATATGTCATGTTTCCCCCTCTGTCGAATCTCATCCATCATCCGCTTGGCAACCTCGGGGGCTGATAATTTATGCCAAAACAAAGTGATTCCCGGGGAATCATTCTTTTTTGTCATATTTTCCTCTTTGTCGAATCTCATCCATCATCCGCTTTGCAACCTCGGGGGCTGACTTCAATCCTCTGTGATGTGGTTTTGAAAGCGGTGGAGGTGCTGTTGCGGCAACCGATGCAATGTTTTCTCTCATGGTTGCTTGCCATACCTTGAAGTTGCCAGTCTTGGCACGATTGATAAGGCTTTGCAGGTAACCGGCTTGGCTTCTCACTTTTCCAGCAGCAATACGCGCAGCAGCCTCATTAAGGACTTGTTGTTGAATTTCTGGCGGTATAGCTGAAAGAGAGGCTTGAATCTGCCTTCGCTCACGTTCGGAGAGCTGTATTTCAGTTGGCCACTGAACTTCTTGTGATTGCCCGTACAGTACAGTACTAGTACATGTTTGTTTTAGTACAGTACAGTACTGCTTATCCGCAGAGTTCGGAATCCGAACTCTGTCCTTTTTAGATGGTTTGGAGCCTAATTCGGAATCCGTACTCTGTAAATTTAACCCCAGTTCGGAATCCGAACTATGGTTGATTTGGCTTGGTTCGGAATCCGAACTAAGGGGAGCGATGACTTCATGTGTTAATGAACCAGCAAGAAAAGCACGTTCTTTTGGATGCTGAAAACCCAACATACGATCAGGGTCAGCGCTCAAATTCTGATTCATACGTTCAGCAAGAATCTCAACCCGCGCAGGGAAGTAGCCTTCACTTTCCTCAATGTCCAGTTTGGCACCTTCCGCGACAAGACAAACTCCTTTATTGGCATGTGATAATGAATCAGAGGTGAAACCGATGTATTCACGGTCAAACTCAAGGACTTCTGATACTGACAATGGTTCATCATTAAGCATGTACATGCACCCTTGGATCTGGCCTGAATCATGGTCACGTCCCCGCGTCACCAACGTGATCCATCTAGTCAATCTCAGAATGGCTAAAACACGGGCTATTGTTTCGCGTGATGCTTTTTGTCCATAGGGCATCATGGATAGATAAGGTTGCAAGTCTTGATAACGTGGGGCGGCTCGACCTTGCTTATCAAGCATCATTTTGAAAACCAACCAACAGTTTCTTTCCAATGGTGTAATCCGATTATCAAGAACTAACCGTTTTGGGATAGTCTCATTGGCGGTTCCACTGAAAAGGATTCCAGTGCGCCCTTCTGGTGAAGGTTTTTTAATGTCAGGAATCTCAGGCCAACCACTGTTCCATGAAAAATCATAAACAGGTGAATTGGCCATTTGAGATTGGAGAACTGCCGGGACTTTGATTTCCGGTTTCATCTCAGACCTCTTGATTGACTATTGCCTGTATTTCATTCCAAACAAGACCGAGCGGTATAGAAACCTTCTCGGCTATATCCATGATCTGGATCATGTGAGCTTCGGGCTGTGCTTGAGGGTCGTCCGATAAAACAGTCTGCCAACAAAGCCAGATGTCGTCACGTTCCTCATGTGAAAGTTCACGTTGACGACCACGTTTCCCATCAATTCCAGCAACACGTCTTCTCCATGCTGTTTCGCTGTGTGAAACACCGAAGCATTGAAGCATCATGGCGCTGGTGGCACCAAGGCGGATTGCACGGTCTATTTCAGACAAACTTGCTTCATGAGCAGTGTCATGGATGAGTCGATACAACACAGATTCATCGACCACAAATTTTCCCCATGTCACCGTTGCGTATGCGAGTCTGGCTACTCCATCAGGGGACAGTTTCAATAGTTGCTCTACAGCAGAATCACTGACTCCCAAGGCACGACACCGATTTAGATTTCCTTGGCGTGCTTCATGTAATACCAGATTTAATACTGCTTGATTTGCAGCAAGAGTAGTGGCTGATGGTTTCATGTTTTACTCCGCAACTTAGTAAGTTCAACGAGGCGACGCATCAAACGTAATAGACGTAAGAAATAGATGAAAACACTGTCAGGTATTGGTTCGTATGGTGGTGAAACAATGGGCTTGAACGGACCTATCTGAATCTCCCAACTGCCGACAATAATCTGAGACAACATGCCGGAGTGCATCTTCAATAATTCCTCCTTTGGAAGGCCAGGGTGTTCAGAGTAGCGCAGCAAAGAACCGAGTAAGAAAAACATCGATGCTTTTTTAGGATCACTCACGTCTTCCTGGTCAATCCTGAAACCCATACCTTCTTGTGTAGCGACGACAGATTTCGCACATCCTGCCCAATTACACATTTCCGCAGCGATGAGATGTATTTCGCTGCGGAGTTCCTCAACAGAATCATGGCGATCTTCTATGTGCCACACGTCGGTCACGTTCGTAATGGCACCACCAACTTGTAGAGGAATTGCTTTGGGTGCAACTTCATCAAATTCGATGTGTTCTTCGCCGGTAGTTTCATGAATTTTGCGAAGGATTTTCTTGACGCGATCAGTTTGCTGAGACGGTGAGACGGTTAGCTGGTCGCGGCGTTTCTGTTTTTCTTCTTCGGATAGAGCAATTACTTCATCTTCAATATCATCATTGTCTCTGTCCGCTGACTGAACAGCACTCTTCTCCTGACGATCGAGCTTTGTTGTAGATTGAGATTTTTGAGACGGACGAGATTTTGTCGTTTCTTCTGCAGATGTTGTTGCTGAATCAATCAGAACAATATTTTCAGGTTCTTGTTCTTCTTCAGGTTTGCCTCCTTTGCGCAGCATGACGAGGTCTAACTCGATCATCTTGTATTCACGATTGATTAACCGCGACATATCACCGATCATCGTGTCTTCGACGACGTTGAATCTGTATGAGGCGGGGTCAACTTCAAAGGCTGATAAAGTAGTGAGCCAGAATTCTTTGAATTGTGCTTCTGTGGATCCGGAAGGACCATATCTCTTATACACGTTGGCAAGTCCACTACGAAGAGCAAGAAGGCTTTCTATCTGATGTTTACCCAATCCTGAATAGAGCAGTTGGGGTATTGCGGGGTAGATACTATCAACACAATCAAGCATCCTGGTAATCAAAGACCTTGATATTGGTAAACCACTTTCAGTCAGCCGCTTTGAAAGCTCGTTTTGTGAAATCTTTTTGCCTGTCTCTTCCTCATACATCTTCTTCGCGTTGCTTACGCCGAGCGATTTTTCAATGAACAGCAAAGAGCCGCGTAATTCGTTTTCAGCGAGGTGTCCGACGAGAGTTGAAATTTCATTTTCCCAGGGCTTGAACAAGCACTGGATGCGATAAAACCGCTCGTCTTGGGTTTCCTGCCAGAGCTCATTCAAAACTTGCAGACGGGTGTTTCCGCCGTTCCTGATGATGTAATGATCCGCACCAGGTCTGCGCGTGATTTGAGGTGGGGAATCAAGACCGCGCGCACGAATGGATTCTTTGATTTCATCGAACCTTGGGTTCTTCGTCGTGCGCGGGTTCAGGTCAAACGCACGCAACTCATCGAGTGTGACAAGGATGGACATGTCACCGGCAGGCACGATGTTCGCTAAAGACTGATCGCTTTGTGCAGCACGGAGCGGTTGTGGATTCATTCTGGCCGCGACGGAGTCGAGAGTTGCTTTTGCTCTTTTAGATAGTGTGCTCATAGGGATGGCTCCTTGAGGAAAAAGGGTGCCAGAACTGCCTTCCGGTATGATAGGAGTTCCAACAACTTATCAATAACCGTTATGAAAGGAGTTCTGGCAATGGCTGGAACAAGATTTGAATACGATGTTTTCTGGAAAAATCTGCGTGCCGAAGTTGATAGAAAACTTGACGGCATGACCCCGGCAGCAAGAGGTGACAACTTGCTGATTCTTGAAAGGGAAATGGAGCGCGAGTACATTCTTTGCGCGCTCGGCAATGCCTTGGCAGCGCACAAAAAATGGAGTTTGCTGGGGATGGATGCCATTGAATACGCGATCATTTTGAAGTTCTCCTGGCTGCCCGAAGATGTTCGATCTCTTTCTCTGTCGGATAAATGGTTAGTACTGCACGAAGAACTTCGTTATCTGAAACTGGCGAATGAGACGGTTCCTCATCTGACAGACGCTCTGGCGTGTGAAGAAGAAAGCCTACCTTCGGCCATTCTTGAAATATGGCAGGAACATCGAGAATATTTTGCGTTGACCGGAAGAAGCTGATTCGGTCCGATAAAGCGAGCTGGCAATGCAGGGTCGGTTGATCTTGGCGATCTGCCCATACCCGCGCGGCGTCCAGCTCATAAAGAGTCGTTTCAACGTTGACCGGAACGTTGTGCCTGTGCTTTCTCTGATTCAGAACGATATGCGCGTTTTTCAGCAAACCCAAATCAGCCAACAGGCCAGCATTGATTTCGACAGAGTATCCTCTGCTTTTGAAGAAATGACTTGCCAGCCTGCCCAATAGGTTTTGGGAAACAAATAATCGGCCATCCACGGTCAACCAGATATTTCGCTGTTCCGGGGATGCATTGAAATCGAATCCATTGCGCAAGACATCGAGCATGCCGGCCAACAAAATATCGTGGGGGACGGCATCGGGATGACTGGTGTCTTCGTTGTGGACGGTTAGTTGAGAAAGTTCATCGGCTTCTGATTCAGACGGATACACCACCAGCGCCTTGAATGTTTCCATTTCCGGTTTTGATTCCCGTCCGGAAAGCCGGTGAACACACAGATTTGGCGGTGTTTTGTCATCATGGTTGAAAAAGATAATCTTCGGCCAAGCCGCAAAGGCAGAGGGCTCGCCAATCTCTTTGCGGCTTGGGTGGCGACAGCCATCGGCTGGGGATGGGTACCAATTGACTTCGGGGATTTCTCCCTCTTTCAGAAAAAGCGCAACGATTTTTTGATCAAAATAACAAAGCGGCGTTTCGACCAGATGTTCGTCTTTCCTTTCAATCATCAGAATGCTTGCCCGTCTGACCAGTCCGTGCGCAATGAGCGATGACAAGTCCGCTTTGACTTCTTTTCCGAGATCGTGTTCGATAAACGAATTGATCTCATTCAGAAGAGTTTCATGCTCGACATAGATGCCGTCGGAAGCCACAAAGCCGTTCTTTGACTTCTGGGTGGTCGAATCGACAAGCAAAGACAAAAGCGCATGGCGGATGGCGCTGATCAAATGATCACGGCTGATTTTGCCGTCTACCTTGCTGGTGATGATCTGACTCCATGAATGCGGGTCATTGCGGATTCCCTGTTGGTCGACCAGATTGATGATGTCTTGGATAGAGATTCCAGCAAACCGCAAGACCTGTACAATGTCTTCAAGCAAACTGCGCATCTGTTTCTGGTTCAGATCCACTTCAGGTTTATTTCCCTGAGCGCGTCGCCAGAAAAACCCAACCAATCTTTCCAGATATGAAGGATCATAATTTCTTCCCAGATTGGCAATATCGTTCAATAAACCTATTACGCGAAGTTCGAGCTCTTCGCACTTGGCATTTGAAGGAAGGTTCGTGGTGTTCAAAACATGATTACTCATAGTGCGGCTCCTTGAAGGAAAAGGGTGCCAGAACTGCCTTCCGGTATGATTGAAGTTCTCTAAACCACTTATCAACCAAATTGAAAGGAGTTCTGGCAATGAAGAAGCTTGAACCTGCTGTTGAATTGGGCATGACCTTGTATTGCCTCAATAATCTGTTTTGGATTATTGAGCAGGTTTTATCCAAAGTGCCCAAAGCGAAAGAAGAAGCAATAGAGATGATTAAAGCAGAAATCATGCATGCTTCTTCTTCTCGAATACCAGAAGGTATTGAAGATCGCGAAGCGAAGCTTGAAGCGTATTTGATTCCTTGCGAGTTCTTGTTGCGCCAATACCTTGAAAAAGACCCGTTGGATGTTGGAAGCAGCGCACCGACGCATTGAGTTGTTCTAAAACTGGTGAAAGTTTTCACGATGCCCTCCCGTACATATCAAATGCAAGATTGTCGAATCTTGCTTGCTCTGCAAGGAACGCCGCGCGGACGGTTCCAGTAGGACCGTTGCGATGCTTGCCGATGATGATCTCGGCAGTGCCTTTCTCATCGGAATCAGGCTTGTAAACCTCATCGCGATAGATGAATGTAATGAGGTCAGCGTCTTGCTCAAGCGCACCGGAATCTCTCAAATCGGAGAGGATAGGGCGTTTGTTTGGACGTTGTTCGAGAGAGCGATTGAGTTGTGATAAAGCGAGCACCGGACACGCCATTTCTTTGGCGATGTTTTTCAGAGTCGCTGAGATTTCTGTAATTTCAAGATTGCGATTCTCAAAGCGACTCTCTGACTTCATCAGTTGAAGATAGTCAACCACGATCAGCTTAGGCTCGCCCTGACGCGATGCTGCACGTCGCGCCTTCGCGCGTAGGACTGTCGGGGACAGCCCTGGAGTGTCATCCAGAATGAGCCTCTTTTCCTGCGCAGTGATTTTTCCTAGCGCCATCGTGAGTCTCTCCCAACCATCAGAATCAAGTTTGCCTTGCATGAGGTTCTTGATACTCAGATGTGAAATCTGGCTGAGAAGCCGGAAGATGATTTGCTCGGCGGGCATTTCCATCGAGTAAAACTGGACATGCCCGTCATCAGTCGAGTTGAGAGCGTGCCACAAAATGCCCATAGCCAGAGCGGTTTTACCCATGCTTGGTCTGGCAGCCAGGATGATGAGGTCACCGCGTTGCAGTCCGGCTGTTTTTTCATCGAGATCAGTCAATCCGGTGGCTACGCCTGTGACCGGATCGTGTGACTCACTGTGTTTTTCGATGGTGTCGATCGCGGCGATCAGCGTTTTGTTGACATCAACAAACTCGGCGCTCTGCGATTTGGATAAACCGAATAGCTGCTTTTCGACGACTTCCTTGACCTGCGCACTATTGGCACCTGTTTCGCTGGCTCGGCGTGTACATTCGCGTCCAATGCGCATCAGAGAACGAAGAAGTGAATGTTCTTTCACGATTCTCGCATAGTGCTGGACGTTGCCAGCTGCCGGCGTATTCATCGCTAGTGAACCAACGTATTCAAGATCGTCTTGTTCTGTGTCTTTGGCTTTTTGCAGCTGCTCGGTAACGGTCACGACATCGACGGCAACGTTTTCACGAATGAGTTCCTCGATGACTTTGAAAATCCTGCGGTGTTCCTGGAAGAAAAAATCGGTTTCGACCAGGGCGCCAGCCACGAATTGATCCCAGACCGAAGGGTCAATCAACAAGCTGCCAAGAACTGATTGTTCTGCTGCCTCGCTGTGCGGCGGCAGAGCTTCAGGAATGTCTATGGTGCGGCTCATGATTCACCCCCGAAACCATTGACTAAACTGATTTCTTCTTCCCATTCTGGAAAGAGTTCGATAGCCAACGCTTGCATACTTTCAAGTGCAGAAGGCATCTTTTGACCTGAAGGTCTTACTGGCTGAAAGCGGTGAGCCGGAAGACCTGCCGATGCAGCCTTCCTAAAAGCAACGTTTGCGAACACCGATGTCTCAAGGATAGAAACTCTGGGCTCGTCGGCGAAAGTATCCTTTAATACGGAAGAGATGACTTTCGAGTCGTTCGTATAGTCGCCTTTATTTACAAAAGCCTGAATTCTGGGAATCTGAATGCCCATCTGACTGAATGCAGCCAGTTCTTCGAAGAGGCGAAGTGTCCCACGTCGAAATTCTCTGGCGACTAGCATCTCAGCATTCACCGGAGAGAGGGCATGAGTAGATGCCAAAAGCGCGATCTCGACGACTACGGATTGAGTACCTCGCGTGTCGATGATCGCTAAATCATAGTCAGCGTCGATTTGCGGCAGCAGATTGCGAAGCCGCAAACGACCATCAGCTGCGTTGACGAGCATCGTGGGCAGCAGGTCGTTTTGGTCATTGGAAACTATGACATAAAGATTTTGAATGTTGGTTTTCGAAACGATTGTGGCCGCACGGGCCTCATTTCTGACCAAAAGGTCAAAAATCCCGCCTGGAGCTTCCCTGCGAAGTGGAAAGTAACTGGAAAGAGTAGGCTGAATGTCCAGATCAATCAGCAAAACGCGCTTGCCGGCATCGGCTAGGAGGGCTCCGATATTGACTGCTGTTGTTGATTTACCTACACCGCCTTTGGTTGAGAGTATTGCTAAGGTTTTTTCAATCATTTTTGCCTCGCTGCTAAAAGAACAGGGGAATCGTTTAGCAACGAAGCTGATTGATTGACGGCTCTAGTAGCCACCTCAACGTGTTACACGTTATAATCCGCAGCCTGCGGAGGGGTGGCCGAGTGGTCGAAGGCGCCTGACTCGAAATCAGGTATACGGCAACGTATCGTGGGTTCGAATCCCACTTCCTCCGCCAAACGCTTTTCGCGCCGCTCGGCAAAGCTTGCTGGGCGGTTTTTTATTGTCTGAGACGGGGAAGTGATGCTTTCGATAAAGCGTGGCAACTTATTGTTATTTAATGATTTTTTTTGCGCGCGACGTTTCTCTGATCAGGCAAAAAAGCAAAAACTACTTTCCCCGCATGAACAAACGATCAAGCTCGGCAAGCGTGATCTGGTGCCAAGTCGGAATTATCCCCCTCCTCCGGAGGGGTTGCCCGTCAGAGCGGAGTAGTCTCCTCGGTACCCATCATGTCGCAGCTATTCCCCCTCTGGTAGTGAGCTCGTCAGGCCGGAAATTATTCCCCTCCTTTGGAGGGGTGCCCGTCAGGACGGGGTGGTCTCTTAAAAAAACCACCACGCCTTCCATATTCTGCAACACATCCTTTGCCAACAAACGAATAACAACCAGCCCCAAACTTTGCAGATACCTATCCCGCTCGATATCTTCCGATTGCTTATGATCGTGCGAACAGCCGTCCACCTCAATAACAACATCTTTTTCAGCACAGAAAAAATCGACAATATGATTACCGATGATTTTTTGACGATCAAAATCAAGCCCATTCAGTTTCCTGCCTTTTAGTTCCAACCAGAGCAGGGCTTCGTGCAATATTCCAGCCTTGCGCAGGGCTTTGGCTTTATCCCGCAACGCAGGATTGTAAGGAAGCGATTTGTAGGTTTTTGTTTTTCGCATATACACCACCCCGTCAGGCTTCGCCTGCCACCCCTCCGAAGGAGGGGAATAATCCAGTGCCAAGATATTCTTGGGCGTATCTCTGTAAACGGCTTGATTGAGCTACTTTCCCCGCATGAACAAACGATCAAGCTCGGCAAGCGTGATCTGGTGCCAGGTTGGAATTATTCCCCTCCTTTGGAGGGGTGCCCGTCAGGGCGGGGTGGTCTCTTAAAAAAACCACCACACCTTCCATATTCTGTAACACATCCTTTGCCAGCAAACGAATAACAACCAGCCCCAAACTTTGCAGATACCTATCCCGCTCGATATCTTCCGATTGCTTATGATCGTGCGAACAGCCGTCCACCTCAATAACAACATCTTTTTCAGCACAGAAAAAATCGACAATATGATTACCGATGATTTTTTGACGATCAAAATCAAGCCCATTCAGTTTCCTGCCTTTTAGTTCCAACCAGAGCAGGGCTTCGTGCAATATTCCAGCCTTGCGCAGGGCTTTGGCTTTATCCCGCAACGCAGGATTGTAAGGAAGCGATTTGTAGGTTTTTGTTTTTCGCATATACACCACCCCGTCAGGCTTCGCCTGCCACCCCTCCGAAGGAGGGGAATAATCCAGCGCCAAGATATTCTTGGGCGTATCTCTGTAAACGGCTTGATTGAGCTACTTCCCGCGCATGAACAAACGATCAAACTCGGCAAGCGTGATCTGGTGCCAGGTTGGGCGGCCGTGGTTGCATTGTCCGCCGCGTTCGATGTTTTCCATATCACGCAGCAACGCGTTCATTTCTGGAATGGTGAGCAACCGGTGGGCGCGTACCGCACCATGGCACGCCATGGTTGCCAGCAGTTCGTTGCGTCGTGCTTCGATAAGTTGCGTGGTTTGCCACTCGTGCAGGTCGCGCAACACCGCACGCACCAGTGCTTCCGCATCCGCGTCGCACAGCAGTGCCGGGAGGCAGCGTACCGCCAACGTTGTCGGGCCTACGGCGCTGATCGAAAAACCCAATGCAGTCAAGGTTTCGGCGTGGGCTTCAACGGTCGCCATTTCCAGCGCGTCGGCACTCATGGCTACGGGAATCAGCAGCGGTTGCGCCGGTAACGATTGCTCAGCAAACGCAGCTTTCAATCGTTCATAAACGATGCGCTCATGTGCGGCATGCATGTCCACGATCATCAGACCGGAAGCATTCTGTGCAAGGATGTAGATACCGTGCAGTTGCGCAATGGCAAAACCCAGTGGTGGCGTGTCGTTTTGCGCTTCGGGCAACACCTGATCGTTGGCGCTGCGATCATGATCATTGCTTGTTGTCGTATCTTCATCTTGCTTTGCCACCGCAAACATCTTTTCATAAAAACCAGTGGCCGTAGCCTGGTCGCGCACCGGCAATGAAAAGCTGCGTTGCTCTGCCGGATAAGTCGTATTCGGTGGGGTATTGGTCGTCGTGCGGCTCGTCGCGCTCGGTGCGGTCGCGTCCGGTCGCACGTATTCCTGTTCTGGAGAAACCGCTGCGGGCGTATGCTTCAAATCGTGTCCTACCGGCAACGCCAACGCCTGTATCACCGCATGGCGCACAAAGCGATACACTGCCTGGCTGTCGCGGAAGCGCACTTCTGCTTTTTGTGGATGCACATTGACATCAACGCTTTGTGGTGTGATGGTCAGCCACAGCGCGAACGATGGTTGGTGCGCACCGTGGAGCACATCGCGGAACGCTTCGCGGATGGCGTGCAGCAGCATCCGGTCACGGACAAAGCGTCCGTTCACAAACAAATAATGGATTTCTTTGAGCGGTGTTCCGGTGGTCGGCGCAATCACATAGCCGGATAGATGGATATCGCTCGTGCCGATGTCGATGAAACGCGCACGTTCCATGTACGCGGTTCCCAGAACCTGAGCCATGCGTTGCTGACGGTCGGCAACACCCGGCCAGCGATGAACATCACGTTTGTTGTGGCGCAAGGAAAAGGCGACTTCAGGATACGCAAGCGCCATCCGGCGAAACGTTTCTTCACCATGCGCCCACTCCGTGCCGTCGGAACGCAAAAACTTGCGCCGTGCCGGAGTGTTGAAATAAAGATCGTCCACGGTGATCATCGTGCCGCATTCCAGCGCCGCTGGTTCCACCGCACCAACCGTACCGCCATCAACATCAATCTTCCAGGCGTGCGCATCGCCCTGCGCGCGCGACGTCAGCGAGAAACGGGATACCGCCGCGATGGAAGCCAGCGCCTCGCCACGGAACCCCAGCGTTGCAATCGCATCGAGATCGGGAAGCGTCGTGATCTTCGAAGTGGCGTGGCGGGCAACGGCAAGCGGCAATTCATCGCGGGGAATGCCAGCACCGTTATCGGCAACCTTGATGCGTGCGGTGCCGCCCTTCGTTAATTCGACATCAATGCGCGATGCACCCGCATCGAGGCTGTTTTCGAGCAATTCCTTCAGCGCCGAAGCGGGGCGTTCGATCACTTCGCCCGCAGCGATCTGGTTGATCAGGTGATCGGTTAACGGACGGATGGGCATGACGCACTAACCCCAGTGCTCAATACGAGCATACGCGGAATGGTTGTGGATGGATTCAAAGTTTTCCGCTTCAACGGCGAAGCCTTGAATGTTCGGGTCGGCGATCAGGCGTTGCGCCATGGCCCGCACCAGGTCTTCGACGAAGCTGGGGTTGTCGTACGCGCGTTCGGTGACGAATTTTTCGTCAACGCGCTTCAGAATCGCAAACAGTTCGCTCGACGCTTCTTCTTCGCCGACGCGTACCAGATCGGCGATATAAAGTGGTGTTTTCGGGATCACGGAAACCGTCGCCATCGACCGTTGGTTGTGTGCGCCGTAGTCGGAAATCCTTTTCGAGCATGGGCACAGCGACGTGACCGGCACATTCACCGTTATTTTTTCATGGTACACACCGTCCTTCTGTTCGGCGCACAGATGCACCCGATAATCCATCGTGCTTTCGATCTGAGACATCGGCGCCGCTTTGCGGATGAAAAAATCAAAGCTGATTTCGATGCGTCCTCCCGGCGCATCCAACCGTTCCAGCAGCCGCGCCATCCACGTTTTCAGACCGCCGACACACAGCGGGTGCGTTGGTGTTTCCACGCTCATTTCTTCAAAAATCGTGACCAGACGCGACATGTGCGTGCCTTTCTGTTCCGCAGGCAGCATCACGTTCGCGGCACACAGCGCGATGGTTGGTTGTACACCGAACTTGTCTTCGAAATAAATCGGATAGCGCAAACGTTTCACTCCGACATGGTCGATGGGCAGATGGCGCAGATCGCGTTCGGATTGAACGTCAGGAATCATGGAGGAATCTTGTGGAGTTTTTTTGGTGGGGGTCATGGTATTCCGAGTGGCCGTCGGCGTTGCCGACACGCTGGTTATTCAACGCTATGATTATGCCGTGATTCCGCCATCACGCCGTAACGTTCCAGAACCTGACGCGCCATGCCTTCGGCGTCAAGACCACACTGCGCAAGCAGGGCTTTCTGTGCACCATGCGGAACGAAGGTGTCTGGGAGCCCCAGATGCAGGATCGGTTTGGCGATGTTCTGAGTGGCAAGGTATTCGGCAACCGCCGCACCTGCACCTCCGGCAACCACGTTTTCTTCAATGGTCACCAGCGCCCGATGCGTCTGCGCCATTTCGTCGATGGTTTTCGTATCCAGCGGTTTGACGAAACGCATGTTGACGACGGTGGCGTCGAGTTGCTCTGCCGCCACCAGCGCGTCCGCCAGCAACATGCCAAACACGAACAGGGCGATGCCGCTGTTGCCTTCGCGGCGAACTTCGCTGCAGCCGACGGGCAGCGTTTGCTCGATATCCGGCAGCGGCGCGCCCGTACCGATGCCGCGCGGGTAGCGAATGGCCGTTGGTGTGTTCATCTGAAATGCGGTGGACAGCATCGCGTAGCATTCTGCTTCGTCGCTCGGCGTCATGATGGTCAGATTCGGCAGACAGCGCATGAACGAAAGATCGAACGCCCCGATGTGCGTCGGGCCATCGGCACCGACGATGCCGGCACGATCGATGGCAAACATCACCGGCAGGTTCTGCAACAGCACATCGTGGATCAACTGGTCGTAGGCGCGTTGCAGGAACGTCGAATAAATCGCTACCACTGGCTTGACGCCATCGCACGCCAGTCCGGCAGCAAAGGTCACAGCGTGCTGCTCGGCAATGCCGACATCGAAAAAGCGTTTTGGATATTGTTCGGCGAATGCGGTCATGCCCGAGCCTTCACACATTGCCGGGGTGATGCCCACCAGCCGCTCGTCGCGCTGCGCCATGTCGCACAGCCAACGTCCGAATACATCGCTGTAGGTCAACTGTTTCGGAGCTTGTTTGGCGATACCGACTTCAGGATTGAACGCACCCACGCCGTGATAAAGCACCGGATCCTGTTCGGCGGGCGCGTAGCCTTTGCCTTTTTTCGTGATCACGTGCAGCAGGTACGGTCCCTTCATCTCGCGCATGTTTTGCAGCGTTTTGCTCAGTTCGGCCACATCGTGTCCATCGACGGGACCGACATAGAAAAAGCCCAGTTCTTCGAACAGCGTGCCCGGCATCAGCATCCCTTTGGTGTGCTCCTCCATCAGGCGGGCAAAACGTTTCATTGGTGGAATCTTGGCGAGAATTTCCTTGCCGCTGTCGCGCATCGTGTTGAAAAACTGGCTGGTCATGATGCGCGCCAGGTATTGATGAATCGCGCCCACCGGTTTGGAAATCGACATTTCGTTGTCGTTCAGGATCACCAGCAGGTTGGCGTCCATCGCGCCCGCGTTGTTCAGTGCCTCGAACGCCATGCCTGCCGTCATCGCACCATCACCGATCACGGCAACTACGCGCCGATCTTGATGTTGCAACTGCGCAGCAACCGCCATGCCCAGCCCGGCGGAAATTGATGTTGATGAATGCGCGGTGCCGAACGCATCGTATACGCTCTCCGCTCGTGACGGGAAACCGGACAGGCCATCCTGTTGCCGCAGGGTTGGCAACTGTGCGCGCCGTTGCGTCAACGCCTTGTGTGCGTAGGTTTGGTGGCCAACGTCCCAGATGATGCGGTCTTCCGGGGTGTTGAATGCGTAATGCAGCGCAACCGTCAGTTCGATCACACCCAGGTTCGATGATAAGTGCCCGCCGGTGCACGCAACCGTTTCCAGCACCGTCCGCCGCAGTTCATCGCATACTGTCGGCAGCGCCTCACGCGGCAACGCGCGCAAATCCGCCGGTGCGATGATCTGATCAAGGTAACGGGCGGGGGACGACGCAGTGGACGATCCGATTTCGTCTGCCTCTGCTACATCGTGCTCCGAATAAAAACTCGAATCCACCATTACGAACTCCGTACAATCATCTGCCACGCCAGCGCATCAAGCGGTTTGGCGCGGGCGCCGAACAATGCCAACGCTTCGCATGCTTCCTGATACAGCGCGCGCATCCGTTGTTTCGCTTCGTCCAGGCCCAACAGTGAAACATAAGTGGTTTTGTTCTGTTCGGCATCTTTGCCCGCCGTTTTGCCCAGGGCGGCGCTCGCACCTTCAACATCCAGCACATCGTCCGCCACCTGGAACGCCAGCCCGGCGCGATCCGCGTAGTGCATCAAAGCCTCTTCTTCATGGGCAGACAGCGTGCCGCACGCCGCGCCCAGCGCAACTGCCGCACGGATCAGGGCGCCGGTTTTCATGCGGTGCATCGCCTCCAGCGCGTCGATGTCCCGGGCCAGTACCGCGCAATCACGCGCCTGGCCGCCGACCATGCCCGTCGCACCGCATGCCTGTGCCAGCAGCGCACACGCACGCGCCGGGTCGGGCATATCGCTCTGCGCGAGTAACGCGAACGCCTGCGCCTGCAACGCATCGCCTGCCAACAAAGCCAACGCTTCGCCGAACTGCACATGGCACGCGGGCTGTCCCCGGCGCAGGATATCGTCGTCCATGCACGGCAGATCGTCGTGTACCAACGAATAGGCATGGATCAACTCCACCGCCGCCGCAGGCGCATCGGCGACTTCAGGTGCGCTGCCCGCCAACTCGGCAGCAGCATAAACCAGCAAAGCGCGCACGCGTTTCCCTCCGCGTGCGGCGTAACGCATCGCGTCGATCAACGCGGAAGTATCGTCCAATGCGGCGAAGGTCTCGTCCAGCACCCACGCCACACGTTCGCACCGTGCCTGTTGCCACAGTGCGCGGTATTCATCATCGTGAAGGCCGTTGTCATTCCTCGTCGTCATCGTGAAAATCTTTCAACATGCCTTCTTCGAGAATGCGCACCTGCTGTTGCGCGGCGCGTAACTCCTTCTGGCAATACGACAGCAACACCGCACCACGCTGATACGCCTTCAGCGCATCGGCGAGCGGAAGCGCACCTTCTTCCATGCTGGCGACAAGCGCTTCCACCTCAGTCATTGCCGCTTCAAAGCTGGCGGGTTCCTCATTCTGTTTGGCGGCATTTTTGGGCGGTGATTTGGCCATGATGGTTCCTGCTGATTTTTGGTGATATATTCGACGCTATCATGAACAAGCCACGGCGTGCGAACGTAAGTCATAAAACAAAGAATTTTATCACGCGGGGAACCCAAGTATCGGGAGCAGTGGATGTTCATCGTGCTTCGTTCGATCAAACTTCACTGAACCTGTTATCCGACCTCTGAAACCGCCACCGCCGCGATCATACCCTCGCCAAAATCAACAAAACGCATCCGCCAAGGTTCTGACCTTGACATTGGCAAGCGCACCACACATGGCGCACGGCTTTCTTCAAATGGCAAATCCAATTCAACCCGATTGAAGCCAAGTGCAAATCCTTGCCCAAGTGCTTTGGATAGTGCCTCTTTGAGCGTCCAGTAACGCAGAAATCGCGTATGTGCCGCTTGTGAATCGTGCCAATCCAGTGTTTGATATTCGTTTTCAGTGAGTACGCGCTCCGCCAACCGCGCGGTATGACAGCGCCGATTACGCTGTTCGAGATCGACGCCAATACGCGAAAACGCAGATGTCGCACGAACCACACCGACAAAAAGGTGTTGTCCGCTGTGTGACAGGTTAAAATCAGTTATTCGGCGATGATCGGAAATCAACGATGGTTTTCCGTGTTCGCCAGCGGCAAACGCCAGCGCCTGCGGTGTGCATTGTTGTTCGCGTGCCAGCACCCAACGCAGTAGCGCGCGCGATGTAATCGCGCGTTGTTGTAAAGCGATGCTCGCTCTGTTGGCCGCCCGCTTTTGTTCGGCGTCGTCAAGCCAGGTATGAAAAACGCTCAGTACGGATTTGGGCTGTGACAATGACGCTTTCCATAGCGCAACACCCCGCATATCGCAGGGCAACGCTTCGGGCGAAAGCGCTGTTTCAGGCCATTGGACGCCATCGGTTTTCATGAATTAGGAGTCCTCAACGACATGCTGTTCTGGTTTCTCAAAGCAATGACTTATCTTCCTTTGTGGATGCTTTATATCATCGGTGATGTTCTGTTCTTTCTGGCATTTTATATCGTCCGCTGGCGACGCGATATTGCCGAGAATAATCTCCAACGTTCTTTTCCGGAAAAAAGTCCACAGGAAATTCGTACGATTGCGCGACGCTTTTATTACAACCTCGGCATGATTCTCGCCGAAACGCTTTGGTGCGCGCGTGCTGACAACGCCACGATGAGCAAGCGCATTGGCATCGAAAACCCGGAAATCATCAAACCTTATACGGATAAGGGCAAATCGGTGCTGTTGATGGCGGCGCATTTTTCCAACTGGGAATGGCTGATCTTCGCCGCGGGCGCGCACTTGGGCGTACCAACAGTGGCAGTATACAAGCCGATCCGTAACGAATCGATCAATCACTTGGTGAAAGATATGCGCACGCATCTGGGGAGCACATTGATTGCGTATAAAGATTTTGCCCGCGAAATCGTTCGCCGTCGCAGTCAGGTGCAGGCTTATGCGCTGGTTGCTGATCAAACACCGCTCAAAAAAGACGACAAGCATTGGTCGATGTTTCTTCATCAGGAAACCGCCTTTTTCGTCGGCACCGACAAACTCGCCCGCCTGATCAAAGCGCCGGTTTTCTTTGTTTCCACGCGGCGCATCAAGCGCGGTTATTACATGATTCGGTTTGAGCCGTTGTATGATCCGGCGAATGACAGTGACGGCGACATTGATATCATCGAAAACTACGTGCGCCACCTGGAGCGTGACGTGATAAGCAGCCCCGCAGATTGGCTTTGGGTGCATAAAAAATGGAAGTATTCGCGACCACCGTCCGAGCCTCTTTTCGGCGCGGATACCGGAGAACATTCAGAAAATCCGCCGGAATCGTGATTATTTTTCGGCACACTTAACCCTTTTTCGAATTCTCTTTCGTTTCATAAATACCGCAAACTATTTTGAAAAGGAAAAGTCATGAACCAAAGCGTTTTGTTCCCGCTCTGTTTGGCGCTTGGCGTCGCCGCAACATCCGTCAATGCCGCGCCGGATAACGAAAAGTTGAGCCGCGCCGAAGACCGCGCCGCCGTCGCCGTGACCATCTACAACGAATCTTTGGCGCTGGTGCGCGAAGAGCGCGAAGTGACGTTCAATCAAGGACGCAACAGCATTGCAATGCGCGAAGTTTCGGCGCGCATCAAGCCGGAAACCGCAAGTCTGCGCAGTCTGTCCGGTGGCCGCTTCACGCTGCTTGAGCAGAATTTTGATTTCGACTTGCTGACGCCACAAAGCCTGCTCAACAAATACGTCGGGCAAAACGTTACCGTGATTCATGTTCATCCTGAAACCGGTGAAGAAAAGCGCGAACAGGCGACCGTACTCGCCAACAATCAAGGCGTTGTGTTGCGCTACGCGGATCGTATCGAAACCGACGTGCCATACGGCGCCCGCATTGTTTACGCTGATGTACCGAAAAACCTGCGCGACCGACCTACACTGGTGATCGACTTGGAAAGCGACCGTGCCGGGAAACAACGTACCGAATTATCGTATCTGAGCGAAGGATTTTCGTGGCAAGCGGATTACGTCGCCACTCTCGCCGATAACGAAGAAACGCTCGACCTCGCAGGCTGGGTCACGCTCACCAACCGCAGCGGTGCGTCTTACGAAAATGCGAAATTACAATTGGTCGCGGGTGATGTGAATCGGGCGCAGCAGAATTCGATGCGCCAAAAAGAGGTGCTCTATGACGTGGCTGCTGCACCAATGGCCGCCGAACCGATGGCACGCGAAGAATTGTTTGAGTATCACTTATACACATTGACGCGCCCAACCACACTGCGCGATAACCAGACCAAACAGGTAGCGTTGCTGTCGGCGAATCAAGTGAATGTGCGCAAAGAGTATCGTCTCGAAGGTGCAGCTCGATGGTATCAGTACGATCAGAACGCTCGCGATCTCGGCGACAAACGCAAGGTGGAAGTATTCATCGAGTTTGACAACAAAGGCGGTGATCTTGGACAGCCTTTACCCAAAGGCATCGTGCGCGTTTATAAAAAAGACAACGAAGGGCGCCCGCTCTTCATCGGCGAAGATCGAATCGACCACACGGCAAAAAATGAAATCGTTCGTCTGAAACTAGGCAAGGCGTTCGACATTACCGGCAATTGGAAGCGTGTCGATTACACGTCACTCGGCAAACGTTCGTTCGAGCAAGAAATCGAGATCGAACTGAAAAACGCCAAGAAAATTCCGACAACGGTCAAAGTGGTGGAACCGGTGCCCGGCGACTGGAAGATGGTCAAAGAAAATTTCCCGCACCAGAAAGCCGAAGCCAGCACGGCAGTATGGAATATTGAAGTTCCCGCCGAAGGCAGCACAACGTTGAAATACCGCGTGCGCAGCACATGGTAAACGCACCACATCGTACGGCATCCGAAGAAGAAAATTTTTCTTCTTCGGCGCTGTCGTTCAAACAAGCGCTGCATGATCTGATGCAACAGGAAATGTTGCGTCGCACCACACAGCTTGCGCTGACCGCACCGCGTATCGTTACGCAATCAAATAACGATGCGTTGCGTCCGCATTTTTCGAACGCGACGTTCGTCGATAATCAAGCCGATCTTTTCTTTCTATTACCGGATTTCGCACACGAGCCGCAGCCGCTTACGCAAGCAATTTTTTGCGCGATTGCCGATCAACTTGCCGATCTCGGCGTACTGCTCTTCGCAACACTCGCGCCCGATATGCGTTTTGTTCTGGGTGATACGAATGCGCCCGCGTATCTACGCGATTGGCCAACGCTTGTCGATCTGGGCGATGCGCTGATACGCAGCGGGTTTCAGCAGCCGGCTCTCGACCGCGACACGGTCACTTTTTCGTATACATCACTCGACGCACTACGCACTGAACTTGCGCAGGAGCATTGGTGGATTAGCGAGGATGATTTATCAGCGTGGCTGAAACAATTTAGTGAAGATCATGAGGAATACCTCGTGCCAATCAATATCGTCTATGGCATGGCGTTGAAAAAGCCTGATACCGTTTCTGCGGAGCAAACAATTCACTGGCCGCACTGATCAAAGGATCTGTAAAACGAACTGTGTCATTTCAAAAAATCATGGTTGATCATAGCT
>DAISYG010000034.1:0-19863 GCA_036825435.1 Casimicrobiaceae bacterium | reverse complement strand
CCATACGGATAGACTACCACAGGAGTGTAAAGTATTAAATCAAAAACGCTCTAAAGGTTCGCAAATGCTGCGCTGTTTTTTTAAGGTCATCGTTGTCCAACGCCTGCTGGGCTTCGGTAAAATGAAACACCAGTTGTCGGTGCTCTTCTTCAAGCTGGGAGATTAGCTGAGGATCATACGAAATGCCCGTACCGGGCGCGTATTTTTCTTCGACTTGTGGCGGCGATGTTTCTGGCTTGCCCAGTAGCCGCGACCAGAAGGAAGGTGTTTTCGCATCACTCATTTTTTTATATGGATAGCGTTGATCAGGTTATTGTATGCTTTTTCACCGCTTAATCGAAACAGATATTGCGTTTTCCCTTAACCGCGCGAGACAAAAAGTACAAGAATGATGAATTTGCCGCCCCCCATCCTTGTTTCCGGTCCCACCGCCAGCGGGAAAAGTGCGCTGGCGCTACGCCTCGCCGAACAATACGGTGGAGAAATCGTCAGCGTCGATTCCGCGCAGGTGTATCGCGGCATGAATATCGGCTCGGCCAAGCCGGATGCCGCAACCCGCGCGACGATTCCGCATCATTTGATCGACTTGCTTGATCCGACTGAAAACTATTCGGCGGCGCAATTTGTCCGCGATGCACGCGTCGCGATTGCCGACATCCGCGCACGCAATCGGTTGCCCATTTTGGTTGGCGGCACCATGCTGTACATCAAAGCGTTGCAGGATGGCTTGAGTGATTTGCCGCAGGCCGACGCGAACATTCGTGCAGAAATCGACACGCGTGCGCAGCAACTTGGATGGCCAGCATTGCACCGCGAGCTGGCTGCGGTTGACGCCATTACCGCTACGCGCTTGAAACCAACCGACGCACAGCGTATCCAACGCGCGCTGGAGGTTTGGATGATCACGGGAACGCCTCTGTCGCAATTGCATGGAAAACGCCAACGCGAAGCGGCAACCGCTTTTTTTCATCTCGCTTTGTTGCCCGAAGATCGCAAGCTTTTGCACGCGCAAATCGAACACCGCTTTGATCAGATGCTTGCCGCTGGTTTTGTTGAGGAGGTACGCAATTTGCGCGCACGCTATCCGCTGGCGGCAAATATGCCCGCGATGCGATCCGTTGGTTATCGCCAAATCTGGCGTTATCTCGACGGCGAAAGTGATTTCGCCACCATGCGCGCGCAAGGTATTGCCGCCACGCGACAGTTGGCAAAGCGACAAATCACTTGGCTACGCGGTATGGCGAAAGACGTCACACTCGACCCGTTTACGGACGCATTTCCTTCCTCTGCTCTGGATGCCGTCGCAGCACACGTCAAAACTGTGCCGCCATCAACGCCTGCCAACCGGCAATAACGGCAAGGTAGCGCGCCATCTTGCCGATGGCCATCAATGTCGCCGCTTGCCACCATGCGTGGCGCACAAACCCGGACGCCACACACAGCACATCGCCGATCACCGGCAACCACGAAAGCAGTAACGCCCAAACGCCATAGCGGTGAATCATTGCTGGAATGGGTCGCTTCACTTTCTTCGAAAAAAAGCAACCGATCACATACGACGTCATGCCGCCTAACGTGTTGCCGAGCGTCGCAACGAATAACGCTGCAACGGTTTGTTGTGGATAAAATGCGATTACCGCCGCCAGCGCCGCTTCGGAGTTCCCCGGCAAAAGCGTTGCCGATAAAAAAGCCGAGCTGAACAGCCCGGCTAATGCTGCTGATTCGATCATGAATCAAAGCTCATGTTTTTGAAAGTGCCGCATTCCATTGTCGCTAAGAAACTCTTGATTCATGTCGCGAACGAAGGCAAGACAAGGCGCGCATTTTCCAAAAGGCGTGACGAAAAAGCGCAGTTTACTTGACGGTAAATGAGCATTTTGAGAAGAATTCCAACGCTGTATTGCCTTCGTGCAGTAATGAATCAAATGATGCCCAGCTTGCTAATTGTCTCCATATCCTTATCCCCCCGCCCCGAAAGGTTGACCAAAATATTTTCCTTTGGCGATAACGTTGGCGCGATGCGCATCGCGCCTGCCAGCGCGTGCGCGCTTTCCAACGCCGGAATGATGCCTTCCGTGTGACACAATAATTTGAATGCGGCAAGTGCTTCATCGTCGTTGGCGCAAATGTATTCACCGCGTCCGCTGTCCTTGAGCATCGCGTGCACCGGGCCGACCGAAGGATAATCCAGACCGGATGCAATCGAATACACTTCTGCCGGTTCGCCCTTGTCGTCAGTCAACACATAGCTGCGATAGCCGTGCAACACACCGGGTGCGCCGAGTGTTAAAGTCGCCGCGTTTTGCCCGTATTCCAACCCGTGCCCAGCCGGTTCAACGCCGATCAGACGCACGTTTTTATCTTCGAGAAACGCGGTGAAAACACCGATCGCATTGCTGCCACCACCAACGCAAGCAATCACTGCATTCGGCAATGCGCCCGTCCGTTCCAGCATTTGTGCACGCGCTTCGCGCCCGATCACGCTTTGAAAATCCTGCACCATCGTCGGATAAGGGTGCGGGCCGACCGCCGAGCCGATAAGATAAAACAATGAAGGATCGCGAATCAATTCTTCGAGTGCCGCGTCTACTGCTTCTTTTAGCGTTTTTTGTCCGTCTGAAACCGACACCACGCGAGCACCGAGCGCTTTCATGCGCAACACATTCGGCGCCTGACGCGCAATATCCACTTCGCCCATGTAAATATCGCATTCCATGCTCAGCAACGCCGCGACGGTTGCTGTCGCCACGCCGTGCATGCCCGCACCGGTTTCGGCAATCAGTTTCGTTTTGCCCATGCGCTTGGCGACCAGCGCTTGCCCAAGACAATTATTGATTTTGTGTGCGCCAGTATGATTCAAATCTTCACGCTTGAGGAAAATGCGTGCGCCGCCGAGTTTGCGCGTCAGGTTGCGCGCTTCCGTCAATGCCGTTGGTCGCCCCACATAATTTTTCAACAAGTCGTCGAGCTCGGCGTGAAACGCCGGATCGCGTCGACACTGTTCATACACTTCGGCAATTTCCGCGACGACCGGCGTCAACGCATCGGGCAGATAGCTGCCGCCAAATTCGCCATACTTGCCGTGCAACGGAAATCCCGCCGCATCTTTATCGGTAAAAATATCCATGTTTTCTCCTGCCATTACAAACGGAACCGCGTCCGCCCCAATTCGTCCGCTATGTTACCTGTTTGTTGGAATGTGTTGTTGGGTTTTGTCGGTATTAATCAATGCAACCGTTCGCGCGTTTTTTTCGCGGTTTTTTTGCTTGCGCGTTTGCTGCTTGTTCCCGTGCTGCTGTCTTTTTTGTCGGCGCGTTCGCGCCAGAAACGGTGGATCAAGACCACTGCGATGGGCAACTCTTCCACCAATGATGCCCGGCTTTCTTCGTCATCCGTCCATTCGGCAAAAACAGGGTCTTGCTCGCCGAACGCCAGCGCTTCGATCGGGAAAAGCCAATCGGCGGTGTCCGCCTCTTCCATCAGCGCCGCCCAAGCATCGCCACCCAGCACGACGCCGGTCATGAAGCCTTGACACCATTCGCGCCCTTCATAAAGATCATCTTCGAGAAGCGCCGTATTTTCTTCGCCGAGATAAAGCAGTGGTTTGAACATGGTTGGCATTTCGTTCAACACTTGGCTCAGCATCGACCAATGCCGCATGATTAATTCCAGAATCCGCTGTGCTTGTTCCTGCGACGCAAACGCCACGCCCATCGTGCTTTCTTCGCCGCCCCAAATCGCCTGCAACCACTGCGCCGTCGGCAGAACCACCGGCGAACACACGCATGCGGTGAGGAATCCATCGAGCATTTCCAGATTCATGCAATCTTCCGGAACCGCCGAGGACGCCAAAAAAGCTTCCAGCTCATCCAGCTCTTCGTTGGTCAACGGCATGTTCGGCGTCGCGTCGTGGCTCATGGCAATAAAATGGTTAGGACAAAAGGGAATGATACTCTGGAAATGGGTTTGCCGCCGCTTTCTCGCGATTATCCGGCAACACCCAGATGCACCGCCGCAACACCAAACATCATGTTGCAATACTCGACATCCTGAAACCCCGCGTCGATCATCATCGCGCTGAGCGTCTCCTGATCCGGGTGCACACGAATGGATTCGGCGAGATAGCGATAACTGGCTTCGTCTTTGGTCACCAACCCGCCCAGTTTGGGCAAGACCTTGAAGCTGTAAAAATCGTAGAGCGGCGCCACCTTTTTGTGCGCCTGAGAAAACTCCAAAATCATCGCCATCCCGCCCGGACGTAACACGCGGCGTATTTCCGTCAGCGCTTTTTCCTTGTGCGTGATGTTGCGCAAGCCAAACGCGATCGACACGGCGTCAAAGCTCTGCGTCGGAAACGGCAAATGTTCCGCATTGCACAACACCATGTCGGGGTCGAATCCCTGCCGCATCAATTTTTTGCGCCCTTCGCGCAGCATCGCTTTGTTGATATCGGACATCACCACCGTCGCCTGCGGGCATTTTTCCAGAAAAAGACGAACCAGATCGCCGGTTCCGCTGGCAAGATCAAGGACTTTGGCGTCGTTACGTACTGGCACGCGCTCCACCGCGGCCTTTTTCCAGCAACGATGCAGACCGAACGAAGCAAGATCGTTCATCAAATCATAATATCGGGCGATTGACGCGAAAACCTTACCAACCCGTTGCTCTTTGTTTTCTTCGTCGATGGTTTCGAAGCCGAAATGTGTTTTGCTCATGACCCCGGCTCCCGACTCGCGCCCGCTTTTTCGAGCTTGTCGAGATACGTTTGCCACAGCGTCTGTTCATTTTTGCCCAGATCGTGCAGGTAGGTCCAGGAATAAAGTCCGCTGTCGTGACCGTCGGAAAAAACCAGTCGAATCGCGTAATGCCCGACCGGTTCGATGCGTTCCAGCACAACATCTCTCTTGCCGGTTTGCAACACTTCCTGACCGGGGCCATGACCGATCACTTCCGCCGATGGCGAATATACGCGCAAAAACTCCCAACTCAACCGGAATTCGCTGCCGTCGGCGTAACGAAGTGCCAGCACTCGGGAAACATTGTGCAGCGTGATCTCGACCGGCCGAATCACCGATTCGTTGAATACCTTTTCCATCGCGTCACATCACCTGGTCAGTGGCGGCTCTTGATTGCCGAAGTCAGGAATGATCGTGTCCGCAATAATATTGAGATGCTCGGTGCCGGTGAAAGCGTCGCGACTACGCGCTTCCTTGCCGCGCAGTTTGATGTCGAGACGCAGATCGTTGATCGAGTCGGCGTTGCGTAGCGCGTCTTCATACGTGATCAGCCCGCGCTCGTATAAATCGAATAGCGATTGATCAAACGTTTGCATGCCTTGCTCACGCGAACGTTTCATGATGTCTTTGATGCCCGGAATGTCGCCCTTGAAAATCAAATCGGACGTCAACGGCGTATTCAGCATCACTTCCGCCGCCGGCACGCGCCCGCGCCCATCCGCACGCAGAATCAATCGTTGCGCGACAAACGCGCGCACGTTAAGCGACAGATCCATCAACACTTGGGTGCGACGCTCTTCGGGGAAGAAGTTGATAATCCGGTCAAGCGCCTGGTTGGTGCTGTTGGCATGCAGCGTTGCCAAACACAAGTGTCCGGTTTCGGCGAACGCGATTGCAAACTCCATGCTCTCGCGGGTGCGAACCTCGCCGATCATGATCACGTCCGGCGCTTGTCGCAGCGAATTCTGCAATGCGATTTCCCAATCGTCGGTATCGACGCCGATTTCGCGCTGGGTGATGATGCAATTTCCGTGCTGGTGCACATATTCGATCGGGTCTTCAATGGTGATGATGTGTCCGAAGCTGTTCTGATTGCGGTGCTCCAGAAGCGACGCCATCGTCGTCGATTTGCCCGCGCCGGTCGCGCCGACAAAAATCATGATGCCGCGCTTGGCCAGGATGACATCTTTCAGTACCAGCGGCATCGCCAGATCTTCATAAGTGGGAATTTTCATGTTGATGGAACGTAACACCATCCCCGCCCAACCCTGTTGCACAAACGCGCTGACGCGGAAACGCCCGACGCCCGGCAAGCTGATCGCGTAATTGCATTCCTTGGTGTCTTCGTAGAACGCTTTTTGCCGATCGTTCATGATGCACTGCACCAATTCCGCCGTGTGTTGCGGCTCCAGCGGTGACTTGGACACCGGCGAAATCTTGCCGTTGACCTTGATTGCCGGAGGAAATCCAACCGTGATGAAAAGGTCAGAGCCTTTTTGTTGAACCAGCAGTTCCAGCAAATCGTGGACAAACTGGATGGAACGAGAACTTGCCATATGTCTTCCGCCCGAAGCTTCGAATTAACTCTGGAACAATTCGCGATTCATCGCTTGCGCCAACGCCGTTTGCACAGAGATCTTGTTGCGACGCACCAGTTCCAGCAGCGCCTGATCCATCGTTTGCATGCCGACGTTTTGGCCGGTTTGCATCGACGAATACATCTGCGCGATTTTGTTTTCACGAATCAGGTTGCGCACCCCGGAGGTCCCAATCAGCACCTCAAATGCGGCGATCCGCCCTAATCCGTCTTTGGTTTTCAGCAACTTCTGCGCGATCACCGCGACCAGCGATTCGGAAATCATCGCCCGCACCATGTCTTTTTCTGCGGCGGGAAATACGTCGATAATCCTGTCCATCGTCTTCGGTGCGGAACTGGTATGCAACGTACCAAACACCAAGTGTCCGGTTTCGGCAGCGGTCAGTGCCAAGCGAATCGTTTCCAGATCGCGCAATTCGCCAACCAGAATATAGTCCGGGTCTTCACGCACCGCACTGCGCAAAGCATCGGCAAACGAACGCGTTTGCCGCCCGACTTCGCGCTGGTTGATCAGACATTTTTTTGATTCATGCACAAACTCGATCGGGTCTTCGATCGTCAGAATATGCGCGTTTTCCTGTTCGTTGATCTGGTTGACCATCGCCGCCTGCGTGGTGGATTTTCCACATCCCGTCGGCCCCGTAGTCAAAACAAGCCCGCGCGGGCGCTTGAGAATTTCATAAAAAATCTTGGGCGTGCCCAGTTGTTCCAATGTCTGAACTTTGGTCGGGATCGTTCGGAACGCCGCACCGGCACCGCGCATTTGCGTGTAAGCATTGACGCGAAAGCGCGCCAGATTGGGGATCGCAAAGGAGAAGTCCACTTCCATGCGGTCTTCGTATTCTTTTTGTATCGCATCACTCATGATGTCATAAATCATCGTGAAAACTTCTTCGTGCTCCAACGGCGGCAAATTGATACGGCGGATATCGCCATTGACGCGGATCATCGGCGGCAGACCGGAAGAAATATGCAAGTCTGATGCGTTGTTTTTAACAGCAAATGCCAGCAGTTCAGTAATATCCATTTATAATCCCTTCTCAAGGCGTACGCGGAAACTTTTCGCTTGTTTGATGTTCAGACTATTATCCATTAAAACACAATTAGCTTGATTATGGTTCAGCAACAAAATATCTGGCAAGCGCTTTGGCGTCGAATTGAACAATCGGCGCACGATTGTGGTAGAAATGCCGACAAAATCGCATTATTGGCGGTGTCCAAACACTTTCCACCCGAGCGTATCCGCCACGTTTACGCTTGTGGGCAACGCCGCTTCGGCGAAAATTATGTGCAGGAAGCGCGCCAAAAGAAAGAAGCTTTGTCCGATATCGACGATATTTCGTGGGTGTTGATCGGTCCTTTGCAGAAAAACAAGGCACGAATCGCCGCCGAAATCTTCGATATGATCGAAACCGTCGATGATTTGACGCTCGCCGAGCGCCTGTCCGCCGCCCGCTCGTCGGAAAAAGCGCCGCTGGAGATCCTGATACAGGTTAACATCAGTCATGAGTCGCAAAAAAGCGGCATCCCCGCGCAAGATGCACTGGCGCTGGCGCGGGAAGTGCGCGATTTGCCGCGTTTGCGCTGGCGAGGTTTCATGGGCATCGCTGAAAACAGCGACGATCCCGTCCGACAGCTTGCTCAATTTGCGCGATTGCGCGCATGTTTTGACGAGGCAATGGCTGACGGTCTGGCGCCCGATGTTCTGTCGATGGGCATGAGCGCCGATCTCGAAGCTGCTATTCAGGCGGGCTCGACGGAAGTGCGTATTGGTAGTGCGCTGTTTGGCGAACGAACATGATGTAAGGAGAATCTTATGATTAAAACGCTTTTTCTCGGTGGTGGCGCGATGGCTTCGGCGCTGATCGGCGGTCTTTTGCAGCAACCCACACAGAACAAAACGATTTTCGTCGTTGACCCTGATCCGCAGCGCCGCGCTGCACTTACTGCCGCTTTTCCTGGCATCCGCTGCTTTCCCGTCGTTTCGCCCGATCTGCTGAGCGATGTTGATTTGCTCATCTTCGCCGTCAAACCGCAGCAAATGTACGACACCACGCAGCAGGTGCGCACATCAATCGCGCACATTCCCGTTGCGCTCTCCATCGCCGCAGGCGTTCGCACCGACACCATTTCCCGCTGGTTGGGCGGATTCTCGCGATTGGTACGCGCAATGCCCAATACGCCGGCACTGGTCGGGGCCGGCATCAGCGCCGTTTACGCGACGCCGGATGTGGACGATACCGGACGTCAAATCGTTGATGAACTGTTGGCCGCCGTCGGCGATGTTGTCTGGCTCGACGAAGAAGCGAAGATCGACGCGATGACCGCGATTTCCGGTAGCGGTCCGGCGTATGTTTTCTATTTTCTCGAAAGTTTGCAGGATGCGGCCAAAACACTGGGGTTACCTGAGGAGCAAGCTCGCCTTATTGCGCTCAGCCTCTTTGGTGGCAGTGTCAAACTTGCCCAATTTGATGCCCGTCCTTTCGCGCAACTACGTGCCGACGTCACCTCCAAAGGCGGCACGACAGAGCAAGCGTTGCAAGTACTCGATGCCGCGGGGGTGAAAAAAGTGATTGGCGATGCCGTCGCCGCCGCTCAAATACGTGCCGTTGAGCTGGGTGCGGCCATGGATGCTTCTCACTTGCCGTCCGACAATGACTGATGCGACGCAGCCGTGGCTGCGTCAAACCGATCATGAAGTACGTCTGACGCTGTACATTCAGCCCGGCGCCAAAAAAACCGAAGTCTGTGGCGAACACAACGGCGCGTTGAAAATACGGCTTGCCGCACCGCCCGTGGACGGCAAAGCCAATATTGCATTGCGTCGTTTTCTCGCCGACGTCTTTTCCGTTCCGTTGAGCCGCGTGCGGCTCGAACGTGGTGAACTCGCACGGCAGAAAATTGTCGTTGTGCAAATGCCTGTTCAGATACCAGAGTGGTTTCGTCAGGAGTCGACGGCTTGATTACCGTGACTTCTTGACGAAATACGACGATAACCGCGCAAAATCCTCAACACCCAAGTTTTCAGCCCGCGCTTGGCTGTCGATTCCGGTAGCAACAAAATCTTCTTCCGTACATAGATTTGCCAACGCGTTACGCAGCGTTTTGCGCCGCTGTGTGAATGCCGCACTGACCAGCCGCGCGAAGAGCGCCGCATCGCCAACATCGGGCGCTTGTTCGCGTAGCGGTATAAGCCGAACCACTGCAGAATCAACCTGCGGGCGTGGCGAAAACGCGCCCGGTGGCACGATAAACAGTTTTTCGACGCGAAACTGCGCTTGCAACATGACGGTCAGCCGTCCGTATTCTTTGCTCGACGGTACTGCCGCCATCCGCATCACCACTTCCTTTTGCAGCATCACGTGAATGTCGCGCAACTTCGACACACTCGCGATCAGGTGAAAAAGAAGCGGTGTGCTGATGTTGTAGGGCAAATTGCCGATCACGCGCCAATCGTCGCCATCAAGCGCGTCAAAATCGAAACGCAGCGCATCCTGCTCATGGAGTGTCAACGCCTGCTCGGAAAAACGCTCTCGCAATCGTGCCGCCAGATCGCGATCAATTTCTATCGCGTGCAAGTGTCCGGCATTGACGATGAGCTTTTCTGTCAACGCGCCGAGTCCAGGGCCGATTTCCAATAGTTTATCGCCCGTTGCGGGCGCTATGGCGGCGATGATTCGGTCGATGTAATGCGTGTCGGTCAGAAAGTTCTGCCCGAAGCGACGACGGGGAGTGTGTTGGATCACCGGCTTCCCGTTTTTTCAAAGAATCGCTGATTCATGTCGCGGGCGCGAGCAAGACAAGGCGGCGTATTTTTCCAAAAAGCGCGACGAAAAAGCGGAGTTTACACGAGAGTAAATGAGCATTTTGAGGAGAAATCCAACGCCGTATTGCTTGCGCGCAGTAATGAATCAACCGTAATAACGCACCGGTCTTTTCTGGAACGCAGGACGCGTCGGTCGCCAATGCGTCAGCCACGGCGCACGTTTCAAGAACGCATGACTTTCGCCGAGAATCAAACGCACCAAATCTTCGAGGGCATCTTCGTCGAGTTGTGCGGGCGAGAAAACCATGTACATGGCGTCGAAACGATCGACGTTGGAAAGACGAACGCCGATCTGGTGTTTGATGTAATCCGGCTCAAATCGAATATCAACTTTGATTTCCGGGCGCACCTTGAACTGCACCGCATGTACTTTGCGCCATTCGTTGGTTTGCGGGCTGGTTTCAAAGGAGAGCCCAGCAACGCGCATCCTCGTTTCGGTTTCATCCGCAGCCGACGCCTGCACGCGCACGATCTGATCGCTGGGGCCGCGCAGCCGATAAAAAAATTCGATTTGCTCAAGCAACTCTTGTTCTTCAAAACGAAACCGACGGCACGAGACAAAAGAACTCTCCAACGTCAATGCACGAAACGTCAGGAGATTGCCGAAGTGAAACTCTTGTGAAACCGATGGGCGCAGCTTGTCCAGATGGCGCGCAACTTCTTCCAGCCATCCGTGAATCTGCCACAGCAATTCGTCGATACTGGCACGGATCTGATTTTCGTTTGGCGCGGGCGTTTGCGTTGCCGGAGGCTGACCATCGGCACGCTTGCGCAACTCGTCAAGTAAAAAAGATTTCCTTTTCGGTATTTTCCGTGTGTCCATATTCCGCGTGATTAAGCCTGTTTTCCCGCTGGCAAAGGCGGACAGTTGATAGTAACGAATCCCGCTGGCGAATACCAGCATTCCATGAGAAAAAATAAACGCTCTTCAAAAAATTATCTCTTTTACAAATTATTTTACCGTACAATCGGCTCGTCTTTGGGTTATGCAATTTTCAACTTGATCCTGGGAGGTTGACGCTCATGGCATTGCTGGAAGTCAAAGGGGTTTCTCGCCATTTTGATGATTTCACCGCGGTCGATAATGTCGATTTCTCGGTTGCTTCAGGCGAGTTTTTCACACTGTTGGGGCCGTCGGGTTGCGGCAAGACCACGCTGCTGCGCATGATCGCCGGTTTTGATCAGCCCGACTCCGGCGCGATTCTTCTCGACGGCGTCGATTTCAAAAATACGCCGCCGGAAAAGCGTCCGATTCACACCGTTTTCCAAAGCTACGCGCTGTTTCCACACATGACGGTCGAGCAGAACATCATGTTCCCGCTCCGAATGGCGCGACAGAATGAAGACGAAATTCGGCAGAAGGTGCGCGCGACACTCGACCTCGTCGCATTGCGCGACCGCGCTAAACGCTACCCGCATGAATTATCCGGCGGGCAAAAGCAGCGTGTCGCGCTGGCACGCGGCTTGGTCAATCGTCCGCGTCTGTTGCTGCTCGACGAACCACTCGGTGCGCTGGATGCCAAGTTGCGCGAACAGATGCAGATTGAATTGATCGCGTTGCAGCGCGACATCGGAGTCACCTTCGTGTTCGTCACGCACTCGCAGGGTGAAGCGCTAGCGCTGTCACACCGTATCGCCGTGATGAATCACGGTCGCATCGAGCAACTCGACGAACCGGATCGCATTTATGGTACGCCGAAAAATCGCTTCGTCGCCGACTTCATCGGCAACGTCAACATGCTAGACGCCGTTGTCAACGCAGTCAGCGATACGCTTTCGCTGGATTTGGGCAAGCTCGGTCAGGTTCAAACACCACGTCGCAAGGATCAAACGACGCTTCAAATCGGCACCGGCGGCGTCTTTATCATTCGTCCCGAACAAGTCAGCATCCGCGCCGCAAATGAATCATCGCCCGATCCCAACCAGTTCGTCGGCACCGTCAACGATTTTCTGTATATCGGCGACGTGACGACGTACATCGTTGACATGCCGGACGGCGCGCGGCTCGAAGCGCTGTTGCCCAATTCCGCGCCCGGCCGCGCCAAATTTTTTGAAGTGGGCGATCCGGTACGTGTGTCGTGGAAAGCGGAAGCTGGCGCTTTCCTCGCGTCCTGATCGGGAGATTCGCCATGGCAACCGCGCTCAAATCTCGCATTCACGGCGAACACGTACCCAAATATTTGGTCACGACGCCACCGTTTTTGTTTTTATTGCTTTTCTTTCTGATCCCGTCGCTGATCATGGTGGTGGCGAGTTTTCGCTTCCCCGGCGAATTCGGTGGGCTGGCGTCGCTTTTCCCCGTGCCCGGCGACGAAGAAACCGGGTTGACGCTGGAAAACTACGGCTATTTTTTTGGCGATTTCATTTACGCGCAAATTTTCCTGAAAAGCTTCGGCGTTGCTGCGTTGACGACGGTGCTTTGTCTGGTGATGGCGTATCCGGTCGCGCTACTCATCGCACGCAGCCCGAAAAAGTCACGCGACCTGATGGTATTGCTTTGCGTATTACCCTTCGCCAGCAACTTTCTCGTGCGCGTGTACGCATGGATGATCATTTTGGGGCCATTCGATTTATTGTTTTCACGTTTCGCCGTCATCATCGGCATGGTCTATGTGCATTTACCGTTCATGATCCTGCCGCTTTATACCAACTTGGAAAAACACGACCCGTCGTTACTCGACGCCGCACAGGATCTCGGCGCCAATGCTTGGCATCGTTTCTGGAAAATCACGTTTCCGATGTCGCTACCGGGCGTTTTTTCCGGCTCGGCATTGGTCTTTATTCCGGTGCTGGGCATGTTCGCAATTCCCGAAATTCTCGGTGGCAAAGATGACTGGCTGGTCGGCAACATGATCAAGGAGTCCTTCCTCGGCACGCGCGATTGGCCGTTCGGCGCGATGCTGTCGATGATTCTGACGCTGTGTGTACTCGCGATTGTCGGCTTGGTCGCCGCGTTAACGAAACGAGGAGCACGTTATGCGTAGATCGCCCTTGCTCTGGGTTTCCGCATTGCTGGTCTATGCGTTTTTGTATATCCCGTTGTTGGTTGTCGTGATTTTTTCATTCAACGATTCCAAGCTCAACGCCGAATGGGTCGGCTTCACGTTCGACTGGTATCGCGTGCTCGCCAACGACCAAATGATGATTGCCGCCGCGATCAATTCGCTGATCATCGCCACCGTCGCGTCGTTATTGGCGACGGTGTTGGGCACGATGGCGGGTATCGCCATGCATCGCTATCGCCCGCGTTTTCTGCCATTCATGGCGATGACGCCACTGGCGATGCCGGAAATATTATTGGGTGTCAGCCTGCTGATTTTCTTCATCACCGTTTTCGGCGACGAGGCTTTGTCGCTGCTCACCGTGATCATCGCGCACACCACGTTTTGCATCGGTTTTGTCGCAATCATCGTACGCGCACGGCTGACGGGTATGGATGAATCAATCTTCGAAGCCGCGCGTGACTTGGGCGCAACGCCGTGGCAATCGTTTCGCCTGATCACGTTGCCGCTGATCATGCCCGCCGTGATCGCGGGCGCGCTGATGTCGTTCACGTTGTCGATCGACGATTTTGTCATCACCTTCTTCACCGCAGGCGCCGGTGTACCGACGCTGCCCTTGACCATTTACACGATGATCAAAATCGCGGTGACGCCCGAAGTCAATGCGCTGTCCACGTTGATGATGTTGCTGACGCTGATCTTGATCGTCATCGCCAGCCGCGTCGCGCCAGGCTTGGTGGAAGGGCGACGCCACCATCATGGAGAAGAATATGAAAGCTGATATTCGTTTTCTTGTGCTGTTCCTTTTTCTTCTGCTGTCGCTGACCGGGTGCGACAACACCACATCGTCCGCAGCAAATGACGAGGGTGAGTCGGCACCGCCACCATCGTCGGGAAAGTTTGTTCGCTTTTATAACTGGAACGATTACGTCGCCGAAGAAACCATCGACCGCTTCGAAAAAGAATGTCGCTGCCGCGTTCTCGAAGATTATTTTTCCGATCACGAAGAAATGCTCGCCAAACTCGCTGCGGGAGCAACCGGTTATGACGTGATGGTGCCGACCGGCAATGTCGTCGAAACATTGGCTGCGCAAAAAATGCTGCAACCCATCGACAAATCACGACTGAAGAACTTCGACCAGGTGAAGCCGGAATTCCTCAACCAATGGTTCGATCCCGGCAACGAATATTCGGTGCCTTATGGCTATTCGATCACGCTGATCGGCTACAACGCCGAAAAAATTGCCGAGCTGGATTTGCCCACTGATTCCTGGGCGTTGATTTTCGAACCGGAGCACCTAGAAAAATTGCAAGGCAAAATCACGGTGATGGATAGTCAACGCGAATTGTTCGCCGCTGCGTTTCGTTATCTCGGTTATTCCGTCAACGACACCGACGAAGAACACATGCGCGAAGCGCGCGACCTGATCCTGCGCGCCAAACCGTACTGGGCGGCGTTCAACGCATCGTCGTACATCAAGGAATTGACGATCGGCAATATCTGGGTCGCGCACGGTTACTCCAACGATATGTTTCAAGCCGCACAAGATGCCGCCGCTGCCGGACGTCCGTTCACGATTGCATCGGCGTTGCCCAAAGAAGGCGCGGTGCTGGCGCTCGACAACATGGTAATCCACAAAAGCGCGCCGCATTTGGACCTTGCGTATCAACTCATTGATTTTCTCATCGACAAACACAGCACCGCCGAACTGTCGAACCTGACCGGCTCCGGCAGCATAAACGAACTGTCGATAGAATACATCATCCCCGAAGTGCGCGATAATAAAGCCGTTTTCCCCGATGCCGAAATTTTCGCGCGACTGGAAATGCTCAAGGATTTTCCACGCAAAGAACGGCGGTTGATGAATCGGTTGTGGACCGAGGTAAAAGTGAAGTAGTTTTTCGTCGTTTCTTCAATTTTCCCGTCTAAAAACCAGATCAAACACCTCATGCCCGAGGCGCAAACCACGCGCCTCGAATTTTGTCTGCGGGCGTGTTTCGGGTCTCGGCGCGAACCGTTCCACCGTGTTGCGCAGCAATGGTTCCTGCGACAATACGTTCAATATTTCTTCTGCGTATTCCGCCCAATCGGTTGCAATATGCAAATAGCCGTCCGACGACAATCGCTCCGCCAACACATGAATGAATGGCGCCTGCAACAAGCGCCGCTTATGGTGTTTTTTCTTCGGCCACGGATCGGGGAAAAAAACATGAATACCCGATAATGTCTGCGGCGCAATCATGGCGTGAACCACTTCGACTGCGTCGTGTTGGATCAACCGCAGGTTCGTCAACTCAAGCTGTTTTATTTTCTGCAATAAGCTCCCTACGCCCGGGCTGTGCACTTCCAACGCCAGAAAGTTTTGATCAGGGTGTTCCTGCGCAATGCGCGCCGTGGTTTCGCCCATACCAAAGCCAATCTCCAAAACCAGCGGCGCATGCCGTGAGAATAACGCATCATAATCCGGCGGCGTTGTGGAAAAAGGGATGCAAAAACGCGGCGCCAATTCTTCGATGGCACGTTGTTGCGCAGGGGTCATGCGGCCTTGGCGCAAAACAAAGCTGCGGATTGGGCGGGTTGTTTTGGTTTCAATCATGCGTAATGTCGTTAGTAACACAAACAAATAATGTGTTGTATTAAACCCTTTCCCGTCCTGCCGTCATCCTCGCAGTCAATCTTGAAAAAGACTCTGGATTCCCGCCTTACGGGAATGACACCACAGAAATAGAAGCACTTTTGTTTTGTTCAATTATTTAAAAATGCCGCGATATCAAAAAGTGGTTGCGTGTGCAATCTTTCTCAAAAAAGTTTCTGCAATAAGTTTTTCTTGTTCTTGTACGTCTTATCCGGCGAAACAGTCATCTCCTGATACTCTTCGCTGCCGGAAACGCGATACTCCAACCGCAGTTGATCGGGCGATACCCAGCTTGCTTCGGCATCGTCCCACGTTTCCTTGGGCTGCCATGTGCGCGTTTTCACCGGCAACCCCTGACGAATCTGCCAGATCGCGACTTCGTTGCGACACCCCTCATCGCAAAAATCCGCCGTGGCAAAACGCTTGTTGCCCGCCGCAAAAACCGGCTCCGCAGGCAGGCGCACGGTTTTGCCGTCAAGCTGCGACAGCCACAAATAATAGCTGTCTTTTTCTTCCAGCACCAACAACAGGAAAGCGTTCAGCGGCGGCCAATAATCCCACACGGTATAAGCTTTACCATCCTTGTCGATCAACTTGATTTCGGACGCCGTGTCGTTGAACAACCCTTGCGACAGCGACAAGGTCAGCGTCGTGCTTTCATCGCCCGTTCCGCGTTGTGCCAGTTCGGCTGGTAATTTCTTGATTTGTGCGGCTTCGATCTGACGCGCACAGTCATGCGTGTCATCAGCCTGTGCGCACAAGGTGACGATTTCTTCGGTGGTCAGCGCCGCCTGTGCGTTCAACGCACAGAAAAAAAGCGCAGCGAATACGGTTTTTTCAATGTTCTTCATGAGTTTCCAAACGGGTAACAAGGTGGCGATCGCCGTACACATTATCGATGCGTGCCACGGGCGGCCAATATTTGTTTTCACGTAACGTCGCAACCGGATACGCCGCCTGCTCGCGCGTATAACCATGCGACCAATCAGCAGAGCATATTTCTTCCGCCGTGTGCGGCGCATTTTTCAGCGGATTGTCGTTTTTATCGAAACGACCTTCTTCAATCGCACGAATTTCTTCGCGAATTGCGATCATCGCGTCAGTAAAGCGATCCAGCTCGCCTTTGTCTTCGCTTTCGGTCGGCTCAACCATCAGCGTTCCCGCGACGGGAAAACTCATCGTCGGCGCGTGAAAGCCAAAGTCGATCAGACGTTTGGCAACATCTTCCGCTTCGACGCCCGCGGTTTCCTTGAACGGACGAATATCGAGAATGCATTCGTGTGCGACCATTCCTCCATGCCCGGCAAACAACACCGGATAATGTTCGCGCAACCGGCTCGCGATGTAATTCGCCGACAAAATCGCCGTTTCGCTGGCTTGCCGCAAACCATCCGCGCCCATCATCGCCAGATACATCCAGGTGATCGGCAAAATCGACGCGCTGCCGTACGGTGCAGCGGAAACCGCGTGATCGGCACGACCCAAACGAAAATGTCCGGGCAGGAAAACCGCCAGATGTTTTTTGACACCGATCGGACCAACACCCGGCCCGCCACCGCCGTGCGGAATCGCGAATGTTTTGTGCAGATTCAGATGGGACACATCGCCGCCGAACAAACCCGGCGCCGCAAGGCCGACCAGCGCGTTCATGTTCGCGCCGTCGATGTAAACCTGTCCGCCGTAACGATGAACGATGTCGCACGCGGCGCGAATCTTTTCTTCAAAAACGCCGTGTGTGGACGGATACGTGATCATCACGCACGCCAGCTCGGCGGCAAACTCTTTGGCGCGCGCCTCCAAATCACCAAGATCAATATTGCCATCGTCGTCGCATTTGACGACGACCACGCGCATGCCCGCCATTTGCGCCGACGCCGGATTGGTACCGTGCGCCGATTCAGGGATCAAGCAAATATTACGTTTTCCTTCGCCGCGCGACTCATGATACGCACGGATCACCGTCAGCCCGGCGTATTCGCCCTGCGCGCCCGAGTTGGGCTGAAACGAAAAAGCGTCGTAGCCGGTAATTTCACACAGCCATTGCGACAGATCATCGATCATGTCCCGATAACCCTGCGACTGCTCTTCGGGAACAAACGGATGCAGCGCGGCAAACGACGGCCACGTGATCGGCATCATTTCCGCCGCCGCGTTGAGCTTCATCGTGCACGAACCGAGTGGAATCATCGTGCGATCCAGCGCCAAATCCTTGTCGGCAAGACGGCGCAGATACCGCATCATCTTCGTTTCCGTGTGCAACGTGTGAAATTTTTCGTGCGTCAAAAACGGTGTTTGCCGTTTCAACGCGGCAGGAATTCCACTCGGTGGTTTCGCCAGCGCGTCGTGCAACGCCTTCTTCGCCGCCTGTTGTTTTTCATCCGACAGCGCGTAGCAAAACGTCGCGATGATGTTTTCGAGATCCTCAACCGTTGTCGTTTCATCGAGCGAAAGACCCAAGGCGCTGGCGTCGATGGCGCGAAAATTCATCCCGCGCTGCCGCGCCTGCTCGTGCAAATCAGAAAGCTCGCCGCCGCTCGGCGTGACCGTCAGCGTATCGAAAAACATTGCGTTAAGCACGGTGGCGTCGAGTGATTCCAACGCCGCTTTCAGTGCCGCCGTGTAGCGATGCACGCGCTCGGCGATTGCACGCAGTCCGTCCGGCCCGTGATATGCCGCATACAGCGCCGAGAGTATCGCCAACAACACCTGCGCCGTACAAATATTGGACGTCGCCTTCTCGCGGCGAATGTGCTGCTCGCGTGTTTGCAACGCCAAGCGATACGCCGCCTTGCCCTGCGCATCGATCGACGTGCCCACCAGCCGACCCGGCATCATTCGCTTATACGCATCGCGCGTGGCGAGAAAACCGGCGTGCGGCCCGCCGAACCCCATCGGCACACCGAAACGCTGCGTGTTGCCGACCACGATATCCGCGCCCCAAACGCCCGGCGCTTCGACCATCGTCAGCGCCAGCAAATCCGCCGCGACAATCAACTTGCCGCCACGCGCATGCGTTGCTTCCGCCAACGCCGCGTAATCATGAATCGCGCCATCCGCGTCCGGATATTGCACCAGCACCGCAAAGCCGTCGCTGTTCTTCGCCTCTTCCACCGTGCCGCACACGACCTCAATGTCCAGCGGCTTGGCGCGCGTCATGATCACGTCGAGAGTTTGCGGGAAAACATTGCCCGCGATAAAAAGTTTTTCCGCCGTTTTTCCCTTGTGGCTGCGCAGCGCCAACGTCATCGCTTCAGCGGCGGCGGTTGCTTCGTCGAGCATCGACGCATTGGCAATATCCATCCCCGTCAGATCGCACACCATGGTCTGAAACATCATCAACACTTCCAGCCGCCCCTGCGAAATCTCCGGCTGATACGGCGTATATGCGGTGTACCACGCCGGATTTTCCAGCACATTGCGCAGAATCACATTGGGCATCACCGTGCCGTAGTAACCCTGCCCAATCAGCGATTTTTTCAGAACATTCTTATCCGCCATCGCGCGCAACCGCGCCAATGCATTCTCCTCGCTCTGCGCCGCAGGCAACACCAGCGGCGTGTGCAGACGAATGTCGTGCGGCAAGGTTTTTTCGATCAATTCCGCCAGCGACGAAACGCCGATGGCGGCGAGCATGTCCTGTTGTTCGTGGGCGGATGTGCCAATGTGGCGATGGACAAAAGCCGAAGAAGAGTGTGTCATGATGTCAGGCGCTATTTTTTTAAGAATGAAACGCTGATTATAGCGCTGGATCCGGTTACAGGTTTCGGGCGTCAGAGGTCAGACATCAGATGTCAGGAATCAGGGATCAGAAAAACTCCACGCTTCATACACACAATGAGGCACCGTAGGGGCGAAAAATTTTTCGCCCCTACATCGTCGAAGCGCAAAACGTTCCTTTTCCACCAAAATATCCAAAAAACGGATGTCATTGCGAGGAGCGCCAGCGACGCGGCAATCCAGACGGTGTTGGCGAAGGCAGTGCGTCACGATCATGCCTCGCCATTTCCCGATATTGCCGTCATTCCCGCGAGTAGTAGGCGGGAATCCAGAAGCCAATATTCATCGC
>DAISYG010000033.1:0-20512 GCA_036825435.1 Casimicrobiaceae bacterium | reverse complement strand
CTCATCAACCAAGTTTACGCCGCAAGCGGCGGGGAATTGAACCCGAAGAGATTAACCATGAGCCTCTAAACTTTCATCGTCCGCGCGATTCCACCAGCTTCCGGAAAAATTTTGCCCCCAAATTTCTTCCTCTAGAATCGTTAAGTCGTCTATGCGAGACATTTAAGCGCATCGTCAATTGCGATCTGGCGTCGCGTTAACATGTGATTAAGATCAAGCCAGATCGTTGTCGGTATTGGCCGCTCTTGAGAAAGCCATTGGCGGATGCGACGCGGGTCAACGTCAAGATCACGCGCCAATCCAGCCTGCCAATGATTGTCGCCGTAGAGTAATTTGCCGATGTGCGCAAGATCATCTGCGCCATATTGATCAGCGCGCGAGATAGCTCTCTGATATTGATAATAGCCAAGCCAAAACGGCCCTTGATCCTCAACCTTGATGCCGCTCTTGGGGTCGGCCAGATCAGCAGGTAATAGCGCGACCAGCGGCGCGATGTGCTCTTGCCGGTCAACCCAGTCTTTGCGCTTTGTCAACTCTGCGAGAGCGGATGCTGGGCGCGTCAACAACGTATTGAGTAGCGCTGTTGGGATGTCGTCATCCAAAAACATAGCGCGCGCGATCATCCCCATGACGTATGTTGGATTGCGTTGTTTCATTTTTTTCTCCTTATGTGCGGGGCTTGCGCCCCGCGTGGTATTACCAGATATCGTTACCTGTCTCTACGTTGTACCAATCGCTGTCGAGACGGTGAGTGCTCATAAAATCATCAATGTTGCCGCTATCTAATAACGCGATGGTGTCGTTGTCTCTAACGTTTTGCTCGTAATACTCAGTATCAACATTATCAAGCCGCGCTGCCTCTAAACTATGATGACCGTCTAACACAACTTGCACTGTCATCCCGTCGATCTCAAATGCTGGGCTTAATGCGACGACGTAATCTTTGCTCTCTCTTTTTTGCTCGACGATACCGTCATTGATGTAGCGCTGGCTGCTGATGATTGTGATTTTTGACATAACTGGCTCCTTTAGCCTTGTTGTTGGGCGGCTCCCATAGCCATCCCATAAGTGTTAATGTACCTTACTTGAGGTACACTGTCAAGCAAAAAATATTGATCTAGATCAAGTTTTCATCACGTCGCTGGAATCGCGCTATCTCGTCAATCCAGCAGCTTTGCGACATCGCTCATGTCAGGCGCGTAGTACACGGCTTGCAGGATGCGCAGGTCGCGGTGTCCGCTGATCTTTGCGAGAGTCATCACATCCACCTTTGCCGCGAGTCGCGTCAGCGCCTCCCTGCGGCTGTCGTGGAAGTGTAGGTCGGATATTAGGGCGCGGTCTCGCGCTTTTCGAAACAGCGACTCAAGCTGCGCGCTGGTGATGCCAAATATCAGGCTGTCGTCTGCTCCACGCATCTGCTCGATGATGCGCACGGCTTCGCGCGACAGCGGGACAACGCGCGTCGTGCCGTTTTTCGTCTCTGTCAGTTTTGCGGTCCTACCCCTAATATCAACGCGATCCCATGTCAGCCCGACGATCTCACCAGCGCGCATGGCGGTCTCGATTGCAAAGAGCAGGCACGCTCCGACACGGGCTTGTAGCGTTTCCGGAGTTTTGTCGCGCTCGTACCCGCAAGCGTACAGCAGCCGCTCGATCTCATCATCAGTGATACGCCTGTCGCGCGGCTTCGGCTGGGCAGGGCGTTTGACGGTGCTCATCGGATTATTTGGCAACCAGCGCCACTCGCGCACCGCGACGTTAAGCGCTGCCGACAGCAAAGTCCATTCGCGGTTTACCGTGCCGGGCGATACCTCGCGCAGCCGAGCGTCGCGCCACGCGATGAAATGCTCTTGATGCAAATCGGTCAGCGGCGTTGCGACAAGCAGCGGATCGTCGGCGAAAAACTTTTTGATGCGTATCGTCTCCCACCTCTCGCCGCGATGCGTTGGTGATACTTCGTCGGCGTATCGTCGCAGTATGTCGCCGAGCGTTTTATTTGGCGACGGCATGTGCAAACGTTGCGCGTCAATCTCTGCTTCCTGCGCCGACAACCATTTCGTCGCGTGCGCTTTGGTCGAAAATGTCGCAGAGCGATCAAGTCCGCGCTGCCGGAAGCGGGCGCGATATTTTCCAGAAGGTAGTTTTTCAACGGGCATGGCGTGGGCAAATGCGTGGGCGGAACGCGGGCAAATAATATCCTCAAATATCCACGAATGTCCACTTTTATTCATTTTCCTGATCTGAGCAAATCGTCCGCAAAGTGTCTGCACAAACAAAAAAGCACGCAATAGCGTGCTCTGTGGGTGGGCGTGAGAAAACAGCCGTGGTGCCGGTGAAAGGAGTCGAACCCTCGACCTTCTCATTACGAATGAGCTGCTCTACCAACTGAGCTACACCGGCAAAGATCGTTTGAAAGAAGCGGGATTATAGCGGTCACGGCGGCAAAATGCCAGAGGTTATCGGCTCATTTGATATGAATTCAATATCGACAACCACAAACTCCGAGTAGCTCATCGTTCGAACCGGAGGTCCCCAAGTGCCCAAGCCACAGGAAACAATCGAATGAAAATCGCCTTTTTTGAGCAGCCCCCACGGATTTTCGTAGATGGCGGCAACGATCAGATTGAATGGAAAAAATTGTCCGTTGTGGGTGTGACCGGAAAACATGATGTCAGCGCCAGCGCGCGCAACTTCATCCAGCGCAAAAGGTTGATGGTCGAGCACGAAAATGGGCGTTGCTGGATCAGCCTCTTGCATGAGCGTTTCGAGTGATGCGCGCGGGGTGCGGATGAGTGGATCGTTGTCTTGCACAAATTCCATACGGGCACTACCACGGGTGCGATCATCGCGTCCGATCAAAGTGATCCCGGCGCCTTCGAGATAAAGCACTTCGTCGCGCATGACATGAAGCCCCGCTTGCCGATAAGTTTCAGCCGCCAACGTGGGTGATTCACCATAGTATTCATGGTTGCCTAAAACCGCGTAAGAACCAAAACGTGGGCGCAGCTCCGCCAATATCGCGGGTATGTTTTTATCGATAAAAGGTTTGATCGAACGATCAACGATATCGCCGGTGTACACGATGATGTCGGGTTCAAGCGCGTTGATGCGCGGCACGAGTTCCTGATAAAGACGGCGCGAAGTATAGGAAATAATATGCGCGTCAGTCAGGTGTACTACACGTAAGCGTTGAGGGTGATTGTTGTTTTCCTTGTTGACCGATATTGAAAAATGGGTTTCGCGTGGCGTGTGCGCCTGATAATAACCATAAGCGACTTGCGCAAGGATCAATACCAAGACCACGCTTCCGACCAATGGACGATTATGGAAAAAGCGGGTGACACTTTCGGGAACGGGGAGTAGCCGCACGATGAGCGCAACCACGTCTGCGAAAAGTGTGGTTGTGAATGCGATAACCAAAAAAGCAAAAAGTAGCGCAGTCGCCAGAAGAACTGCAGCGGGCAGTGCATTGTTGACCAGCTCACGGTTGATGTAAAAATGCGTCAACGGAAACGCCAAAACCAATAGTGTGCACAGCGGCCAATAGACATACCAAGCGTTCAACCACGCAGGAAACACGGAAGAAAACGCCCATCGACAATGCCAACCCAGATAAACAAGCAGGATAAGGTGCGAAAGTAACAGAATCAAAATAAAACGCATGCAGAGGTCTCGGGACAGCGACAGATTGTTAAAAAGGAATATTAGCTTATTTGTTTTGCGTCAAGTCGATTTTCAGGCAATGGATGACAATAAAAAGTACGCGCAAAAAAAGCGCGGATAAAAACAAGATTGTAAACACGCTAAAAAGGAGCTCGAAAATGTATTGTAAAGCATTGAAAACAACAAGGTCTTGCTTTTTGAGCATGATGGTTGCGCTGATCGCCTGTGTCGCGTTTTCCACCGCGTCGGCCAAAGAGCCGCTCAGCCCTGAAGATACCGGGCTGGTTTTGAAAGCAACCACTGATATCAGCAACCCTGCGCATCTAGCTGGAATACATAAACAAAAATCGAAAACCGATTGTGTTGCGTGCCATGGCGAAACGCTGATTCCCGATGATAATGCCAGCAACGTCAATCGCGCCTGCGTCAGTTGCCATGGTGATTTTGCCAAAGTGGCGGAATTGAGCAGCAAGAAGTTGGCAAACCCGAACATCAATCCGCACAAATCGCACCTTGGCGTTGACGGCGAAATTGCCTGCACCGCGTGCCACAAAGGACATGAACCGTCGGTAGTATATTGTACCTATTGTCATACCAATTTCGACCTGCCGATTGCCGGTGGGGCAGCCAAATAAAGATCAGGAGAACAATCATGGATAGAAGACAAATTCTGAAAATGGGTACGGCTGCCGCTTTGTTGACGGGCAGCAAACTGGCAACGGCGAAACGTGCCGAGGAAACCGTTGATGTGGTCGTGGTCGGTTCCGGCGGCAGCGGATTCACGGCGGCGATCACCGCTTTTGATGCGGGCGCGAAAGTGATCGTGTTGGAAAAAATGCCGATCACCGGCGGCAATTCGCAATTGGCTGCAGGCGGCATGAATGCAGCAAACACCGTCATTCAGAAAAAGAAAGACATCAAAGATTCGTGGCAGATCATGTACGACGACACGATGAAAGGCGGCAAGGAAATCAACGATCCGAAATTGGTGGAAATTCTCGCCAAAAATTCGGCGGCTTCGATCGATTTTCTGCTCGGCATCGGGGCGGACATGAACGATGTTGGTCGTCTGGCGGGCGCCAGCGTCAACCGTGCGCATCGCCCGACTGGCGGCGATGCTGTTGGCCATAATCTGGTGCACACCTTGCGACAGAATGCGATCAAGCGCAACATGGATGTGCGCACCGGATCGAAGGCGATTCGGTTATTGACCGATGGCGGCAATGTGGTCGGCGTTGAAGTAGAGGATCGTTTCGGTCGCAAATACAATATTCGTTCCAAGGCGGTGGTGTTGGCATCCGGCGGTTTTTCGTCGAACCTGGAACGCGTTGCCAAATATCGTCCCGAATACGCCGGTTTTTCCAGCACCAATCAGCCGGGCGCAACGGGTGACGGGCTTGATCTTGCGGTTGCTGTAGGCGCGAAATTGCGCGATATGGATCAGATTCAGATTCACCCGACGCAGGCGGCGGGCAGCAAAATTTTGATCACCGAAGCTGTACGCGGCAACGGCGCGATCATGGTCAACAAGGAAGGCAAACGTTTCGTCAATGAACTGACCACGCGTGATGCGGCGTCGGCGGCGGTGTTAAAGCAAACCGGCGGTTCGGCTTTTCTCATTCTCGATCAGGATATTCGCAAAAGCCTGAAGCAGATCGAAGGCTATTATCACCTTGAGCTGTGCAAAGAGGGTGCGACGCCGCAGGAGCTGGCAAAGGCGTGCGGCATCAGCGATGGCGACGCGTTGGCGGAGACCATCCAAAAATACAACGCATTTCAGCAGGCCAAGAAAGATGACGAGTTCGAACGTGCTGATATGCCGCGTCCAATCAAAGAAGCGAATTTCATTTCCATCGAAATTCGCCCCGGTATTCACTACACCATGGGCGGCGTCGTTTTTGATACGCAAACGCGCATCCTGAATGAAAACAATCGGCCGATTCCGGGCTTGTACGGCGCAGGCGAAGTGACCGGCGGCGTTCACGGCGCGAATCGACTGGGTGGCAATTCCATCTCGGAAACCATTACGTTTGGACGCATTGCGGGTGCGGAAGCGGCGGCCTTCGCCAAAGCGAAACTATCAGCCTAGTCGTTTTTCTTTCAGACCAAGGGGGCATGCTCGGCGTGTCCCTTTTTTATGGTTGTCGCCCCCTAACGTCATTTGTCGCCACCATGAATTTGTACAGTTCCATACATTCAATTCGTGGCTTCGTGGTATCTTTGTCGAAAATATTTCTTTTTGAATGAACATCATGCCTTCGAACACAACCTCGAAAATCGATCCCAAAGCAAATGCTTCCACTATTCACGGCATTTTGAAACAACTCGACCAGATCGTAATCGGCAAACCTGCGCCGCTGAAACTGGCATTGACCTGCCTTTTGGCACGAGGACATTTGCTGATTGAGGATGTTCCTGGTGTTGGCAAATCGACGATGGCGCAAGCGCTGGCGATGACCCTCGGCTTGCCGTTTTCGCGCATTCAATTCACCAGCGATCTGTTGCCGGCGGATGTGTTGGGTGTTTCGATTTACGACAACACCAAACGCGAATTTTATTTTCACCCAGGGCCAGTTTTTTCATCGGTGGTGCTCGCCGACGAAATCAACCGCGCGCCGCCAAAAACGCAGAGTGCTTTGTTGGAGGCGATGGAAGAACGGCAGGTGTCGATCGACGGTAAAACGCATGCGTTGCCCAATCCATTTTTCGTCATTGCAACGCAGAATCCGCAGGAACAGCAAGGCGTCTATCCGCTGCCTGAATCGCAGATTGATCGTTTTTTGATGGCGCTCGAACTGGGTTTTCCCGACGCGCAAGCAGAACGTGAACTGTTGATGGGCGGCGATGCGCGTATCAAGTTGACGAATCTTTCGGCATTAACGGATGATCAATGGCTGCTGCGGCAACAACAAACCGCCGATCAAGTGCACGTTGCGCCGGTTTTGCTTGACTATGTGCAAGCGCTTTTGGCGGCAACGCGCGGCGTGGTTGCGCACGGGAAAAATGGTGATGCGCAATCGCATGTGTTGCGCGGTTTGTCACCGCGTGCCGGGCTGATGTTGCTGACGGCGGCGCGTGCTTATGCACTGATTTCGGGACGCGATTTTGTCATTCCCGAGGACGTGCAAACCGTTTTTCCGGCAGTGGCGGGGCATCGGTTAACCGGAAGCGCGCATTCGGGTCATAGCGAAGCGTTGTTGCTGTTGCGACAGGTCGCGCTCCCCTGAGTTTTCGTTTGAGGCATTCACGAATGCGTTTATCGTTGCCGGTTCCCACGGTGTTTCGGGTCGGATGGAAAGTCTGGTGGCGCGACTACATCCAGCGCTTGCGCCCGATTGATCAGGGGCTGATCACACTGCGGCAAAACCGTGTTTATGTGTTGCCGACCAAACGCGGATTTGTTTTTCTCTTCACAGTCGGTTTGATGCTGTTGACGTCGCTGAACTACGCGATTTCGCTGGGATTCATTATTACGTTTCTATGGCTCGGCGTGATTGCGGCGACGCTAATCCAGACGTTTCGTCAACTGTGGGGACTGAAAGTTGCGCCGATTTCTGCCGGACATGCGTTCGCTGGCGGGCAGGTTGAATTTACCGTGATGGTCGAAGCGGGAAGGGAAAATCGCCAACGTTTGATGTTGTCACTGGGCGAGGGCGAGGAAGAAAGTCTTGCGCTGCAAAGCAATCAGGTTCATTCCTTTATTTTGAAACGGCAATCGCTGCGGCGCGGTTATTTGTCGATGGGGCGGTTGAAAATCATGACCGAAGCGCCACTCGGTTTATGGCATGCTTGGTCGTACATTCATTTCCCGTTGAAAGCGCTGATTTTTCCCGTACCCGAAATTGCGCCACCACCATTGCCACAAAGTGCGAGCCAGCAACATGGTCAAGCGCCGATCGGAGCGATTGGCAATGACGATCTTGCCGGTCTGCGCGAATATCAATACGGCGATCCTATTCAGCGCGTTGCCTGGAAAGCAGTGGCGCGCGGCGCAGGCTGGTTCAGCAAAGCATTCGAAGGCGGTAGCGGACGACAGCATGTCGCACTTGATTTTTCGCAGTTGCCGATGGCGCTGGATACCGAAACGCGACTTTCGCGCCTGACTGCATGGGTATTGATTTGCGACCGTGAAGGGTTGCCGTTTTCGTTGGCATTGCCCGGCACGACATTGCAGCTTGGTAAAGGCGTAGCGCATACCGACGATGCGCTGACCATGTTGGCGCTTTTTCCCGGCTACGCCAATGACACGTTTTCCGAGGCGGCGCGATCATGAGATTCTGGCCGAAGCGGAAGCGAAAACATTTGCCCGACGCGATGGATTCGCGTCTGCGCAACGCGCACTGGTTCTGGCTAACCATTCTCATTTTTTTGACGCAGGCGCAATTGTTTTACTTTTTGCCGCTCGCCGTCGCGGGTCTGGGTATTGCGATTACCGTGTTGCGCGCTTTGTCGCTTTATTTTGTTGCACATTCTTCAGCTGTTGTTGCGACAGGTGGACGACGTGCCGAACAGTTGATGGACGAAGCGCAAGCGAAATACGGCAAGAAAAAACCACCGTTTCGCTGGTCGGTATGGCTGAGTCTGGGGCTTGCGATCATCGCGCTGATCACGGTTTTTCAATCGTATGGTCATCTTGTGTATCGCGATGCTTCCGTCGGACTATTATTTATTTTGATTGCGATCAAATACGCCGAATCAGTCACGCGGCGCGATGCGATGTTGCTGGTGTGTTTGGCGTCGTTTCTGTTGATCACAACGTTTTTTTATACCCAGTCGCCGTTGGCGCTGTTTTCTTCGCTATTGGTTTTCTTTGCGCTGGGTGGTACGCTGGATGCGCTTTTTCAGCCTGAACCTACGCTGGAAATAAAGCATATTCGAACCACACTGAAACGTTTTGGCGTATTGGTGTTGCAGGGTATTCCGATTGCGTTGGTGTTGTTCTTCCTCTTTCCCCGTTTGTCGGCGCCGTTGTGGGGAATTCCGCACGGCACACTGACACAAACCGGTTTGTCGGACTCAATGAGTCCCGGCGAAATCGCCGAGTTGACGGTTTCAGATGCGATCGCCTTTCGCGTGGAATTCGACGGCGTGCCGCCACCCAATCGTTTACGTTACTGGCGTGGCCCTGTCTTTGCCATTTTTGACGGTATCAGTTGGCGACCGGGTCCAACCTATTTTCCATTTGATCAGGAATTTTTCAGTGAACGGGAACAAGCGAGCGCGATCGACTACACCGTGACATTGGAACCACATGATCGTGGTTGGTTGTTTGCGTTGGAGTTACCTTACGGTTTACCGGAGCGTGAAAGTGGCAGTTTCGAACAGCGGCAGCGACGTTTTGCTTATAAAAATTACGCGCAACAATTATTATCCGTTGCGCCGGTCACGCAAACGGTTCGCTATCGGCAAAAATCCATCTTGCGCAATCATTTTCCTGCCGACCCGCGCGAAAAAGAATTCAACCTGAGAGTGCCTGTTGATAAAAATCCGCAAACCTACACACTGGCACATACATTACGCACACCGGGGATGAGCGATCAGGATTATGCCGATACCGTACTTGAGTATTTCCGGCGCGAACCATTTTATTACTCGTTGAGTTTCGACAACCTGGAAATGGATCCGCAAAACCCGGTCGATGGTTTTCTCTTTGGTACCAAAACCGGTTTCTGCGAACATTACGCAAGTGCTTTTGTCGTGCTGATGCGCGTAGGCGGTGTACCCGCACGCGTGGTGACCGGTTATCAAGGCGGCGAAATGAATCCGCAGGGTAATTACATGATCGTGCGCCAAGCTGATGCGCACGCGTGGGCGGAAGTTTTGATTGATGGCGAATGGCGGCGCGTTGATCCGACGGCAGCCGTTGCACCGGAGCGCGTGGAGTTGGGGTTGGGCGCATCGTTATCGGGCAGTGACGCGGTGCCACGTATGGCACGTACGGACGCGGATTGGTTGAAAAATGCCGCGTTGTATTGGGATGCGTTGAAATACAGTTGGGCGCGTTACGTGATTGAGTTTGATTACCAACGTCAACGCAATCTGTGGTCGCGCATGAATTTCGATGAGCAACTGTGGCGCATTGCATTGATCGCAGCGAGTATTATTGTTTTTTGGATTGCGCTGCTGTTGATTGTTTTATCGTGGCGCGCACGTCGACGCGACCCGGTGCAGGCAGCATGGGAAAAGCTGTGCGACAAATTGGCGCGTGCTGATTTACCTCGAATGCCGTGCGAAGGCGCGCAGACGTTTCTGGAACGGGCATCAAAACGTTGGCCGCAGTATCAGCCCATATTTGCGCAGATTGGTCGCACTTACACCGTACTGCGTTATGGTCAACCGAATGAAAAAGAACAACCAACGCTACTGCATTCATTGCGGCAGAAGATTGATGCGTTTCCTTCTGCACGAAGTTTGAAACGACTTCCTCAGAGAACCAACCATTAGGAGAATAATGTGGCGGAACATACCCCGTTGCTTGACACCGTCGAAATGGAATCGCACGAACAGCCTGACGCTTCGGTAATCTGGTTGCACGGCTTGGGCGATGACGGTCACGGTTGGGCGGATGTGGTCGGTATGCTGAACCTTGCTCCGAGTGCCAAAATTCGTTTCATTTTTCCTCATGCGCCAGAAAGACCGATCAGTATCAACAACGGGTTTGTCATGCGCGGGTGGTATGACATTGCCGAAGAAGATAAAGATGCACGCGGCGATGTTGAAGGTGCGAATGTCTCCGCCGAGCAAGTCAAAGCATTGATTGCTCGTGAAATGGCGCGTGGCATTGTGTCATCGCGCATCGTATTGGCGGGTTTTTCTCAGGGTGGTGTGGTTGCTTTCCATACGGGGTTACGTTATCCCGAACCATTGGCTGGCATTATCGCTCTTTCGACATATCTGATTGATGGCGAAAATCTTGCGGCCAAAGCCAGTGCTGCCAATCGCGCTATCCCGATTTTCATGGCGCACGGCGACCTTGATAACGTTGTTTTTCCTCGTTGGGCTGTGGCATCGAAAAACGCTTTGGAAGAAAACGGCTATCAGGTTGAGTGGCACACGTATCCGATGGCACATTCGGCGTGCGAAGAAGAATTGCACGATGCTGGCGCTTTTCTGAATCGCGTTCTTGCTGCTCGTTGAGATTTTTTGATGGATGCATCCCTGTTGCGTAGTCGGAGTTTTCGTGTTGCTGGCGCGATCAGCCTAGCGCATGCGGCGTCGCATTTTGTTCAGTTGGCGATTCCACCGCTTTTCCCGTTGCTGAAAAATGAATTTGATGTTTCGTGGACCGAGCTCGGTTTGATCATGACCATTTTGTTCGTGGTTAGCGGCGTGACGCAATTTTTTGTCGGCTTCGTCGTTGATCGTATCGGCGCACGTCTGGTGCTTTTTGGTGGTGTTCTCCTGATGGCGCTTGGCGTTTTGGCGTGTTCCTTCGCGCCCAATATTGCTTTTCTCTATTTTCTGGCTGTTGTCATGGGAATTGGCAACGGCACTTTTCACCCCTGTGATTTTGCCATAATGAATGCCAATATTGCCGAACGGCATTTGGGTTATGCTTATGCGGCACACGGCTTCGGCGGTAACGCGGGTTGGGCACTGGCGCCGCTGATCAGCTACGCGCTTTCCACGCAGTTTGGCTGGCGTGGTGCGCTGTTGATCATGGGTGTCGCGACATTATTGATATTGGTTTTGCTGATCTCGCAAAAAAATGTACTTCATTCAGAAGTGGTTTTCAAAAAAGGGGGGGGAGAGAAAAAGCCTGTGACATGGTGGCAATGGGCAACTGTGATGTGCTTTTTGTTTTTCCTCGTACAATCGTTTGCAATTACCGGCGTTTCGTCATTTGCACCATCGGTATTGCACGATGCTTATGCTTTTTCGCTGGCTTGGGCGGCAACAGCGGTCACCATGTTTTTAACCGGTACAACGTTCGGCTTTGTGGTCGGTGGTTTCATTGCCGCACGTACTGTCTTTCATACGCGCGTCGCTGCAACGGGGCTGATCATCGCAGCCATCATGGCTTTTCTCGTACCGCTGATCGTTAATACACCGATGCTATTACTCATGTTATTTCTGATCATGGGATTAGCGATCGGCACAATCGGCCCGTCGCGCGATTTGATTGTGCGCGGTGTGACGCCAAAAGGAGCGGCGGGGCGCGTGTATGGTTTCGTCTATTCGGGTATGGATATTGGTTCGATGTGCGCACCGTTTTTCATCGGACTGCTTCTCGATCATGGTGCGGAACGAAGCGTATTCATGGTGATTGGTATGGCGTTGGTTCTGGCACTGCTGACGGTGACGCATGTTTCGCGCCCGCCGCGGTTTCTGAAGTAGCGGCTCTGAATACTTCAGGATCAATCGTTTGCGAAATGATCAAAAGCACGGGGCAGATGGTTGATTTGTTCGCCATTTTCATTGATGACGTGCAGCATTTTACCGTCGGTGATTTCACCGATGCGTGTGAGCGGAATCGCGAGTGATTGAGCGATGGTGTCAATTTGTGTGCGTTTGCTGGGGGGGGCGGTAAAACATAGTTCGTAATCGTCGCCGCCTGCTAACAGACAGTTCAATGCCAATGCTTGATTGCTATTCAAAAAATCATTCAACGTTTGCGAGCGTGGCAGATCAACCAAGTGAATACGCGCACCGACGTGTGAAGCATCAAGAATATGAGCAAGGTCGCCCGACAAGCCGTCGGAAATATCAAGTGCAGCCGTGGCGATACCGCGTAGGTGGATACCAAGTTCGACACGCGGTTCGGGCATTTCCAAACGCTGCCGCAATCCATTCAGCGTTTGCTGGGGAAGTATTATTTGTTTGTTCATTGCCGCGAGTGCCAGCGCTGCGTCGCCCAGTTGCCCTGAAACCCAAATATCATCATCAACGCGTGCACCGCTACGTGTGATCGCCTGCCCGGTAGGAGCTTCGCCAAGAATGGTAAGCGTGAACGAGGTTGCGCCGCGCGTCGTGTCGCCTCCGACCAGCGCGACGTGATAGCGGTCAGCAAGCGCAAAAAAACCAGCACTGAACGCTGTCAACCAATCGGTATCATTGTGCGCTAGCGAACCAGCCAGCAATGCCCAGCGCGGTGTTGCGCCCATCGCCGCCATGTCCGAAAGATTGACCGCAAGATTTTTATGACCAAGTGAGGCAGGCGGCACATCAGCAAAAAAATGCCGCCCTTCATTCATGGTGTCAGTGGAAACTGCCAGCTCGTGCCCTGGCGATGGCGCGATTACCGCAGCGTCGTCGCCGACGCCAAGACGTACGGCATTGTCGTGGCACGGGTGCTGAAAAAAATGGCGGATGAGTTCAAATTCGTTCAAAATCGTTCAGAATCTATTTAGAAGGAAAGAGTGACACAACCAGCGCCTTGCATCTCCTTGATTGCGCGCTCGCCATCGCCTGGCGCAACATTCACCGCAGCGATGGCATCGGTTAACAGCGTGACTTCGTAGCCAAGACGACGAGCATCCAACGCGGAAGCGCGTACGCAATAGTCAGTCGCGAGACCGCCGATATAAAGATGAACAATATTGGCTTTTTTGAGTTGAGCATCAAGATCAGTTCCGTCGAACGCGGAGTAAGCGTCTTTATCTGCGGTGGTTCCTTTGGAAATGATGGTCGCGTTATGTGGGATATTCAGAATAGCCGCAAACTGTGCGCCGGGCGTTTCAGCAACACAATGATCAGGCCAAGGGCCATTTTGTTTTTTGAACGAACAATGCGTCACTGGATGCCAGTCACGTGACAGAAACACCGGTCGTCCATGCGCGATAAACGCGTCGAGATAACGGCGACACGCGAGCGCTGCCTGATTGCCTTCGGCAACACCGAGCGCGCCTCCGGGCAGGAAGTCGTTTTGCAGATCGACGATCAGTAGCGCCGAACGATCTGAAAAGTGTTGAGCGGTTTCGGCTGTGGTCATGGTCTTCTCCGTTGGATACGATTCGGTGCAAACGGTATTCTACTCTTGATTGACGAAGTGTTGCGGCAAGCGTTGAACATCCAACTTTTGCCCTATAATGCATGTCGTGCTGACAGACGATAAAAAATAGCAACAATACGATGATATGCCCATAGGAAATAACGCAAAAGACGATGACCGCGCCCCATCATGCCGATGTCTGCTGACAAGCGCCGATGACACGCAGACGCTTGGCGCGCGCTTGGCGCAGGCGATGCATGGCGGCATGGTGTTGGCGTTGTCGGGCGAATTGGGTGCGGGAAAAACGACGTTGGTGCGCGGTATGTTGCGTGCACTCGGTTTTGATGATGCGGTGAAAAGTCCGAGCTACACCTTGGTTGAAGAATATCCTTTTTCACATTTGAACTTTTATCATTTCGATTTTTACCGTTTTCGAACTCCTGAAGAATGGGACACTTCCGGTTTTGCTGAATACTTTCGTGACGACGCTTTATGCGTGATCGAGTGGCCGGAAAAATTGGGCGATCGTCTGCCAACCGTCGATATCATGGTGATACTTTCGTGGCCGGACGCGCAGCACGATACGCGTTACGCCGACATTACTTTTCTCACGCCAGCGGGTAGGGCATGTCAGAACGTTTGCGATCCTCAGCCATCTCGCTGACGCGTCGTCGCATTCTGCGCGTTGGCGGTGTGATGCTTTTTTATCCGTTGTTCGCGCAGGCAGCGGTGGACAAAAAATTGCAAACGCGGCTGTGGCCGTCCGAGGAATACACACGCTTGGTGATCGAAAACGATCATCCGATGACGTTTCGCACCATGACTTTGCACGATCCGGAACGACTGCTGATCGATCTGGAAAAAATGGAGTTGGGCGAAGCATTTCAAGAACTGCCGAAACAGCTCGACGCGAACGATCCCTACATCAAAAATATTCGCCTTGGCTATCATCAAGCCAATCTGCTGCGTATTGTTTTTGATCTGAAAAGCGAAGTTGCTCCACAGATTTTCACGTTGGAACCGATTGCCGATTTTGGCTATCGTTTGGTTGTCGATTTTTATCCGAAGGAACCGTTCGATCCGCTGCTACTCTTGGTGCGCGAGTTTGAGGCAGAAAATAACGTGGGCGTTCTTGAAGAAAAATATGCTGATGATGAAGAGCTATTGGCGCTGGTGCAAGAGTATGAACGCCGCGAAACGGCTGCGCCGTCAACAGGAAAAACACCCACGACAACAACGAGCAAACCGCCAACGCCATCGACAAAGCCACCACAAACACAATCAACCAAACCACCGACAACCGGCAAGCCACCCACAGGAAAACCGCGTCCGGTTCTGGTCATGCTTGACCCCGGGCACGGCGGCGAAGATCCGGGTGCGATCGGCAAACGTGGGACACGCGAAAAAACAGTTGTGTTATCGATTGCACGGCGCGTGAAAAAATTGATCGATACCGAAACCAATATGCGCGCCGCGTTAACACGCGATGGTGATTATTTCGTTCCGTTGCGCCAGCGCGTCAACAAGGCGCGACGCGTGAAAGCCGATTTGATGGTATCGATTCACGCCGATGCATTTACACGCAGCAGTGCACGCGGCTCGTCGGTTTTTGCATTGTCCGATCGTGGCGCAACATCGGAAGCAGCGCGCTGGCTTGCCAACAAAGAAAACAACGCTGACTTGGTCGGCGGTATCAACATCAAAACCAATGACGCAACGGTGGCGAAAACGCTCCTCGACCTATCACAGGCAGCACAGATCAGCGACAGCCTTAAAGTCGGTGCTCTGATTTTGAAAGAATTGTCGCAACATAATCGCCTGCACAAAAACAAGGTCGAACAGGCGGGGTTCGCCGTGCTGAAAGCGCCGGACATTCCATCAGTGTTGGTGGAAACGGCATTTATTTCCAATCCTGAAGAGGAAGCTAAATTGCGTAGCGCCGACCATCAGCAGCGCTTTGCACGCTCCATTGCGCAAGGTATCATCAGGCACTTCAAGCAAAACCCAACGCGCCGCAGTTGAAAAAGCGCGTTTCAGCAGTTTCTCTTTTATTGGTAGAATACGCCGCATGATTCGATTCTTTGTACTTTTTCTCGTTTTGCTGGCCGTTCTTTTCGGGCTGGAATTAACGCCATGGGTTGAGCGCTGGCTCGTCGAACCGTGGACAATTCTATTGGCCAAAATCTCCACTTGGCTGGTGACACTGTTCGACAGCGAAGTCGAAGCAGTAGGGCGGGTGATGCGCAGCCTCAGCAACGGCTTTGCCGTTTCTATCGAAAAAGGTTGCAACGGTATTGAAGCGACCATCGTGTTGATTTCGGCGATGTTGGCATTTCCCGCGCCGTGGAAAAACAAAATCATCGGTATTCTGACCGGCTTCGTCGCGGTGCAAGGGCTGAACGTGATTCGCGTCATCAGTCTTTTTTACCTTGGTCAGTGGAACGAAACCGTTTTCGAATGGGCGCACTTATACGTTTGGCAAGCGCTGATCATGCTCGACGTGTTAATCGTATTTCTGATCTGGCTACGGCTTTTGCCTGCGACAAAACAAAAAAACGACCATGATGATCCAGGCACAGGAACATCCACTAAGACCGACGACAAAGCAGGTGATGCTGAACTGCCTGCTGCGGTGGACGCCATACAATGAGCGACGTTGAAAGCAAAACCACAGCGGATAGCGCGCCGAAGAAAAAAATTGGCTCGCCATTGCTGCGTTTCATAATAATTGTTTTCGCATGGTTGCCTGTGATGTTTGCGTTATGGTATTTGGCAGCACCAATTTTGATGTTACCCGTGAAATGGTTGACTCAATTATTCACACACGTAGCGTTTCCCGATCTTGTACGTCAAATCATTTTTGCGGCACGTGAACTTGAATTCGTCACAACACTGCATCCCGGCGAGGCATACGGCAACGCGGCAGTCAGCGTTGACGTGAACGTACTACTATATTCATTCGGCTTACCCATGTACGCGGCGCTGGTGCTGGCAGCAGGTGGCGGCAAACAAATGTGGAAGAGCCTGCTTATCGGCTATCTGGTCATGCTTCCGTTCATCGTCTGGGGTGTTACTGCCGATTTCCTCAAAAATATCACGTTCTCGGCAGGAGCATTTGTTGCGTCACAAGCAGGGTTCTCGGCATTGCAACGCGAAGTGATCGCCTTCGCCTACCAATTCGGCACGCTGATTCTGCCAACCGTTATTCCTGCGATTACCTGGGTGCTGACCCATCGCCGCTTCCTTGAACGCTTGCGCGGTGAGATTAATCAGTTCAAAACCAAGCACACTTGAATTTACGGAAAACCCCATGGCGAAACTCGAACACTTGATACCTGGAAGCAATGTCATAGGCTTGGCAGGCAGAGAACCTATTACCATCATCGCCGTAAAGTGGTGCGACACCAATTTTGGCGATAGTTCAAGCAGCGATAATAAGAGAGAGTGAGACCTCATGAAAGACGATATAGCCATCTTTGAAGAAGCCAAAATTCGACGCGTGTATGACGAAGAAACGGAAACTTGGTTTTTTTCAGTTGTTGATATCATACAAGCGCTGACTAGCCCAACAGATTTCCAAACCGCTCGAAAATACTGGAACAAGCTCAAAGAACGGCTGAAAAAAGAAGGAAGTGAACTGGTGACAAGTTGTCACCAGTTGAAGCTTACCGCTGAAGATGGCAAAAAAAGGCTGACCGATGTGGCTGATGCCGAAACACTTCTGCGCCTTGTGCAATCCGTCCCCAGCCCAAAGGCGGAGCCCATCAAGCTGTGGCTCGCCAAGGTGGGCTATGAGCGCATGCAAGAAATGGCCGACCCCGAAATTGCGCTGAACCGCTCCCGCGAGTTGTGGAAACAGCATGGGCGTTCACCAAAATGGATTGAGCAACGCATGCTTGGACAGGAAACACGCAACAAGCTGACGGATTATTGGAAAACGCACGATATCAAAGAAGGGCAGGAATACGCGATATTGACCAACATCATTCATCAGGAATGGTCCGATCTTGAGGTCAAGCAACATAAAGCGCTGAAAGGTTTGAAAACGCAAAACCTGCGCGACCACATGACGGAAGCGGAATTGATCTTCACGGCATTGGCTGAACTTTCCACCCGGCAAATTGCGGAGAGTATGGAAGCCACAGGGCTTGAAGAAAACAAAGTAGCAGGCAAACGTGGTGGTGGCATTGCTCGGCGCGCCAGAAAAGAGCTGGAAGACAAAACGGGCAGCAAAGTCATCAGCAGCGACAGTGCGCTGCCGCCAGAGGCTGAAAAATAATTGTGGAAACGATCGGCAAGAAGTTTCTCGCGAAAGTCCATTCGCACGGACATCCTTCTATCCCGCATTTATAAACTGATCACGACTAAAAAAGGGAGTTTTTAGTCTTCGCTAACATGTAACACAACGTCTCTTTTCAAAGACATTGCGCTTATTTTTAACGCATAGTACCCTATTCCATTCTTGTTTCTAATTGTTTCAGTTAGTTCACAAAGGGGAATATTGTGCGATCAAAGAAAAAAGCACTTCTTGGCATTTTAGGGCTGTTTTTTGGAATAATTACCAGTCATTCGTGGGCACAAGCCGACCTTGATAAGGGAATTTCATGGCTGCATGCACAGCAGCAAAACAACGGCGCTTATTCTCTCGACACCGATATAGCACTTCCTGAACAAGCAACAAGCGAAACGCTAAATACCTTTTATGCTTTTTCTGAACTGGGGAGTGCAGTACAAGACCAAGCATTTACTTATCTAAGTCAGATACAAGATGCCAACACCGAACTAATCGCGCGGAAGATTATCGCCAGCGTACAGCGAAATGCAACTGATCATGCGCTTGTTGCTTTACTAAAAGCACAACAAAACAGTGATGGTAGTTTCGGCACTTATCAAGGCTACGCTAGCCATTCTCTAGATACGGCATGGGCGCTTAAAGCACTGGCCCTTGCCGGACATTCGCAAAGCGATGAGGCCGTAGATGCATTGACTTGGCTGATCAGCGAACAACAAAACGGCGGAAACTGGAAAAACAATGAGGACGGCGATGATCTGGTTTTGACAGCACAAGCAACGGATGCAGTCTGGCATTACCGAGCTATTTTCAATATCCAGAATAATCTTGATAAAGCGCGGCAGTGGTTGATGAGCCAGCAAGCTGCAGGGCAATGGAACAACACACAAAAAACGGCGTGGGCATTGCGTACTGTTCTTCCCGGACTATCGGATACAAGCAGTGTGCAAAACGCAATAAATTCCTTATCGACGGCTCAAAATGCAAACGGTAGTTGGGATAATGATGTTTATTTAACGTCGATTTGTCTTCAAGCAATACGTCATGCATCGGTGCTGAATGAAGAAGGGATAACTGGTAGTCATGGTCGGTATTCATTGACAGGGAAAATTGTAGATGAGAATTACCAGCCAATTCCCAACGTGGCAGTCTCATTTAAAGGAAGCGATACGCTGACAAATTACCAAGGTGCATTCTCTTTTGCGCTTAGTGATATTGGCGAAGAGGTATTAAGTATTAACAAGAACGGTTATTATTCAAAACAACTTACTTTGTCCATACCGAACCTACAAAGTTTTGATTTGGGCGATATCATTTTAGAGCAAAATGTTGCCAATCAAATCACTGTCCTACAAGGTGTAGTTACAGACCAAAATAGCCGTGCACCTATTAAAGGCGCTTTGGTTTCATTATCAGGAGATACGCAACTAACGACTACGACTGATGAATATGGTCGCTATCATATAGAGGTGAATCCAGGGACACTGGATATAGAGATAACAGCATACGGCTATCACACGGTTACTGGAAACACGACCGCAAATAAAGGGGATTTGAAGCTGTTTTCGCCGGCCATGCTTTCTGTTACTCAGTCCACTGTTTTTCAAGAAGTGATTGTTTCAGGCAGAGTTCTTGATGCTACTACCTTGCAGCCTATTGAAAACATGAAAATATCTCAAGGTGGTACAAACACGAATATTACCGGAAAAGATGGCAGATTTTATCTTGGCGGATTAGCGCCGGGCGATCACACATATACTCTATCGGCACATGGGTATCAAACATTGGTTTTCCAGGCGTATGCTCCAATAAACGGGACTTATGAATTAGGTGATATTTTCGTATCTCCCTTGAATAGTAATGTGACACCTACATTGGAAGGGGTGATTACGGATTCTCTTTCAGGCGTTCCTTTAACAGGGGTGGAGGTCGAAATTGGAAACAATTCAGTTGCCGCGAAGAGGGTGACGACAGATAGCAATGGCCGATACCTTATTTCAGGATTACAGCTGGATAAATTTGATATCAGCTTTTCTCTCAATGGTTACGAGACAATCAAAACATCCATTACTTTTGATGAAAATGCCGCCTATACGCTTTCATTGGCATTACGACCTGAAAACATCTCATCTAACCAGAGAACAGAGTTGAAGGGGATTGTTGTTAGTGCAGATAACAACCTACCATTAAGCGACGTCGTCATAGTTGCGACGTTTGGAGATTACATCAAAACATTTACAACCGCATCGGATGGACGCTTTTCTTTCTCGGAAATAAGTTCGCAAGAGGCTACGCTAACGTTCTCCAAAGAAAATTATCGGAACAGCATTTACTATGCATTTATAGTGCCTGACGAAGAAAACGATATTGGTCAAATACGCTTGGCCTCGGAAAATAGCACGTTTTATCAAAAATACGCTGATTTGTCGGTAGATTTTGTTGATCCGGAACTGTTGCATACAGAGCAGCAAGCCTTATTGCTTTCTGGCACTATTAAAACGACAGTATCAAATATCGGAAAAGCGGATGTACCTTCCGGAGTTACGATTCTTGCGTTCGAGGATAAAAATAATAACAACAGCTATGAGCCGGAATACGATGAAGTTATTCAAAAATATGTAACATCA
>DAISYG010000032.1:0-21085 GCA_036825435.1 Casimicrobiaceae bacterium | reverse complement strand
GCGAAGGCGGCAGAACGGTTGGCGCCGGTGTTGTCGCGAAAATTATTGAGTAATTGTGATTAAGCAGCGCGGCTTGCCACAGCACGTCGCGCTTTTTGGAAAGCCATAACATGCAAAGCCAACGTATTCGCATCCGCTTGAAAGCGTTTGACTACAAACTGATCGACCAGTCAGCGATGGAAATCGTCGAAACCGCCAAGCGCTCAGGCGCGGTGGTCAAAGGACCGGTGCCGCTGCCGACCAAGATCGAGCGTTTCGACGTTCTGCGTTCGCCGCACGTCAACAAGACGTCGCGCGATCAGTTCGAAATCAGAACGCATTTACGCCTGATGGATATTATCGACCCGACCGAAAAGACCGTGGATCAGTTGATGAAGCTGGATTTGCCGGCAGGGGTCGATGTTGAGATCAAATTGCAGTAAAATAATCGATTGCGCAAAAATCGCGTAATTAATGAGTGGCAGCCATAGAAGTCGCGTGGTTGCTTGAAGTGAAGGGCTGATCAATTGTAATCGGCGCCCGATTGAACAATCGGGATTTTAATAAGAGGAAGACATGAGCCTTGGACTTGTAGGTCGCAAGATTGGCATGACCCGTGTCTTTACCGACGATGGCGCTGCTATCCCGGTAACGGTTGTGGATGTTGCCAACAATCGCGTTGCACAGATCAAAACGCCGGAAACAGACGGCTACGCCGCTGTTCAGGTCGCGTTTGGTCATCGTCGTGCATCACGAGTGACGAAGCCGATGGCAGGCCACCTTGCCAAAGCAGGGGTGGAAGCCGGTACGCTTCTCAAAGAATTTCCGGTCGCGCCGGAAGAACTCGCCAATTTCAAACCCGGAGATGTGATCGCCGTTGATACGTTCGCGGTCGGTCAATACGTTGACGTCACCGGGACGACGAAAGGGCGCGGTTTTTCGGGGGCGATTCGCCGTCATAACTTCAGTTCCAACCGCGCTTCGCACGGTAACTCGGTAACCACGCGCGCACCCGGCTCGATCGGGATGGCGCAGGATCCGGGTCGCGTGTTTCCGGGCAAGAAAATGGCTGGGCATTACGGTGACGAACAGCGCACGGTGCAAAAGCTGACCGTGGTTCGCGTCGATGCCGAGCGTGGTTTGTTGCTGATCAAAGGATCAGTACCCGGTTCGGAAGGTGGTCATATCATCGTTCGCCCGTCGGTGAAAACACCGGCTGAGAAAGGAGCGTAACCATGGAATTGCAATTGGTGAATGCTCAAGGGCAAAAAGCAACGAATGTGGCGGTTTCTGACGCACTGTTCGCGCGCGAGTACAACGAAGCACTGGTGCATCAGGTCGTAATCGCTTATCAGGCGAATGCTCGGCAAGGCACGCGGGCGCAGAAAGCACGCGGCGATGTCAACAAATCGAATCGCAAACCGTGGCGGCAAAAAGGAACGGGACGCGCGCGCGCGGGTCGTGCCAGCAGCCCGATCTGGCGTGGCGGTGGCAAGATTTTCCCAAGCACGCCGGAAGAGAATTTCAAGCAGAAGGTCAATCGCAAAATGTACCGCGCCGGTATGGCGGCGATTCTATCGCAACTGGTACGCGATGACCGTTTGAAAGTGCTGGAATCGCTCGTTGCGGAAACGCCGAAAACCAAAGCGTTTGCACAAAAGATCAATGAGTTGGGATTGACAGGTACGATTCTGGTCGTCGTCGATGATCTCAACGAAAACATTATTCTCGCTTCGCGCAACCTGCCCAATGTATTGGTGCTGTTGCCGAACGAAGTGGATCCGGTCAGCCTGCTGCGCTTCAGCTATACGGTGATGACGAAAGCGGCTGTCGAAAAAATTGAGGAGATGCTGGGATGAGCGCCTCGCAAGTGAAAAAATACAATCCGGAACGATTGATGACGCTGATTTTGGCGCCGGTCATTTCGGAAAAAAGCACCATCATGGCCGACAAGCACGAGCAGGTGATCCTGCGCGTCGTCAACGACGCCACCAAGCCGGAAATCAAGGCAGCGGTCGAGTTGCTGTTCAAGGTCGAAGTGGACACCGTTTCCGTGCTGAATGTGCATGGTAAAGAGAAGCGGTTTGGTCGCATGGTGGGTCATCGTCGTGGCTGGAAAAAAGCGTATATCCGCTTGAAGCCAGGGCAAGAAATCAACTTTGCGATGGAGGCTTGATCATGGCACTGGTCAAAGTAAAACCAACTTCAGCAGGTCGTCGTGGTCAGATCAAAGTCGTTAACTCGAATCTGCATAAAGGGCGCCCACTGGCATCGCTGGTCGAAAGCCAGAAACGCGGCTCTGGTCGTAACCACCATGGTCGCATCACGATGCGGCACAAAGGCGGCGGCCATAAACATCATTACCGTATTATTGATTTTCGTCGCAACAAAGACGGTATTCCGGGTAAAGTGGAGCGTTTCGAATACGATCCGAACCGCAGCGCGATTCTGGCGTTGCTGTGCTACGCCGATGGCGAGCGTCGCTACATCATTGCGCCGCGCGGCGTTGCCGTGGGGCAGGTGCTGATTTCCGGTCCTGATGCGCCGATCAAGCCGGGCAATACGTTGCCGATCCGCAATATTCCGGTCGGTACCACAGTCCATTGCATCGAAATGCAACCGGGCGGCGGCGCGAAACTCGCGCGCTCCGCAGGAACATCGGTGCAATTGTTGGCACGTGAAGGCGATTATGCTCAGTTGCGTTTGCGCTCCGGCGAAATCCGCCGCGTGCACATCAACTGCCGTGCCACGATCGGTGAAGTCGGCAACGAAGAACACAGTTTGCGTGTGTTGGGTAAAGCGGGCGCCAAACGCTGGCGCGGTGTGCGCCCGACGGTGCGCGCGATCGCAATGAACCCGGTTGACCATCCAATGGGTGGTCGCGGTAACGGCGGTGGTGGTCGTCATCACCCCGTGTCGCCGTGGGGACAACCGGCCAAAGGTTTTAGAACGCGCAGCAACAAGCGTACAGATGCAATGATCGTACGCCGTCGGCACGCGACGAAAGGGTAAAAGCAAATGACACGTTCAATTAAAAAAGGACCGTTTGTTGACGACCATTTGATGAAAAAGGTCGATACTGCGCGCGGCAAGAGCGATAAGCGACCGATCAAAACCTGGTCGCGCCGTTCGACGATCACGCCGGATTTCGTCGGTCTGACCATTGCGGTGCACAACGGGAAACAGCATGTACCGGTATACGTTACCGAAAACATGGTGGGCCACAAGCTGGGCGAATTTGCGTTAACGCGCACGTTCAGAGGGCATGCGGGCGATAAAAAAGCCGCAGCGAAGAAGTAAGGAGCCAAGACCATGACAACAACTACAGCAACACTCCGTGGCGTTCGTCTGTCAGCCCAAAAAGGGCGGCTCGTGGCTGACCAGATCAGAGGTCTGCCCGTTGCGCGCGCGCTCGACATTCTGACGTTCAGCACCAAAAAAGGTGCAACGATCATCAAGAAAGTGTTGGAGTCGGCGATTGCCAACGCCGAGCATAATGATGGCGCTGATATTGATGAATTGCGCGTTGAAACGATTTACGTCGATAGAGCGATGACGTTGAAGCGTAGCCGGGCACGAGCCAAAGGACGCGGCGCAGTGATCGGCAAACAAACATGCCATATTCGGATCGTGGTGAGCGAAACGCCATCGCGTCGTGGCGCATAAGGAAGAACTATGGGACAAAAGATTCATCCGACAGGATTTCGTCTGGTTGTCACGCGCAACTGGGATTCAAGTTGGTACGCCAACACCAAGGATTTTGCGCCGACGCTGATTCAGGATATCAAAATCCGCGAATATCTGAAAAAGAAACTGGCGCATGCGTCGGTTTCAAAAGTGACGATCAAGCGCACCAGCAAGAGCGCCAAAATCACCGTGCACAGTGCTCGGCCAGGTGTCGTCATCGGCAAAAAAGGCGAGGACATCGAAACGCTACGCTCTGAAATGCGCATGCTGGCTGGCAACAACTCGGTTGAAGTCGGCATCGAAGAAGTGCGCAAACCGGAAGTCGATGCCACGTTGATCGCCGCATCGATTGCGCAGCAGTTGGAAAAACGGATCATGTTCCGTCGCGCGATGAAGCGCGCGATGCAGAACGCGATGCGTCTCGGCGCACAAGGTATCAAGGTGATGAGCGCCGGACGTTTGAACGGTGCGGAAATCGCGCGTAGCGAATGGTATCGTGAAGGTCGCGTGCCGTTGCACACCTTGCGCGCCAACATTGATTATGGTGTTGCCGAAGCGCGCACGACTTACGGCGTGATCGGCATCAAGGTTTGGGTATTCAAGGGCGAGATGATGGCGCAAAACGCCGAGCCAGCGGCTCCGGCAGAACCAGCGCCGCCGAAACGCCCACGTCGTGCAGGAGCGAAAAATGCTTCAACCAAATAAGAGAAAATACCGGAAAGAGCAGAAAGGGCGCAATCGCGGCCTGGCGATGGTCGGCAACAAGGTCAGCTTCGGCACCTTCGGCCTCAAAGCCACGACGCGTGGACGTTTGACAGCACGCCAGATCGAGGCGGCGCGTCGTGCGATGACCCGCCACATCAAGCGCGGCGGACGCATCTGGATTCGCGTTTTTCCGGACAAGCCGATTTCCACCAAGCCCGCTGAAGTGCGGATGGGTAGCGGAAAAGGTAATCCGGAATACTACGTGGCAGAAATTCAGCCGGGCAAAGTATTGTATGAAATGGATGGTGTCGATGAAACCTTGGCCAGAGAGGCGTTTCGCCTCGCCGCCGCCAAGCTGCCGTTCCGTACCGTCTTTGTTCATCGCCTGATCTGACGGAGAGACAGATGAAAAAAAATGCGAAAAAGGAACTCAAGGAAAAAAGCCTTGAGGATTTGAAAAAAGAGCTGCATGAGTTGCTGAAGGAACAGTTCAGCCTGCTCATGCAGAAAGCCACCCAGCAATTGCAAAACACGCAGAAGTTGAAATTCGTGCGACGTGACATTGCGCGGGTGCGGACGTATATCAGTCAGAAGGCGGAACAAGCATGACGCAGATCGACAATCAGGAAGCGGTAACTCCTACCGCGTTGACGGCCACGCTGATCGGTCGCGTGGTCAGCGACAAAAGAGACAAAACGGTTACGCTGCTGGTAGAGCGGCGCGTGAAGCACCCTTTGTATGGCAAAGTGGTGATCCGTTCGTCAAAATACCACGCACACGATGAAAATAACGAGTGCAAGGTTGGCGATATCGTTGAAATCCGGGCAACGCGCAAATATTCCAAGACGAAGGCTTGGGAGGTGGCGCGATTACTCGAAAAAGCGGCAATTTAATTTTTGAAAAATGGCGTGTTTTGCGCTTGCGTAAGCAGACAAGGCATGCCATAATTCAAAACTTGTCTTCGTGCGGCTTTCGAGCTGCTGTATTTTTCCCCGAAACGGGGTCCAAGACTGGCTGTGGTTGGGTTGAAATCTGGCCGACAGGTTAAGTTGGAGAGAGTGAATCATGATTCAAATGCAAACGGTGCTGGATGTTGCCGATAATACTGGCGCACGTTCGGTGATGTGTATCAAGGTATTGGGTGGCAGCAAACGCCGCTATGCCAACGTTGGTGACATCATCAAGGTGAGCGTCAAAGACGCCGCGCCGCGTGGTCGCGTCAAAAAAGGCGAAATTTATAGCGCGGTCGTGGTGCGAACCGCTTCCGGCGTGCGTCGCGACGACGGCGCGCTGGTGCGTTTTGATTCCAACGCGGCGGTGCTGCTCAACAATAAACTGGAACCGATCGGAACCCGTATCTTCGGCCCGGTGACGCGTGAACTGCGTACCGAGCGTTTCATGAAGATCGTTTCGCTGGCGCCGGAAGTGATTTAAGGGGTTTCTCGTATGCGGAAAATTCGTAAAGGGGACCAGGTGGTCGTGATTACCGGACGCGATAAAGGCAAACGTGGTTTGGTCGAACGCGTGTTCGACAACGATTATTTGCTGGTCGCGGGCGTGAATCAGGCCAAGCGCCATACCCGTCCCAACCCAATGAAAAATGAACCGGGCGGCATTCTGCTCAAGGAAATGCCGATTCATGTTTCCAATGTGGCGATCTGGAATGCGACAACGCAGAAGGCGGATCGTGTAGGCATTCGTTTTGAAGGCGAGGGCGAAAACAAGCGCAAGGTTCGTTTCTTCAAATCGAACAATCAAGTGCTGGGCAGCTAAAGGATAGAGGATAAGTGATGGCCCGTTTGCAAGAATATTATCGCAAAGAAGTAACGCCTGCTCTGATGAAGCAGTTTGGTTACAAGTCGGTGATGGAAGTGCCGCGCATAACCAAAATCGTGCTCAACATGGGTGTTGGCGAAGCAGTGGCGGATAAAAAGGTATTGGAAAACGCCGTTGCCGATTTGCAGAAAATTTCCGGTCAGAAGCCGGTGATTACCAAGGCGCGTAAAGCGATTGCAGGCTTCAAAATTCGTGAAGGTTATCCGATCGGGTGCATGGTGACATTGCGTCGCGACCGGATGTTCGAGTTTTTTGATCGTCTCGTGAATATTGCCTTGCCTCGCGTTCGTGACTTTCGCGGCGTGGGTGGCAAAGGGTTCGATGGTCGCGGCAATTTCAACATGGGTGTGAAAGAGCAGATCATTTTCCCGGAAGTTGAGTACGACAAAATTGACGCGTTGCGCGGTTTGAATATCACCGTCGCGACAACAGCTAAAACCGATGCGGAAGCAAAAGCTTTGCTGGCCGCGTTCCGATTCCCGTTCAGGGGTTAATAAAGATATGGCGAAATTGGCTTTGATCAACCGCGATCAGAAACGCAGAAAACTGGTCGCAAAATATCAGAAAAAACGTGAAGCGCTTTTGGCGATCATCAACGACAGCAATGCGAGCGAAGATGAACGCTTTGAAGCCCGTCTTAAGTTGCAGAAGCTGCCCCGCAACGCCAACCCGACCCGCTTGCGCAACCGTTGCGCATTGACCGGTCGTCCGCGTGGCGTGTACCGCAAATTCGGTCTGGGACGCAGCAAGTTGCGTGATTATGCGATGAAGGGTGAAATCCCGGGCATCGTCAAAGCCAGTTGGTAAGAGGTGACGTATGAGTATGTCTGACCCGATCGCGGATATGTTGACGCGTATTCGCAACGCACAGATGGTGGAGCACACCAGTGTCGCCATGCCTTCATCGAAAGTGAAGGCAGCGATTGCGCAGGTGCTCAAGGATGAAGGTTATATCGAAGATTTCCGCATTGTTCGCGAGCAAACGAAAGCGACGCTGGAAATCGCGCTGAAATATTACGCTGGTCGCCCCGTGATCGAGAAAATCGAACGGGTTTCGCGTCCTGGTTTGCGCATTTATCGCGGCAAGGAAGAAATTCCGCCGGTGATGAATGGTTTGGGAATCGCGGTGGTATCCACCTCTCGCGGTGTGATGACGGATCGCAAAGCGCGCGCAGCCGGTGTCGGTGGCGAAGTGCTGTGCATTGTTGCCTAAGGAGTGCACGATGTCTCGAATTGGTAAAGCGCCGATTGCACTCCCCGACAAAGTGGAAGTGACGCTCGGCAAAGATCAGATCACGGTCAAAGGTCCGTTGGGAACCTTGTCACATCCGTTGGCGGATGGCGTGACCATCGAAAAAGAAGACAACCATTTGGTGCTCAAACTGGAGCGTCCAGAGGCGCAGGCAATGTTTGGAACCTTGCGCGCACTGGTGGCAAACATGGTCAAAGGTGTTGCCGAAGGTTTTGAGCGCAAGCTGACATTGGTTGGCGTGGGTTATCGTGCGCAGCTCGCTGGTGACGCGTTGAATTTGTCGCTGGGTTTTTCACATCCGGTCATCCACAAGTTGCCGGAAGGCGTGAAAGCTGAATTACCGCAGCAGACAGAAATCGTGATCAAGGGAATCGACAAGCAGAAAGTCGGTCAAGTCGCGGCGAATATCCGCGCTTACCGTCCGCCCGAGCCCTATAAAGGTAAAGGGGTGCGCTACGCCGATGAGCGTGTCGTGCTCAAGGAAACGAAGAAGAAATAACGTCAGACGTGTTTTCGCGTTTTTAAAGAGGTGGTTATGGATAAGAAAGCAGCTCGTTTGCGCCGTGCCCGTAAAACCCGGGTACGCATCGCCGAGCAATGCGTAGCGCGGTTGGTGGTGTATCGCTCCAACACGCATATTTACGCACAGGTTATGGCGCCTTCCGGCGATCAGGTGTTGGCGTCAGCTTCTACAGCGGAAAAAACCGTTCGTAGCACGCTGAAGAACGGTGCCAATTGTGACGCCGCAGCATCGGTTGGAAAATCCATTGCCGAGCGCGCGAAAGCGGCAGGCGTGGAGACGGTGGCGTTTGACCGTTCCGGTTATCGATATCATGGTCGCGTGAAAGCGCTGGCGGAAGCTGCCCGTGAGGGCGGCCTCAAATTCTGAGGCATTAACGATTATGGCGAAACAACAGCAACAGGTTATGGACGAGCGCAGCGACGGTTTGCGCGAAAAGATGATCGGCGTCAATCGCGTCACCAAAGTGGTGAAAGGCGGGCGTATCATGGCGTTTGCCGCGCTGACGGTGGTTGGCGATGGCGATGGTCGCATTGGTATCGGCAAAGGGAAATCCAAAGAGGTTCCGGTCGCCGTGCAAAAAGCGATGGAGCAGGCGCGCCGCAATATGGTGAAAGTGAATCTGAAAAAAGGCACGCTTTATCATCCGGTTGAAGGTCGTCACGGCGCCACGCGTGTTTACATGCTACCGGCCGCCGAAGGTACCGGCATCATCGCGGGTGGCGCGATGCGCGCAGTATTCGATGTGGTCGGTGTGACCAACGTGCTGGCCAAATGCCATGGCTCAACCAATCCGTACAACATCGTGCGTGCGACGCTGGATGCGTTGATGAAGTGCAATACACCGGCTGAAATTGCCGCCAAGCGTGGCAAGACGGTGGAAGACATTCTGGGAGCGTGATCATGGCGAAAGGGAAAACAGTCAAAGTGACGTTGGTCAAAGGTTTGGCGGGCACTCGTAAAACCCACCGCGCAACGGTGCAGGGGTTGGGGCTGAAGTGGACCAACCAGACCGTGGAACTTGAAGATACGCCTGCGGTGCGTGGCATGATCAACAAAGTGAATTATTTGCTGAAGGTTGCAGACTGACGTTTGCGTCGGTGGATGGAGATACGGAAATGCAATTGAATACAATTAAGCCTGCCGAAGGTTCGAAAAAGCCGCGCCGCCGTGTTGGTCGCGGCATTGGTTCGGGCTTGGGCAAAACGTGCGGTCGCGGCCACAAAGGACAGAAGTCCCGTGCTGGCGGCTTTCACAAAGTCGGTTTTGAAGGCGGGCAAATGCCGTTGCAGCGTCGTCTGCCCAAGCGCGGCTTTGTCTCAACGCACAAAGATGAAGTCGGCGAAGTTCGCTTGTCTGACCTTGAGCGTATGCCAGTGGACGAGATTGATTTTTTGGCGTTGCGCGCTGCGCGCATTTTGTCTTCAAAGGCAAAATCAGCCAAAGTGATCAATTCCGGCAAGCTGACCCGTGCGGTGAAATTGACCGGTATTGCCACGACAGCGGGCGCGAAAGCGGCGATTGAAGCAGCAGGCGGTAGCGTTGTTGAAGCACCGGCGGCGTAACCCATAACGAATCAGGTGTTCTTTTGGCTACATTAAATCCTGCAGAGAAAAGCGCAAACAAATACGGCGACTTGATGAAGCGCCTGTGGTTTTTGCTGGGCGCGATGGTCGTGTACCGTATTGGTACGCATATTCCGGTGCCGGGCATTGATGCGATGGAACTGGCAAAAGTGTTTGATCGTCAGCAGGAAGGTCTGCTGGGCATGATCAACATGTTTTCCGGCGGCGCATTGGAACGTTTCTCGATTCTGGCACTGGGCGTGATGCCTTATATTTCGGCGTCTATTATCATGCAGCTGGCGGCGGCGATGTATCCACCGTTGATGGCGCTCAAGAAGGAGGGTGAGGCCGGACGACGCAAGATTACGCAATACACACGTTATTTCACCCTGGTGTTGGCTTTTGTCCAGGCGATGGGCGTCAGTGTGATGTTGCAGAATCAACCTGGTTTGGTTTTGATTCCGGGTACGAGTTTCCAACTGATGACGGCAGTGACGCTGGTGACCGGAACGATGTTTTTGATGTGGTTGGGTGAACAGATTACCGAGCGCGGTCTGGGCAATGGTATTTCATTGATCATCTTCGCAGGTATTGTCGCCGGGTTGCCGAGCGCGATTGGGTTGACTTTGGAAAACGTCAATACCGGTGCGTACTCGATTCCGTTGGTGCTGGGTATCGTGATTCTGGTTGCAGCGGTAACGGCAGTGGTTGTGTTCTTTGAGCGCGCGCAACGTAAAGTGTTGGTGCAATACGCGAAACGTCAATTCGGTAACCGCATGACGCCGGCGCAAAGCTCATATTTACCGTTCAAACTCAATATGGCAGGTGTTATCCCGGCAATTTTTGCATCGTCGATTATTTTGTTCCCAACGACGTTGGCCGGATTTTCGGCGGGTAGTGACGGCTGGTTTTCCACCGGTGTACGCGATTTGGCAGCGATGTTGGCACCCGGACAGCCGGTGCATGAAGTGTTGTACGCTGCGGCGATTATTTTCTTCTGTTTTTTCTATACCGCGTTGCAGTACAACCCGAACGATACGGCGGACAACCTGAAGAAGAGCGGTGCGATAATTCCCGGCTATCGTCCCGGTAAACACACGGCAGAGTATTTGCAGAAAATCATTACGCGTTTGACGCTGTTGGGTTCGATGTATTTGGTGGTGGTGTGTTTCATCCCGAACGCGTTGATCGCATGGAAAAACGTACCGTTCTATTTCGGTGGTACATCGCTTCTGATTGTGGTGGTTGTGACGATGGATTTCATGACTCAGGTGCAGGCATATCTGATGTCGCAGCAGTATGAAAGCCTGCTGAAAAAAGCGAGTTTCAAGGGCGGTTCCTTGCGCTAAACAACGATATGGCGAAAGAAGACACCATACAGATGCAAGGAGAAGTCGTCGAAACGTTGCCGAATGCGACGTTTCGAGTGAAGTTGGAAAATGGCCATGTGGTGTTGGCACATATTTCCGGAAAGATGCGCATGCATTACATCCGGATTTTGCCCGGTGATAAAGTCACTGTGGAAATGACGCCGTACGATTTGACGCGCGCAAGGATTACCTTCCGCACGAAGTAAACGTACTAGGCAGCACGCAAAACGTGTTTTGCGGATAACGATAACGAGGAGAAGTCAACGTGAAAGTAGTGGCATCGGTAAAAAGAATTTGCCGGAAATGCAAGATCATCCGGAGGAATCGCGTGATTCGCGTGATTTGTGAAGACCCGCGGCACAAGCAGCGGCAAGGTTAATATTGGATTGGAAAAGGTAAGCAAATGGCCCGTATAGCAGGCGTTAACATCCCCAATCACCAACATGCAGAAATCGCGTTAACGGCGATCTATGGCATTGGTCGGTCAACCGCCAGAAAAATCTGCATGGCGGCGGGAATCGACTGCGCGACCAAGATCAAGGATCTGGACGACGCATCCATGGAAAAACTGCGTGATCAGGTTGCTGAACACACCGTAGAAGGCGACTTGCGTCGCGAAGTGACGATGAGCATCAAACGACTGATGGATCTCGGTTGCTATCGCGGTGTTCGTCATCGTCGCGGATTACCGGTGCGCGGTCAGCGTACCCGTACCAATGCGCGCACACGGAAAGGCCCGAAAAAAGGCCGCACCGTTGCCGGCAAGAAATAATCGTCAAGGAGTTTATTGATGGCACAACCCAAAGCTTCGTCGCGGACGCGCAAGAAAGTCAAAAAGAATATTTCGGAAGGCATTGCGCATATTCACGCTTCGTTTAACAACACGATTATTACCATCACCGACCGTCAGGGCAACGCGTTATCGTGGGCGACGTCGGGCGGTGCTGGTTTTAAAGGTTCGAGAAAATCAACGCCTTTTGCGGCACAGGTCGCGGCGGAAGCCGCCGGTCGCGCCGCGCAAGAGTGTGGTGTCAAGAATCTGGAAGTTCGGATCAAAGGCCCGGGACCCGGGCGCGAATCATCGGTGCGCGCATTGAACGCGCTCGGCTTGAAAATCACTTCAATTGCCGACGTCACCCCGATTCCGCACAATGGGTGCCGTCCTCCGAAACGCCGTCGAATCTAATATTGGATTCGCGGATTTTTATCAACATTGCAAATAGGATAGCAAAAAGTGGCTCGTTACCTCGGACCTAAATGTAAGCTGGCGCGAAGAGAAGGCACCGACCTTTTTCTGAAAAGCGCGCGTCGCTCGCTCGACTCCAAGTGCAAACTCGATGTCAAACCAGGACAGCACGGCCAGAAATCTGGCGCGCGGACTTCTGATTACGGCACTCAGTTGCGCGAAAAACAAAAAGTGCGTCGCATGTACGGCGTTCTCGAACGTCAATTCCGTCTCTGCTTTTTTGAAGCAGCACGTCGTCAGGGTTCCACCGGTGAAAACCTGTTGAAACTGCTGGAATCGCGGCTCGACAACGTTGTCTATCGGATGGGCTTTGGCTCGACCCGTGCCGAAGCGCGCCAACTGGTGACGCACGGCACGATTCTCGTGAACGGAAAACGTTTGAACGTTCCTTCCGCACGCGTCAAAACCGGCGACACCGTTTCGGTGACGGAAAAAGGTAAATCGCAATTGCGCGTTAAAGACTCGTTGGAACTTGCCGAAAAAATGGGTTTTCCTTCCTGGGTGGAAGTGGATATGAAAAAAATGTCCGGTATTTTCAAGAGCGCACCGGATCGCTCTGAGTTCGGACAAGACATAAACGAAAACCTGATCGTTGAGCTTTACTCGAAGTAATCGGCAAAATTTGCGCAGTTGTATTGAGTATTAAGCCGTTTTCTTTGTTTCGTATAAAGGATTTTCCATGCAGAGCGATGCTTTGTTAAGACCACGCATTATTGATGTACAGAATATGTCGCCGTTCCATGCGCGTATCGTCATGGAGCCGTTTGAGCGCGGCTATGGACACACACTGGGCAATGCTTTGCGGCGTGTTCTTTTATCGTCGATGCCTGGCTTTGCGCCGACGGAAGTCAAGATCAACGGTGTGTTGCACGAATATTCCGCGCTGGATGGTGTTCAGGAAGACGTTGTTGACATCCTTCTCAACCTGAAAGGCATCGCCTTCAAATTGCACAGCCGCAACAGCGTCACGCTGACGCTGATCAAAGAAGGCGAAGGACCGGTGACGGCGGGCGATATCGAGTTGCCGCACGACGTTGAGATCGTCAACCCCGAACATCTGATTGCGCATCTGTCGCAGGGCGGCAAGCTGGAAATGGAAATCCGCGTCGAAGAAGGACGCGGCTATCAGCCAGTGTCAGCGCGCGGCAAACCGGATAGCCATGTGATCGGCAACATTCTGGTTGACGCTTCGTTCTCGCCGATCCGCCGCGTTAGTTACGCGGTCGAAAGCGCGCGCGTCGAGCAGCGTACTGACCTCGACAAACTGATCATCGAAATTGAAACCAACGGCGTGATTGAGCCTGAGCAAGCAGTACGCGATGCAGCAAAAGTGCTGGTCGAACAACTGTCCTCGTTTGCCGAACTGAACAGCAGCGATATCCCGGCGCCGGAGCACGGCTTGCCGCAAGTTGATCCGATGCTGTGTCTGCCGGTGGACGATCTGGAGTTGACGGTTCGCTCCGCCAACTGCCTGAAAGCGGAAAGCATCAATTACATCGGCGATCTGATTCAGCGTACGGAAACCGAACTGTTGAAAACGCCGAATCTGGGTCGTAAATCACTCAATGAAATCAAAGATGTCCTCGCGTCGCGCGGACTTTCGCTGGGCATGAAGCTCGAAAACTGGCCACCGGCTGGTTTGAGCCGTCCGTAACCCGGCGCACGTTTTTATAAGGAAATATTGATTATGCGTCATCGTCACGGTCTGAGAAAACTGAATCGAACCAGCGCCCATCGTCTTGCGATGCTGCGCAACATGACTAATTCCCTGTTCTTGCACGAAGCGATCAAAACGACGGTGCCCAAAGCCAAAGAGCTGCGGCGTGTTGCCGAGCGTTTGATCACACTGGGCAAAACACCGACGGTTGCCAATCGCCGCTTGGCGTTTGCTCGCTTGCGTGATCGCGCGATGGTCACCAAACTCTTTGATGAGCTCGGTCCACGTTACCAGCAACGTCCAGGTGGCTATCTGCGTATTTTGAAGTGTGGTTTCCGCCCCGGCGACGCCGCGCCGATGGCGTATGTTGAACTGGTTGATCGCCCGCAAGCGGAGGAAAATACTGCTGAACAAGAAGCGGCGTAAATAAATAATAGCAATTGGTGCGGTAACGCACCCAATAAAAGCCTCCCAAAATTCGGGAGGCTTTTTTGTTGGGGGCAGGGATCAGGTGACAATAATCGGGAATCAGAAAAGTTTGACCGCATGACGCGTGATATGAATAACTTCTTCTCCCGCTTGCACGGGAATGGCGTCAGTTTTTTGTATGTTGCGATAGGAAAGAAACGTTTTCAATTTGAATGAAGTGTTGGAAAATTCTTTCCGCCGTTCGTGAGGAGTATTTTTTAACCATTATTGATCCACAACGTCATAATACAAACGTTTTCGATCTGTAGCGCTATCTCGTTGATGGTGCTGGCATTTTCAAAGTGCAATAAAAACAACAAACGCCCCTTTTCCTGTGTAAAAAAAGAGACGATTTTGAAAAAAGAACGAAAGATTCCGTTAAACTATATCTGATACCAAAAGTTACTTTTCAACATCAGGAACCAAGACCGCTTATGTTCACTATCGCCCGCTCCGTTTCGTCCGCCGTCTTCATCGTGGCGTTCATCTTCACCATCCCCGTCGCGCACGCCGTACTCAACGACACTGGGCAGGCGCTGTGTTTCAATGGCACGGGTTTGGTTGCCTGTAGCGATACCATCACTGGCAGCTTGTCCCATCAGGATGGCTTTTTGGGTCGCGATGCGGCAAACGCCGCAGGCGTGCTGAACAAAACCGGCGATGGCGTTGCCGGATTCGATTTCACCCGCATCTGCAATAGTGGCGAAGTCGAAGGCGTGGGTGATTGCCCAAACGGCTTGACTGCAAGCAACATCGGCGATGGTTCCAACGACTGGGCGTGTACCCGCGACAATGTCACGGGACTGATCTGGGAAATGAAAACTGGTGATAACGGTCTGCGCGGCAGTGCTCACACATATACTTGGTACGACGGTGCAACTGGTCACCAAGGAAACACGACATCCTGTGCCGGTTTGCCAATAGGCAGTTGCAACACGCTAAACTATACCGTCGCCGTCAATGACGCCAATCTCTGTGGTTACGCCGACTGGCGCTTGCCCACCACGGAAGAACTGCTCGACCTCGTGGATTATGGTGTTGCCAGAAGCGGTGCAACCATTGCCGCCATCGATAATGATTACTTCCCGAATACACGCTTTGGGAATGAGCTTTCAAACGAATATTACTGGTCGGGCGAAGAGCAGAGCTCGAGTAACGCTTGGCGCGTTAACTACGGCGCGGGTTGGAGCGTGTCGAATCGCAAAGGGGCGCTTTTCCCGGTTCGCCTCGTGCGCGGCGAGACGCGCACGACGAATTTTACCGATAACGGCGATGGAACGGTGGTGACCGACCACGCAACGGGACTGATGTGGATGCAGTGCAGCATCGGACAGAGCGGCGCAAACTGTACAGGTACAGCGACAGGCATGAATTGGCAGGCCGCGCTTCAGGAGGTGGATGACGCCAACACCGCCGCACAGTTCGGCTATACCGATTGGCGGCTGCCGAATATCAAGGAACTGCAAACACTGCTCAAGAGAGACGAAAGCGGCATGCTGATTAACGGTACCGCGTTTCCGAATACCTTGGTTACCTCGCCTTGGTACTGGAGCAGCACGCCGTCTGCATCCGGCTCGTCCAACGCATGGATAGTCAATTTTAGTGCTGGCAACACCACCGCTGTTGACATGAGCGGCACAGACTACGTTGTACGTCTCGTGCGCGGCGGAGAGTCTTTTGATCTTTTGCGACCTACGGTGCTGAGGCTTGATGCTGACGGTGTGCTGGCGGCGGGTACAAATTACAACGTCGATTTTTCTGCTGCGATTCATGAAGGCGAAGGCGCCGTCGATAGCGGCTACTGGGTGGTAGTGAAAGCGGGTGCGGCGGAACCAAATACGGTTGGAATCCTTAACGGATGTTCCGCAATTAGCGCGGATTGCGTTGCCTCTAACACAACATCGCCGACCTTAGGTACTGACAGTTTCACCGCTTCCAATCTTCCTGCGGGTGCATATGTGCTGCACTATGTTGCGAGCAGTTCGGGGAATCATAGTAGTCCACATGCGCTGACGTTTTACGTCGGCGACACCGTGCCGCCTGTCGGTGCGGGAGGCGCTGGTATCGCCAGCGTGCGTAACAATGAAAACTGTCGGTTCGATGGTTCTTCCACAGGTTTTATCGATGGTTCAGGAGAGACAATCGAACTGCCACAGGGGATGTTCGAATTCAAGCTTGAGAAATGCGGGTGGGAAACCGTGCGAATCGTCATCGACTGGCCGGAAAGCATTCAAGGCGCGGACTACTACAAAAAAGTGGGCAACAACTGGGAAATCATGCCGACTTCGTCAAGCAGTGATGGTTTTGTGACCGTTACCGGTAAGCGTGCTGTACTTATGCTGTGGGACGATGGCCGATATGATGCCGATCCAACCCGTGGCGTGATCGTTGACCCGAGCGGTCCGGGCGCGCCGCCTCGCGCTGGAGGCGGTGTTTCCGTGCCGCTGCTGCCACTGCCGTTGGTGGTGGTGTTGGCGGCGTTGGTTGGGATTGTTGGATTCAGGTATCAGAGAACAGGTATCAGGAATCAGTGAAGTTTGATCGTGCGAAGCGCGATGAAATACTGTCTGACCTCTGATCCCTGGCATCTGATAGCTGAAACTGTCATCTGATACCTGAACGCCTCATCGTTCCCTGCACCATTTTGAAACCATATAAACGGCAGTCGAGTGCGCCATTAAAAAGTGGAATACGGCGCTCGGGTTTCAAGCCGAGGCCTTTGGGTAATTGTTTGTCGGCGGTGAGGAACCAAGCGTGCCAACCGACGAAGCGTTGTTTGAGCGTTGTGCCCAGCGCCGGATAAAGACGCGCCAACGATTGTTGATCTTCAAGACGGTGACCATACGGCGGGTTGCAGAGCCAAATACCTTGCGCGCTTGGCGGTTGCCATGTGTTGGCATCTTGAGCGCTGAAACGAATCCATTCGGAAACTTGCGCGATTTTCGCGTAGTGTTGCGCGCGTTCGATCGCGTCAGCGCTGATATCGCCGGCGAAAATCGCGGGTTCTTTTTCGGGTGCGCGAATCGCGTCACGTGCGGCTTGTTTGCAACGTTGCCAAGTCGGGCCATCGTAGCGATTGAGTTTTTGAAACGCGAATGGACGAGCGATACCCGGCGCGATGTTGGCGGCGATGAGTGCGGCTTCAATCGCAATGGTGCCACTGCCGCAAAAGGGATCGAGCAGAGGAATATCCGGTTGCCAACCGGCAAGCGTCAGCAGTCCGGCGGCAAAATTTTCGCGCAACGGCGCCTGTTCGCTATTCTTGCGATAACCTCTTTTGAACAGCGCTTCGCCTGAGGTGTCAAGATAAAACGTGGCTTCGCGGTCAGTCAAATAGGTGAAAATGCGTACATCGGGATGATGCTTGTCGACGGAGGGACGAAGCTTGCCTTGTGCGCGGAAACGATCGCATACGGCGTCTTTGACGCGTAGCGTGGCAAACGCAAGACTGGTCAACGGAGAATTGGTGGCGGTCAAGTCGATACGCAGCGTGCGTTTTTCGGTGAAGTATTGCGACCAATCAATATCGTACGCCAGCGCGTAAATATCGTTTTCGTTTCGATATGCGCCCGACGCAACGCGCCAGAGAATACGGCTGGCTAAACGCGATTCGAGGTTGACGCGGTAAACGAGTGACCATTCGCCGCAGAATGAAACGCCGCCGCCGGTTTCTTCGGCTGACGATGCGCCAAGATGGGCCAACTCCTGCGCCAGAAGGTTTTCCAAACCACGCGGGCAGGAAGCGAAAAAGTGTTCGATCATGGGGGAAAAGCCGTATTTGAGTGCGTGTTGGGACGCGGAGGCGTATCATAACATCAAACAAGAAAGCCGTTGAAAGCGTAACGTAAAAGTGTGCACGCGAATGAAAGTCGTTCGATGGTAACACCCGTAAATCGTGCGAATCATAATATCGGCTAATCGTAGCCATAAGAAAATAATACGCCTCGTCGAAAGTTTATGCGGTACTCTTGCCATTCGTATTGTTTCATTCAAAAAAGGAGTGGCCATGTCTGATCACAAAAAGCTCACCACCATTCACGGCGCACCGGTGCCTGATAACAATAATTCGCTGACGGTCGGCGTGCGCGGACCGATGTTGCTTCAGGATGTCTGGTTTCTGGAAAAGCTCGCTCATTTTGATCGCGAGGTGATTCCCGAACGCAGGATGCACGCGAAAGGTTCGGGTGCTTTCGGCACGTTCACGGTTACTGGCGATATCACGAAATACACCAGAGCAGCGCTTTTTTCGGCGGTCGGTAAAAAAACGGACGTGTTTGTTCGGTTTTCCACGGTTGCCGGAGAGCGCGGCGCGGCGGATGCCGAACGCGATATTCGCGGCTTCGCGATGAAATTTTATACCGAGCAGGGCAATTGGGACTTGGTTGGCAACAATACACCGGTTTTCTATTTTCGTGATGCGCTCAAATTTCCGGATTTGAACCACATCGTCAAACGCGATCCGAAAACCAATCTGCGCAATCCTGCGGCGAAATGGGATTTCTTTTCGCATTTGCCGGAAGCTTTTCATCAGTTAACGATTGACATGACTGATCGCGGCATTCCGAAAAGTTATCGACACATGCACGGGTTCGGTAGCCATACGTTCAGTTTGATCAACGCGAAGAATGAACGCTTCTGGGTCAAGTTTCATCTGAAAACCGAACAAGGCATCGAATGCCTGACCGATGAAGAGGCAGCTAATATTATCGCGCACGACCGCGAAAGTTCGCAGCGCGATTTGTTTGACGCGATTAGTCGCAAGGATTTTCCGCGTTGGAAGTTTTATGTGCAGGTGATCGCGGAAAAAGATATCGGAAAATTGCCGTACCATCCGTTCGATTTGACTAAAGTCTGGCTGCACAAGGATGCGCCGCTGATCGAAGTTGGTGTGTTGGAATTGAACCGTAATCCGGAAAATTATTTTGCCGATGTCGAACAGGCGGCGTTCAATCCGGCGAATGTCGTGCCGGGTATTGGTTTTTCGCCGGATCGCATGTTGCAGGGGCGTTTGTTTTCGTATGGCGATGCGCATCGGTATCGGCTCGGAATCAACAGTCATCAGATTCCGGTGAACACGGCGCGTTGTCCTTTCCATGCGTATCATCGGGATGGCGCAATGCGCGTGGATGGTAACAATGGTAGCGCGGTAACGTATGAGCCGAACAGCCATGAGATGTGGCAGGAGCAACCGGATTTTTCCGAGCCGCCGCTGATCGTGGAGGGCGAAGCGGGGCGCTGGAATCATCGTGACGACGACGGCGATTATTACAGTCAGCCGAGAGCATTGTTCCAACTGCAAAACAAGGAACAGAAGGAGCGACTGTTCAAAAATTTTGCGGCTGATTTGCAGGGGGTGCCCGAGGCGATTGTGCGCAAAGTTTTTACTCATTTGCACAGTATTGATCCGGACTATGCTGAGGGTGTGACTCGGGCGATGGGCATGAAATTGTAAACAATAAGACATGCTTCTGTGAAGAACGCCGGCTGCTCAGTCGGCGTTTTTTAATATGCATTGGCTATCGACGTTTCTACAACACTTGGTGCATTGTTGCTCGAAAAAAACGCACAAACTGTTTCAATATTTTTCTATTCCATGCTAACGTTTGCGATGCTGCAATGATCCTTGTTTCATTCTATGTCCATAAGGGAGAACAATGTCTGACACTCGCTACGCCGTACTTTTTTGCGGACGGCTGGCGCCGGGAATTACCTTAGAGCAGGTGAAACAGTCGTTCAGCGAACTGTTCGGCTTGACGGGAGAAAAGCTTGAACATCTTTTTGCGCATCCCAAGGTGGTATTGAAGCGCGATGTTCCCAAGCATGAAGCAGAGCGAATTGCACATGGTCTGCGCAGAATCGGGATGGAGGTTGACCTTCATCGTCTGAAGCAACACACCACCATAGCGCCATCGACAGTGCAGACGGTCAGCCAGAAAGCGTCGGCTAAACCCATTAAAAAAGCGCCGATTGTTGCCTCCGAACTGACGCTGGCGGCAGATGAGCCGTTTGTCGCAACGAAGAAGGAACAAGCGGTAGCGCAAACGGCGTCCACATCGTCGTTCTCGTTGGTCGAAGAAGAGCCACCATTGCAACCTGCGACGGAAGAAGCGGGCGCGGGCGCTCAAGCGGCTTATGGCGGTAGTGCATACAACAATGAATATGTCGGTGCTTTTGACCGCCCTGTTGTCGATAGGGAGTCTTTGCCGACAAGGCTTGCTTTTGTATTTACCGGCAAAGGTGAGGAGTATTTCAAAATCTGGATCGTCAATGTGTTTTTGACGATCGTCACGCTGGGCATCTTTTCGGCGTGGGCAAAAGTGCGCACCAAGCGTTATTTTTATGGCAATACATTTATTGATAATGCCAGCTTCGAATATCTGGCCGATCCGATCAAAATCTTGAAAGGAAGGCTGATTGCCGCGGCTTTTTTCATTGTTTATGCCGTGTCGGATTATGTGTCGATTGAGCTGGGGTTGGCATGTTTTGCAATATTGATTTTTGCCACACCGTGGATCGTGATGAAAGCGGCGCGATTCAGGAACCGTAATTCCGCTTGGCGGGGAATTCGTTTCAGCTTTGAAGGTAATCTTGTCGGTGCGGCGATGTCTTATCTGGTGTGGCCGTTTGTGGCTATTGTTTCGCTTGGGTTTTTGTCACCGTTCATCGTTCGCAGCCAAACGCAGTACATCATAGGTCAATCACGATTCGGCGGCGAAGATTTTGCCAACTCGGCGACAATCAGCGAGCCTAGATTCAAGTACGAAGCGCAACGCGGTTAAATGGTCTCATAAAAACCTCAT
>DAISYG010000031.1:0-21412 GCA_036825435.1 Casimicrobiaceae bacterium | reverse complement strand
TGAGGTTTTTATGAGACCATTTAACCGCGTTGCGCTTCGTACTTGAATCTAGGATCATGAATACGGCGAAGAGGTACAAAAATTTATTGAAAAATATAATGATCGAAGGATTATTTCAATAAAAAACATTCGCAATATTATTGCGGGGCTCCTTAAAAAGGATGGGAATTGGGAGGTTATGGTCGGCCAGATCATAGTGAAATGGGCTGAAAATGATGAAACTCATAAAGATAATGAGCACTCGGTCGCTCATTATCTTGGAGAAAAAATTCAGGAAGAGTTATTTAGGAGAAACGTGACTTAGTTCTTACAAGGTAGTAAATAGATTTCTCGGGCTAAAGTCAGGGGCCTATTAAAGAAAACCGCTGCTTTTGGTTATTTTTGGTCTGCGCAAAAAAGTAACTCGCCAGCCGGGTGAGACCGACAATGGCTTTTGCAAAATTCAGGAATAGGCAAAGTAAGAAGGAGTTTGATGTTTTTTAACTTCCCTGGATTGCCACGCCGACTTCGTCGGCTCGCAATGACATCCGTTTCCAGGATGTTTTGACGTGGCGCAGCGTTTTGCACCTGAACTAAGATTATGTTTTTTCTGAAACCTGGATTGATGGAATAAAAAAGTGGGGAGCAAATGAGTTGCTCCCCGCTGTAATGAAACCAAGTTTCGTCTATTCGTTTTCGAGAAAACTGCGCAGTTTCTCCGACCGCGACGGATGCCGTAATTTGCGCAACGCTTTGGCTTCGATTTGCCGAATACGCTCACGGGTGACGTCAAACTGTTTGCCGACTTCTTCGAGTGTATGGTCGGTGCTCATTTCGATACCGAAACGCATGCGCAATACTTTTGCTTCGCGCGGCGTCAACGAATCGAGAATGTCTTTGCAAACATCGCGCAGGCTGGCGTTGACGGCAGCGTCTGATGGCGCAACCACCGTGGAGTCTTCGATGAAATCGCCCAAGTGCGAATCGTCATCGTCACCGATTGGCGTTTCCATCGAGATCGGTTCTTTGGAAATTTTCAGGATACGGCGAATTTTTTCTTCGGGCATTTCCATTTTCTCCGCGAGTACCGCCGGTTCCGGTTCTTGTCCGGTTTCCTGAAGGATCTGGCGCGAGATACGGTTCATCTTGTTGATGGTTTCGATCATGTGCACCGGGATACGAATGGTGCGCGCTTGATCGGCGATGGAGCGGGTGATCGCTTGGCGAATCCACCATGTTGCATACGTTGAAAATTTGAAGCCGCGACGGAATTCGAATTTGTCCACGGCTTTCATCAAGCCAATATTACCTTCTTGAATCAGGTCGAGAAATTGCAGGCCGCGGTTGGTGTATTTTTTGGCGATGGAAATGACCAAGCGCAGGTTGGCTTCGGCCATTTCTTTTTTGGCGCGTCGCGCCATGCGTTCGCCTTCAATCATCTGTTTGTTGATGTTTTTAAGATCACCAAGCGATACCATCACACGTGTTTGCAAATCAATCAGTTTTTGCTGTTCATCGACAATCGCTTGACGGAAGCGAGCCAACTGATCAGCGTAAGGCGGCTTCGCCGCGATTTCTTTGTCGATCCAGTTCAGATTGATTTCGTTTTTCGGGAAGCGCTCAAGAAACAGTGAACGCGGCATGCCGGATTGTTCGACGGTCAAATCGCGAATCTTGCGTTCGATCAAGCGAATGTTGGCAACCTCGCTGCGCACCGATTCGCAGAGTCGCTCAATGGTACGCGCCGAAAAACGAATGCCCAGCAGCAATTCCGAAATGTTTTTCTGGATTTTGATGACTTTCGGCGAATGAAGGTCTTCTTTCGTCAGCAACGGAATCAAACGATGATACAGTTTGCGCAGTTCGGCAAATTTTTCTTGTGCACGCACTTTGAGTTGTTCGAGATTTTCCGCTGCGGCTTTGTTTGCCGAAGTGTCATCGTCGTCCTCGTCTTCGTTGTCTTCGTCGAGCTCGTCAACATCATCTTCGTCGGCACTGCTTTCCGCGAGTTTCGCGCTCTCGTCTTCAAGGTCTTGCAGGCCATCGACCACTTCGTCGATTTTCATTTCATTGGCTTCGACCTTGTCTGCCAATTCAAGGATCTGCGCGATCGTCATCGGACATTCGGAAATGGCATTGAGCATGTAGCGCAATCCTTCTTCGATGCGCATCGCGATTTCGATTTCTCCTTCGCGCGTCAATAAATCCACCGTCCCCATTTCGCGCATGTACATACGCACGGGATCGGTGGTACGGCCGAATTCGGAATCCAGCGTGGACGCGGCGGCTTCGGCTTCTTCTTCGACATCTTCTGCCGGAACAGCCGTGGCGTTTTCCGACATCAGCAATGTTTCCGCATCGGGCGCTTCGTCGTAAACGCGAATGCCCATGTCACTGATCGTCGAGATGATGCCGTCGATTTGTTCCGGATCGATGATTTCGTCGGGCAGATGGTCGTTGATTTCAGCGTAAGTCAAATAGCCGCGCTCTTTGCCGAGGCGGATCAATTCTTTCAGACGCGTCCGGCGTGCTTCAACTTCCGCCGGGCTGAGTTCGCGCGGCTTGAGTTCGCTGATAGAGGCTTTGCCTGCTTTGGCTTCTCGTTTTGCTGCTGCCGTTGATTTGGCTTTTGCCACCAGCTTGTCGGTCATCGCATCAACCATCGCCTCCGATGCTTTGGTTTTGCGCGGTTTTTTGGCTTTGGTTTCTTTAATATCAGTTTTCGGCTCGGCAGTTTTTTTGCCGCGCACTTTTTTCGTTTCTTTGGCGACCGGGGTAGCGCTCGATTTTTCCGTTGTCGTACGCGCACGTTTGGTTGCGGGCGCTTTGGCAGCGGCCTTTTCTTCGCGCGCCGTTGTTTTTTTCACCGGCGGTTTGGCTGCTGTTTTCTTGACCGTCTCTTTAGCCGTTTTGGCAGATGTTTTGGGCGCAGCTTTAACGGTCGTTTTAGTTGCCGCCTTGGTTGCTGCTTTGGTCGTTGTTTTGGCAGGCGCTTTGACCGCAGCAGTTTTTTTCACCGCTGTGGTTTTGCGCGCCGTCGTTGCGGTTGCTTTTTTCACCACTTTTTTTGCCGAGGAAGGCGTCGTGACCTTGGCCGTTGCTTTCACCTTAGCCGTCGGTTTGGCTGCCGTTTTGGGAAGCGCTTTCGCTTTGGCGGCAGTCGTTTTTTTCACCGCTGTTTTTTTAACGGCGACTTTTTTAACAGAAACGGCTTTCTTGGCCGCAGTTTTCGTCGCGGCTGATTTTGCCGAAGCCGTTTTTCTAACGGGCGCGGTCTTGCGCGTTGCCGCAGCGCCGGTTTTCTTCTCTACTTTTTTTGTTGGAGAAGAAGCCGCCTTGGTTGTCGTTTTTTTGGGCGTCGCGCGCGTCGCTGCTTTTTTCACGACCGTTTTTTTCGCAGTCGTTGCCGCCTTCGTGCCGCTCGTCGTGCGCGATGATGATGCACGCGGCTTTGTTGCTCGTGCCGGGCGCACGGTTGTTTTTTTCGCTGCAGCTTTGCTACGCGTTGCGCTGGTGGCGGTTTTCTTTTCCGTTTTCGCGGAAGCGCGCATGTTGGCGCGCGTGGTTTTCGATGTTTTCGTGATTTTCTTTGCCATGATTATCCTGCGTCACATATCAACAGACACCGCGACAGCGCGCGTCTGTTGCAGATTTGCTTGAGAAGGTCGAGCGGTTGCGAAACGAATAAGCCCCATCGGCATGATAGGAGTCCAGAATAACCGCAAATTCTATCATGACGAGTCTTTCTTGAAAACGTTTCATTTCGACATGAAGTGCCGCGTCCGATGACGGGCGGGCAGGCGTCGTTTCGTACTGTTGATATCGGTAAAGACTGGCATCTTCATCAAGAGTTCACCAAGTGTCGGGTTAGAGACAAATGGAGACAAACGTCGGTTTTTCAATATCGCGATGGCAAGAAAACGATTCCTTAGAATGGTGGAATGTCGTCGTCAATGGTATTTATCGGACGATCAGGCGGCGGCGCGGCGGCTTTTTTCGTTGCTGGTGCGACAGGTTGTTTTTCGGCAAGCGGCGGTGCCGCGGATGCGGGCTTTTTGCGAAAGTGCGCCAAGCGCTGGCGCTCTTCTTCCGTCAGTTGCGCGAGCGGGCGTTTCAACAATTCCGTCAGTTCCTGTTTTTCGCCGAGATCTTCCCAACGTTGCAACGCCGCGATCAATTGCAGCGTATTGAGTTCAGGCGATAAACGCTGCGCTTCGTTGGCGGCGAGCATGTCGGCGATCAGGCGCGCGTGCTCGGTATCGGCGAAATGCTGGATGAGTGCGGCGACGCTCGGTGCAGTTTCGTTTTGATGGCAGTAGGCAACGATGGCGTTGAGCGCGGCGGCTTCCGGCGAGCGGTCATCGGCGTGCGGGATGTCGTGTGTTTTGGTGAGAAGCGGTTGCTGCACCACAGCCTGCAAAATTTTGCGTACCAATGATGGAGATTGGCGCACGGCGCGGAAGTGTCGCGTTTTTCGCTCGGTATGCGACGGCGAGGGCGAATCTTGAAACAACGCTCGCAGTTCGGCTTCGGGCAAACCGGTGATGGTTGCGACGCGACTGCGGATCAGCGCCGCCAACGCCGGCGCGCGTATTGCGGCAAGTAGCGGGCGCAGCGCGTTGATCAGCGCGGCGCGGCCTTCGGCGTGACGCGGCGAATGTTGCGCCGAAAGCGTGGCGAGCAAATATTCCGATAACGGCATCGCCTGATCAAGCGCTTGTTCGAACGCTTCGCGCCCGCGTTGACGAATGAAATCGTCAGGATCAAGGCCGTCGGGTAAAAACAAAAAAGCGGCGCGTTTGTCGTCTTTGAGTTCGGGTAAGGTGTTGGTGAGTGCACGCCAAGCTGCTTGGCGTCCGGCATCGTCGCCGTCGAAACAAAAAACAATCGCGTCGGAAATACGATACAGTTTTCGCGTGTGGTGCGCCGTTGTGGCGGTGCCCAGCGTGGCGACACAATAATCAACGCCGTGTTGTACCAACGCCAGCACGTCCATATAGCCTTCGACAACCACGGCGCAGCCTTTTTGGCGAATCGCGCCGCGTGCCTGATAAAGCCCGTATAACTCTTGTCCTTTCGAGAACAACGGCGTTTCCGGCGAATTGAGATATTTGGGTTCGCCGCGTTCCATGATGCGACCGCCGAACGCGATGGTTTGGCCGCGCGAATTCAGAATCGGGAACATGATGCGGTCACGAAAACGATCATAGCGGCGGCGGTCTTCTTTTTGTACCGTCAAACCGATTTCATCAAGCAATGGCGCAGTTTCATAATCGCTGAACACATTTTTCAGCGCTTGCCAATCATCGGGCGCGTAACCGACGCCATAACGTTGGGCGATTTCGCCGCTCAACCCGCGTTTTTTGAGATACGCGATGGCGGCGGGCGCGTTGCGCAATTGCGCGCGATAAAAGTCGGCAGCGGCGGTCATGCGCGCTAAATGATCGGATGCGATGCGCGGCGCGTGCGCTTGCTGCGACGAAGTTCGCGGCACCGTCAATCCCGCTTGTTGCGCCAAATCTTCCACGGCTTCGGGGAAGGTTTTGCCGCTGTACGCCATCACGAAACCGATTGCGGTGCCATGCGCACCGCAGCCGAAGCAGTGATAAAACTGCTTGCTCGGGCTCACCGAAAACGACGGCGTTTTTTCCTTGTGAAACGGACAGCAAGCAACGTAATTTCCACCCGCTTTTTTCAACGGCACCAAACGATCAATGACCTCCACAATGTCCGTGCGGGAAAGCAGCGTCTGAATGAAATCGTCAGGAATCATGGCGTGAAGAAAAACCCATTAAATTTCGATATTATCAATCAACCGCGTTTGTCCCAATCGCGCCGCCGCCAGTGCCACCAGCGCGTCATCAGCATTCTCTGGTAGTTGCAGATCAACGCGGCGACGCACGCTGACATAATCGGGTTGCCAGCCGTGGCGAACCAACTCGTTCATTGCCTGATTTTCCAGTTCGTCAAAGTTTCGCGCGCCATCGCGAACGGCTTGGCAGAGTTGATTGAGTTGCGCATAAAGCCGCGGTGCTTCGGCGCGCTCCGACTCCGACAAATAACTGTTGCGCGACGACAGCGCCAAGCCATCGGGCGCACGCACCGTGTCAGCGGCAAAAATCGTGATCGGCAGCGCCAACTCACGCACCATATTGGAAAGCACCATCAACTGCTGATAATCTTTTTTGCCGAACAGCGCGATATCGGGCTGTACGATGTTGAATAGTTTCAACACGACGGTTGCCACGCCGCGAAAGTGACCGGGGCGAAAATACCCTTCAAGAATCGACGCGTGTTCGGGCGGCGGTTCGACATGGTAATGCTGCGGTTGCGGATACATTTCCGCTTCCGACGGCGCAAAGATGAAATCAACTCCCGCTTCTTCCAGCATTTGCGCATCATGCTCAAGCGTGCGCGGATAGCGGTCAAAATCTTCCGCCGGACCGAACTGAAGGCGGTTGACGAAAATGCTCGCGATCACCGTATCGACTTTCTCGCGCGCTTCACGCATCAGATGAAGATGTCCTTCATGAAGATTGCCCATCGTGGGGACGAGTGCAACGTTGCTCGCGCTGGCGCGTGCGGCGCGAAATTCGGCAATGGTGCGGAAAATTTGCATGGGATGTTTGATTGGTAACAGTGTTTTGGCACTTGTTTATGCACGAAATGGCTCCAAGTTTCTCACGAAACGCGTAGTCGCGTCGAAAAAAGCGCCGCAAAAACCATATCAACCATGCAATGATGCTCGACGAAATATGTTTGCGCAATCGCGACACTTCTGCGAATATTCGCCCTCAGCTTTAACGAAAGGAACTGGGATGCTGACTGTTCCGTTCATGTACGGAAAAATTCACCGCTGCACGGTCACGGCAGCCAACCTTGATTATGTTGGCTCCATCGCGATTGATCCGCAACTTCTGGTTGCGGCACGCATTCATCCGTATGTTCAGGTGGACGTGGTGAACATCACCAACGGTGCGCGTCTGCAAACCTATGTGATCCCCGGCGAATCAGGAACCGACGAAGTGTGCCTCAATGGCGCAGCAGCGCACCACTTTCAGCGTGGTGATCTCGCCATCATCATGGCGTATGCGCAAACGTCGGAGGAGACACTGGCGGGACGAATTTCGCGCGCGGTGCTCGTGGACGACCACAACCGCATCGTTGAAGTGCGCGAATATCGTGTACCGTCTTTGGAAGAGCTGGCGCGCGGCGAAGTGCATAGCCGCTCGGGAGAGCATTACAGTGAATTGATTAGGACGGCGTCTTCGGATTGACGTTAGTTCCCGCACACAACACAACGCGGATTTTTGTGGATACGAATCGTGTGCCATTGCATCGCGAGCATATCCATCACCAGCAGGCGACCGATCAGGTTTTCGCCAATTCCGCCGAGTAATTTCAACGCTTCGCCCGCTTGCATCGCACCGATGGTGCCGACAGCGGGCGCGAAAACGCCCATCGTTGCGCAGCGCACATCTTCGATGCTTTCTTCTTCGGCGAAAAGGCAGTGATAGCAAGGTGATGCAGAGTCGCGGGCGTCGAATACGCTAACCTGCCCATCGAAGCGCATCACAGCGCCTGACACGAGCGGAACTTGAGCGGCGACGCAGGCGCGATTGACCGCGTGACGTGTTGCGTAATTGTCGCTGCAATCGAGCACAACGCTGGCGTTATGCACGATTTTTTCAAGCACCGCCAAATCAAGCCGCGCATCGTGCGTCGTGATGTGAATGTCGGGGTTGATGGCGAGCAAACGCTGCTTGGCGGCATCTACTTTGCGCGTGCCGACATCATTCATGGTGTACAAGGTTTGTCGTTGTAGATTGGTAAGATCAACTTCATCGCAATCGCACAACGTCAGCGTGCCAACACCCGACGACGCCAGAAACTGCGATGCGGGCGAACCCAATCCGCCAACACCGATCACGACAGCATGGCTGGCAAGCCAGCGTTTTTGCACCTCGATGCCGACTTGCGGCAGCAGAAGGTGGCGGCTGTAACGGAGCATTTGCTGGTCATTCATGGTGGTTCGCCCCCGGCGGAAAATATCAATCAATGCCGCGCTGCGCTACAATGCGTTCCTTTGGCTTGAGGCGGCTGTGTCGCATTATACTCGCAGTGATTTTGAATTTGATTTGCCCGCGGAACTGATTGCTCAGTATCCGGCAGCGAAGCGTTCGGCGAGTCGTTTGCTGCATGTTACGCCCGGGAAGTCGTCACTGTTTCAGGATCAAAAATTTTCCGACATCCCGACGTTGATTGGTGCTAATGATCTTCTGGTGTTCAACGATACGCGGGTGATCAAAGCGCGTTTTTTCGGACACAAAGCGAGTGGTGGACGCGTGGAGTTGTTGGTTGAGCGCATCACAAACGATCATGAAATATGGGCGCAGATTCGTGCTTCGCATGCGCCAACGACGGGCGTGGTGATTACGCCGGAAAAAGACGAGAAGGTGCGGTTGGTGGTTTTGGAACGGAAAGACCGCTTTTTTCATCTGCGCTTTGACGGTGTTGATGACATCGTCGCTTGGTTGGATCGCGTTGGACAGATGCCGCTGCCGCCTTATATCAAACGCGCGGCGGAGGGCGTGGACGAGTCGCGCTATCAGACGGTTTATGCGCGCGTGCCCGGTGCAGTGGCGGCGCCAACGGCAGGTTTGCATTTCGATCAGAATATTCTGAACACATTGCGCGCAAAGGGCGTCGGCTTTGCTTATGTGACGCTGCATGTTGGCGCGGGCACGTTTCAACCGGTGCAGGTTGAAGATTTGCGCGAGCATGTGATGCATCGCGAGCGTTTTGCCATTCCGCCGGAAACAGTGGAAGCTATCAACGCCACACGACAGCGCGGTGGGCGCGTTATCGCCGTGGGGACGACCAGTTTGCGCGCGTTGGAAGCCGCGTCCGATGACAACGGACATGTGCGTTCTGGTGCGGCGGAAACGGCGTTGTTCATCACGCCCGGCTATCGTTTCAAAACAGTGGATCGTTTGATTACGAATTTTCATTTGCCCGGGTCGACGTTGTTGATGCTGGTTGCGGCGTTTTCCGGATACGATGTGATACGTGCGGCATACGCGCACGCAGTCAGCGAGCGTTATCGTTTTTTCAGTTACGGCGACGCGATGTTATTGGAGCGGGGATGAGCTTTTCTTTTGAGGTTTTGGCGAAAAGCGGCGCGGCACGGCGCGGGCGCATGCAATTGACGCACGGTGTGGTAGAAACGCCGATCTTCATGCCGGTCGGGACGTATGGCGCGGTGAAAACGATGACGCCCGACGAATTGCTCGACAACGGTGCACAAATCATTCTCGGCAACACGTTTCATCTCTGGTTGCGTCCGGGCATGGAGGTGATTGAAGCACATCGTGGGTTGCACGGGTTCATGAATTGGTCGAAGCCGATTTTGACGGATTCCGGCGGCTTTCAGGTATTCAGCTTGGGCGCGTTGCGAAAAATTCGCGAAGAAGGTGTGGCGTTTTCATCGCCGATCAATGGCGATAAATTGCTGCTGACGCCGGAAGTGTCGATGGCGATTCAGACCACGCTGAATTCCGACATTGCGATGGCGTTCGACGAATGCACGCCTTATCCTGCCACGCGCGATGAAGCGGCAGATTCGATGGCGTTGTCGATGCGCTGGGCACAGCGTTCCAAAGATGAATTCATCGCACAAAACAATCGCAACGCGTTATTTGGCATCGTGCAGGGCGGCATGTTTGAAGATTTGCGCGAAGAGTCGATTCAGGCGTTGACCGAGATCGGGTTTCACGGTTACGCCATCGGCGGTCTGTCCGTCGGCGAACCGAAAGAAGACATGCTGCGATTGCTCGACCACGTTGCGCCGCATTTGCCCGAACAAGCGCCGCGTTATCTGATGGGTGTTGGCACGCCTGAAGATCTGGTCGCGGGCGTGCAGGCGGGTATCGATATGTTCGATTGCGTGATGCCGACGCGTAACGCACGTAACGGTTGGCTATTCACGCGCTTCGGCGACATCAAAATTCGCAACGCACGCTATCGTTTCGATACCGCACCGCTCGACGAAACCTGTTCGTGTCTGACGTGCCGCAATTACACGCGCAGCTATCTGCATCATTTGCAGAAAATCAACGAGATTCTGGGCGCGCGTTTGGCGACAATTCACAACGTGCATTTCTACCTTGATTTGATGCAGCGGATGCGCGACGCCATTGCTGTCGATGGTTTTGCCCAGTTTGTGGTCGATTTTCAGCGCGAGCGCGCGGTGTTGGGTTAGTAACCATTCCATTTTTGTGGTAAAAAGACTTTTGGCATATTTTTTGTATTTGTAAAATATGCAGAAACTATTCTGTATCGGGAATACGACACAGCGCCAAGAAAAAAAACCGTTTTTCCTAGAAAAGCTTGCATGGGAATGCGATCACATGTTCCAATGTATCCAGTGCGATGATTTGTGTTACAGACAAAGATCATTGCGGTTTTTTTAGCAGCGCTTTTTTGGCGCGTTTTGTGAAATCCTTTTGGAGAATCCTTATGAAAGTATTGGTCTCAGCAGTTGCAATGGCGGTTGCCTTCACCGTAGCGGGCGCAGCACAAGCGCAATCCCCGGATTCGAAGTTTGTCGTGAAAGTCGGCGTTGCCAACGTGGTGCCGAAATCCAGCAACGGTACGTTGGTTGATGGCGCGTTCAAAACCGACATCGGCTCCAGTGCCCGTCCGTCGATCACCTTCGAATACATGATCACGCCTAATATTGGCGTTGAACTGTTGGGTGCATGGCCGTTCCGCAATGAAATCAAACTGAACGGTACCGAATCGGCAAGCGTCAGCGTGTTGCCGCCGACCCTCAGCCTGCAATACCACTTCTTCCCGGAGAAAACCTTTTCTCCATTCTTGGGTGTTGGTGTGAACTACACGTTCATCTATGATGAAAAGGAAAAAGGGCCTATCGCAGGCGCCAATCTTGACGTTGATGATTCATGGGGTTTTGCGGCACACTTTGGTGTTGACGTCAACTTCAACAAGAACTGGGTTGCGACGTTTGACGGTCGCTGGATCCAGATGAAGCCTGATGTTGACCTTAATGGCAGCAAAATCGGCGAAGCAAAAATCCATCCATGGGTATGGGGTGCATCGCTCGGTTATCGGTTCTAATATTTACTTTTGTTAAACAGATCACTTTAGCAAACGAACCCCCGCCACCAAGCGGGGGTTTTTGTTTCAGTCGTTGCCATGTCGGGAATTCCCTTTTGGCGCGTGATAGAATCATCCAATTTTATTCGATAAGGATGGATCATGATTCTTGTTCTTGCGCCCAACACGGATGCGGAAAGCGACGCATATCGCGAATTGCTTCATCGTCTTGATCAACTGACGGGCATCAAACACCGCGTGCATCGTGAAATCGGCACCGAGGTGACGTTGACCGAGATTTACCTGATCGGTAATACGGCGGCGCTGAATCTGGATGTCGTGCAGCAGTTTCCGTGCGTCGAACGCATCGTGCGTGTCTCCGAACCTTACCGTGTGCTGGGGCGACATCAAAGCAATGATGGGCGCGCAACCTCGTTCGAATACAACGGCGTTCGCTTTGGGCAGGATACATTTCACGTATTCGCTGGGCTATGCGCCGTCGATTCGCGCGAATCGGTTGAAACGATGATGCGCGCGTTGCAGGCAAACGGACAAGTTTGCACGCGCATGGGTGCGTACAAACCGCGTACCAGTCCCTATGCGTTTCAGGGCTATGGCAAGGAATGTTTGCCTTATGTTTTTGATCTCGTGGGCAAATACGGTATCAAAGTGGTGGCGATGGAAATTACCCATGAGTCACACATTGACGAAATTCGTACTGCGTTGAAAGAAACCGGTAACGCAACCGGCGTCATGCTGCAAATCGGTACGCGCAATACGCAGAATTTCGAGCTTCTCAAATTCGTTGGTCGCCAGAAAGAATTTCCGGTATTGATCAAACGAGGTTTCGGCATCACACTCGATGAATCGTTGAACGCTGCTGAATACTTGGCATCTGAAGGCAATCGAAAAGTAATATTTTGTTTGCGCGGCATGAAAACCAACATGGGCGATCCGCACCGCAACTTTGTCGATTTTGCGCATGTGCCGGTGGTGAAGCGTCTGACGCGCATGCCGGTGTGTATTGATCCGTCGCATTCAGTCGGCACACGTGCGGTTGCGCCGGATGGTCTGCTGGATGTTTTTCACGTTACCGCGCAAGGCATCATCGCGGGCGCCAACATGGTGTTGGTGGACTTCCATCCATTCCCGGATAAAGCGCTGGTTGACGGACCACAGGCGTTGCGATTGAACGAGTTGGAACACTTCCTCGACGATACCGCAATAGTTAGAGAAACCTATTTGAAGCGTGTTGCTCGGGCAGCGCGGGCGTAATTTCGATCATGTCTGCTTGCGGGCAAATCGTTGCGTCGGATTATGTTGCGCCGAGCTGGCTTTGGGGCTCGCACATGCAGACGATCTGGCCAGCAGTGTTTCAGCCTCGCGCGCACGTTGAATATCGCCGAGAGCGCATTGATACACCGGACGGTGATTTTTGGGATTTCGACTGGCTGAGTGCCAACGAACAAGCTGCCCCAGATGCGCCGCTGATTGTTTTGTTCCATGGTCTCGAAGGCAGTTCGCGCTCGCATTACGCCTGTGCGATGATGTACGCTGTCGCGCAGCGCGGCTGGCGCGGTGTTGTTCCGCACTATCGTGGCTGCAGCGGTGAAGTTAACCGTGCCGCCCGCGCTTACCATATGGGCGATTACGAAGACGTGGGCGGCATGCTCCATGAAATAAAGCGGCGTGTTTTACCGCAAACACCAATATTGGCTGTTGGCGTTTCATTGGGCGGATCGGCGCTCATTAATTGGTTAGGGCGTAATGGCGAATCCGATTTTCTTGAGGCGGCGGCGGCGATATCAACACCGCTTGATTTACTATCTTGTGGCAAAGCATTGGATAGCATTCACGGATATATCTACACCAAAAATTTTCTGTCTACCCTCAAACCCAGAGCCATTCACATTGCGCAGAACCATCCTGAAAAAAAAATCGACATCATCAAGCTCAGCACCGTTCGTACGTTGAGCGAATTCGATGATTATTTTACTGCCCCGATGCACGGTTTCCTCGATCATGATGATTACTGGCACCGCGCATCACCACGTCCGTGGTTGTCAAAAATCGATACTCCGACGTTGCTGTTGAACGCGCGCAACGACCCGATGGTGCCCGAAGCGACTCTGCCCGGTATCGACGAAGTCAGTACCGCCTTATACATTGAACGCCCGGCACAGGGCGGGCATGCGGGCTTTCCCACCTCGGCTGGCGCTGAAAAAGCGTGGATGCCGCGCCGCGTACTTGCTTTTTTTGAACAATACTTATGAGTGTACTCATGTCTGCCATTTCCTTACCCAATGAAATCTTCAAAGCCTACGATATTCGTGGCATCGTTGACCAAACGCTGACGTCCGATACAGTGCGTCTGATCGGGCAGGCGCTCGGTGCGCTGGCGCGCGAACGACATTGCAGCACCATCGTTGTTGGACGCGATGGCCGCCTGTCCGGGCCGAAGCTGTCCGCTGCACTGATCGAGGGCGTGATTGCTTCGGGTGTTGACGTGATCGATATCGGCATGGTGGCGACACCGATGGTGTATTTCGCAGCACACCATCTTGAGACGCGCTGCGGTGTGATGATTACCGGCAGCCACAATCCGCCCGATTACAACGGCTTGAAAATGGTCATTGGAGGTGAAACACTTTCCGGCGAAACCATCCAACAATTGCGCACACGTATCGAACAGAAGGCATACGCTACTGCATCAACGCCGGGCAGCGTTCATCAGCGCGACATCAGCGTAGACTACATGGCGCGCATCGTTGATGATATCAAGCTGGCACGCCCGATGAACATCATCGTCGACGCCGGCAACGGCGTGGCTGGTGCCTTCGCGCCCGCGCTTTACCAACAACTTGGCTGTCAGATAACGCCTTTGTTCTGCGAAGTTGATGGCCATTTTCCCAACCACCATCCTGACCCATCCCAGCCAAAAAATCTGGCAACGCTGATCGAGAAACTGCAAACGGGCAATGCCGAGCTTGGTTTGGCATTCGATGGTGATGGTGACCGCTTGGGCGTGGTCACGCGGCAGGGGCATATCATCTACCCTGACCGGCAACTGATGCTCTTTGCCGCCGACGTGCTTCAACGCGCTCCGGGTGCCACCATCATCTACGACATCAAATCGACGCGCCTACTCGCACCGTGGATACGTCAACACGGCGGCAAACCGCTGATGTGGAAAACCGGTCATTCGCTGATCAAGGCCAAGATGAAAGAGACTGGTGCACAGCTAGCCGGAGAAATGAGTGGGCACACCTTCTTTGGTGAGCGCTGGTATGGCTTTGATGACGGGCTTTATGCAGGTGCCCGACTGCTGGAAATATTATCGCGGCACGACGATGCTTCCGCCGTACTCGACAATTTACCCGAGAGTATTTCAACGCCCGAGCTCGCCATTGCCTGCGCGCGCGAAGGCGAACAACACGAAATCATTGCCCGTTTGCAACAGGAGGCCTCTTTTCCCGAAGCGCGGGAAGTCATTCACATCGACGGCGTTCGCGCCGAATACGCGGATGGTTTCGGCCTTGCCCGGGCATCGAATACCACGCCAACGATTGTGCTGCGTTTTGAAGCAGATAACGAAGAAGCGCTCAAACGGATTCAGCGTGATTTTGCTGCACAACTGAAGAAAGTGGCACCGAATATCGTCTTGCCTGAATAAAGGGACATATCGGTGGCTCCTTAAAATCAGGCCTTGAAAAAATCAACCCTGTCACCCAGCCAACGTTTGATGATTGGCTCAGCAACGCCATCACCATCCGGCATCGCCAATATCTGATTGGCAACCTTGCCAGCGCGGATCAGCAATGCTTCATCGTGCTCCGGATCGGCAAAGCGCAGCAAAGGAACACCGGATTGTCTGGCACCCAGCAGTTCCCCCGGACCACGAATGCGCAAATCTTCGCGCGCGATTTCAAAACCGTCCTGATTTTCGAAGATCACTTTCAAACGAGCTTTGGCCGTTGCGCCCAACGGCGCTTCAAAAAGCAGAATGCATTGGCTCTCCTGCTCGCCGCGTCCTACCCGACCGCGCAGTTGATGCAGTTGCGCCAGACCGAAGCGCTCGGCGTGTTCGATAACCATCGTGGTTGCGTTGGGTACATCCACGCCAACCTCGATCACGGTGGTTGAGACCAACAATTGGATTTCACCGCGCACGAATGCTTTCATGGTTTCCGTTTTCTCGACACTTTTCATCTTGCCGTGCAGCAAACCGATTTTGAGCGCAGGCAGTATCGTCTGCTGAAGCTGATGCGCGCCATCAAACACGGCACACAATTCGTCGTACAAGGTCTGCGCCGCCAACAAATCCAGTTTCTCCGATTCCTCCACGAGCGGACACACCCAATAAGCCTGCGCCCCGTCAGCACAGCGTTTGCCTACATGCGCAATGATGGTCTCACGCCTTTGCTGATTGACCATGCGGGTAGTCACCGGCGTTCGTCCGGGCGGTAACTGATCAATAACGGAAACATCAAGATCAGCAAAAAAACTCATTGCCAGCGTGCGCGGAATCGGCGTAGCACTCATCATCAATTGATGCACCTCTGCATGGTTCGTTTTTTTTCCTTTGTCGCGCAACGCCAGACGCTGAGCAACACCGAAGCGATGTTGCTCATCGACAATCGCCAGCGCCAGGTTGGGCAAGGCAACATCCTGCTGAAACAATGCGTGGGTACCAATCGCCAATAATGGTTTCCCTTCAGCCATCTCTGCCACTGCCTGCCGGTGCGCTGCTGCCGACATCCCGCCGGACAGCCATACCAGAGGCACAGACAAATCCGCCAGCCAGACAGATAATTTTCGATAATGTTGCTCAGCAAGGATTTCGGTGGGCGCCATCAAGGCCGCCTGCTTGCCGCACTCCACCGCACGCAATGCCGCCAGTGCCGCGACAACGGTTTTCCCCGAGCCAACATCACCTTGTAACAGACGATGCATCGGCGTCGCCTGCCCCAAATCGGCTTCGATTTCGCCCCACACCCGACGCTGTGCATCAGTCAACGTAAATGGCAACGATGCAAAAAAAGATGATGTCAATCCATCGTTTCTCGGCAACGCGTGCGCCCGACGCAGCGCCCGCTGCCTGCGGTGTCGTTTCAACGAAAGCTGTTGTGCCAACAGTTCATCAAACTTGACGCGCTGCCACGCCGGGTGATCCCGTTCGGAAAGCGCTTCGTGCTCCTGCGCATTCAAATGTGGCGGCTGATGCAAAAAACGGATTGCGCGCTCCCATGCCCACAAGTGCTCCTGTTCGCGCAGTGTTGGTGGCAGCAGATCGGGCAATAACTCTGTATTCTTCAGGGCGCGGCGCACCTGACGAGCGAGCGTTTCCTGCTTCAACCCCGCCGTGGTCGGATAAATCGGCGTCAACGTATCTGGCAGACTCGTCCCTTCACGCACAACCGTTGCTTTAGGATGAACCATCTCCAGGCCGTAATAGCCTTCGCGTACATCACCAAACACGCGCACGCGCGTACCCATGGACAAAGCCTTTTGCTGGCTTGGGTAGAACGTGAAAAAGCGTAGCGTCAATACCGAAGCGCCATCTTCAATCGCACAAACCCACTGACGGCGCGGCCGATACTGTACTTCGCTGTGCACCACCGTACCTTCACAACATGCCGGGGATCCGACGCGCAGTTGGGCAAATGGTGTCAGTGTCGTGTAATCTTCATAGCGCAGTGGCAAATGCAGCACAAGATCCGCATCCGTTTTGATGCCAAGACGGACAAGACGCGACGCCGATGCAGCGCCGGGCGCAGCACGCTTTTTTTCTGGTGTTGCCGCTGCACACATGGTAGAGGTTAATCCAATATTAGTATAGCCTCAATTTCAATGGCGGCCGCTTTTGGTAAAGCTGCGACTTGATACGTTGCTCGTGCCGGGTATGGCTCTTTGAAATAACCAGCCATGACCTCGTTGACGATTGGAAAATCATTCAAATCAGCCAGCAAAATTGTTAGTTTGACGAAGCCATCCAGGTCTCCCCCTGCTGCTTGCGCGACCGCTCGCAGATTGCGAAACGCCTGATGCGTTTGTGCTTCGATGCCTTCCGCCAGCATACCTGTTAACGGTTCAATGCCGAGCTGTCCCGATAGATAGACTGTTTTTCCGGCAGCGATGGCTTGTGAATAAGGACCAAGCGCCGTGGGTGCATCATGGCTGTGAATTGCTTGTTTGTTCATGAACGCTCCATTTTGTGAATAGTGGTGAATTTTAGCGGACGAAATTATCAGTCGCAAAATGTCGCCATTTCAGGCATCATACACAATACTTGCGAAATCCAGTACTCAGGAGGACTCATGGCTTTTCCCTGGCAAGTTGTCATTACCGCGATTCCCTGGAAACAGGTCATTGAAAATGCGCCGAAGCTCGTTGAGGGTGCGCAAAATCTTTTCTCGCGCACCAAAAAAGATACAGCGCCGCGCGACATCCCCGAAGAAATATTTGAACACGGTGATGAAACCACGCAACTCAAGCAGATGGAAATGCTCGTCCGTGAAAACCGCAATGAGCTTCAGGCGATGCACCGAGACCTCCAAGACACCACCGATTTGCTGCACAACCTGACGCAGCAGAACAACGATCTGGTGCGTGCGGTAGAAATTTTACGACGAAGCAATATTCATCAGCGGCGCGTTCTTGGTGTTATTGTTTTCGTGCTGATCTTCATGATTGGATATATGCTGGTAAAAATATAAAACAAATATTTGCCATATGGAACCATTCAGCCCGTCCGACTTGAAAACAATCCTTCATTCCAAGCGTGCCAATCTGTACTACCTTGAGCATTGCCGCATATTGGTCAACGGTGGGCGGGTTGAATACGTCACCGATGAAGGCCAGCGCTCTCTGTACTGGAATATCCCCATCGCCAACACCACCAGCCTGATGCTCGGCAGCGGCACATCCATCACCCAGGCGGCAATGCGCGAGCTTGCCAAGGCTGGCGTATTGGTAGGCTTTTGCGGAGGCGGTGGTACACCATTGTTTTCCGCCAACGAAGTTGACTTTGAGGTCGCCTGGTTTTCGCCACAAAGTGAATACCGTCCCACAGAATACCTGCAACATTGGGTACGCTTCTGGTTCGACGACGGCAAACGGTTGGAAGCCGCGAAACAATTCCAGCAGGCCCGCTTGCAATATGTTGAAAAAATATGGACGCATCGGCTGATGAAGGCCGCCGACTTTGACGTTGGCGACGAAACACTGCATGCATTACTCGAACGTGCGTCAACATCCATGGATATTGCGCCGGACAATACCGCCCTGCTTACCGAAGAGGCACGATTGACCAAGCGCCTTTTCCGCCTTGCCGTCAACGCCACCGGCTATGATACCGATTTCACCCGCATCCAGCGCGGCACAGGCCACGACCCGGCCAACCGCTTCCTCGATCAGGGGAACTACCTCGCCTACGGCCTCGGCGCTACCGCAGCATGGGTATTGGGTTTGCCGCACGGATTGGCTGTGCTGCATGGCAAAACTCGGCGCGGCGCACTGGTGTTCGACATTGCCGATCTCGTCAAGGATGCGCTGATCCTGCCGCAAGCGTTCATCAGTGCAGTACGCGGCGACAGTGCCCGCGACTTTCGCCAAACCTGTATTGAAAACCTTGCCCGCAGTGAAGCACTGGATTTCATGATCGACACCGTCAAAGACGTCGCGTTGACGATTGGAAAAACACATAAATAGTCAACTCTGAAAAAAGAAGAACTAGCTCACCCTATGAGCCACTACCTTGGTTATTATTTTATTAAACACATTAAAAGGGAGTTCTGATTCATGTTGCCAGCGCGGACAAGACGAGAAAAAATAACATGAATATTCTGTTGATTTCCCAGTGCAATAAACGCGCACTCACCGAAACACGCCGTATCCTTGATCAATTTGCCGAGCGTCGGGGCGAACGTACTTGGCAAACGCCGATCACTCAGGCCGGGCTTGATACACTACGGCGCATGTTGCGCAAAACTGCGCGCAAGAATACCGCCGTCGCCTGCCACTGGATTCGTGGCCGCGACCACAGTGAGCTGCTATGGATCGTCGGCGATGCAAGCCGCTTCAACGAACAGGGCGCAGTACCGACCAACACCACCCGCCGCGATGTCCTGCGGCGCAAGGATGAAAATGACTGGCATAGCCTGACACTGATCCGTTCGCTGGCAGGGCTGACCGCATTACTGCACGATCTGGGTAAAGCCTGTGAGGCTTTCCAGAAGCGTCTGCTTCATCCTTCAAAAGAGCGCAACCTGTTGCGCCACGAATGGATCACGCTACGCATGCTGCAATCTTTCGTCGGCAACGACACCGATCAACAGTGGTTGCAACGGTTGATGGATGAGCCAGCCACTGATCGTTGGTTAGTGAACATACAATGCGATTTTCGGGATGCCTCAGTAACCCGACCATTTGCCACACTGCCTCCGCTGGCACAGGCCATTGGCTGGCTGATTCTTTCCCACCACCGACTGCCAGCGATGCCTGGCGACGAACCAAAATACTGGGGCGGCCCGATTAAAGGATTTCGGTCGCGGCAACTGAACAACCTGCTCGATAAAATCGGTGCCGATTGGAACGAGCTGCCGCACGAAACCGACACGAAAACGATTCAATCCTACTGGGATTTCAAAAAGCAAAAACCACTACCAACCACCAACGAACATTGGCAGAAACGTGCCGCGCGTCATGCAAAGCGTTTGCTCGAATGGTCGCGGTGTTCCGAGCCACCAAACTTGCTTGACGACCCTTTCGTGATGCACACTGCCCGACTGGTACTAATGCTTGCCGATCATCATTTTTCCGCACAGTTGGGCGACCCAAAACCCGGCAATGGAAAAATGTTGTACGCCAATACCAGAAAAATCAAAGACAGCGACAACGAAGAAAAACGCGAACTCAACCAGCGTCTTGATGAACACCTGCTCGGCGTCGAAGCCCAGATCGGCCCCATCGTACATGCACTTCCCGGCTTTGAGCATCACCTCCCGCGATTGGCTCGCCACCGCAAACCTGGTGAAATTGCAGACGCGCTCATCACTGGATTGACTGCCGAACACGCAGCTCAGAAACGCGCCGCCAGCTTTGCGTCGCATTCCTCGCTATTGACTGCCGAACACGCAGCTCAGAAAAGGAACGCAGAACTGCGCGGGCGTATGGAATAATTGACTGCCGAACACGCAGCTCAGAAAGAGCGGCGTGTGTACCTCTGGAACGAACGATGATTGACTGCCGAACACGCAGCTCAGAAAGTTGAGAAAACGCAAGTCGCAATATTCGGATCATTGACTGCCGAACACGCAGCTCAGAAACTCAGAGACGGTGCGGCCAGTGCCTTATTGTCATTGACTGCCGAACACGCAGCTCAGAAAACGATAAACGTCTTTTCCAGCCGTTTCGTAGTATTGACTGCCGAACACGCAGCTCAGAAAAATCAGTATTCAATGGATAGCGCGGTGATGCGATTGACTGCCGAACACGCAGCTCAGAAAGTGGAATGCTTCGTAGTCGCTTGGGCGCTTCAATTGACTGCCGAACACGCAGCTCAGAAACAAATAACGCATTTTCTTTTCCTTCTGGTGTGTTATTGACTGCCGAACACGCAGCTCAGAAATCTGCCAGCCGACCCCAAAGCACGACACGATGATTGACTGCCGAACACGCAGCTCAGAAAATGCAAGCCAGCGAGAAAAACAAAATACTGGTATTGACTGCCGAACACGCAGCTCAGAAATGTTTCTGGTTGGCTGTACACCCTCAGAGACGATTGACTGCCGAACACGCAGCTCAGAAACAAAAAAACGACGGATGACGCGCCTCAACATGATTGACTGCCGAACACGCAGCTCAGAAAGCAGAAAGTTCCTTACCTTTGGCGATGACGGTATTGACTGCCGAACACGCAGCTCAGAAACGCCTTGCGAGTCCGGCGCCACGTCGTTGGCAATTGACTGCCGAACACGCAGCTCAGAAAATTTCGAGCGGTTTTGCACGCGCCGTCGCGGGATTGACTGCCGAACACGCAGCTCAGAAAAGACGTTGTTTTAACGCAAGATGAATTTGACCATTGACTGCCGAACACGCAGCTCAGAAATTTGCGGAGTTCCTCGAAGATAATATGGCAGAATTGACTGCCGAACACGCAGCTCAGAAAAGACATACTGTGTTGCCTGTTCCTCGGTAATCATTGACTGCCGAACACGCAGCTCAGAAAACCTGCGCGGTGTCGTGTGTTCTCGCGTTGTTATTGACTGCCGAACACGCAGCTCAGAAATGATCCCGAAAACAGACCTGACGGTGT
>DAISYG010000030.1:0-21466 GCA_036825435.1 Casimicrobiaceae bacterium | reverse complement strand
TTTTTCAAGCGGTCGTTTTTTATTCTTTTGACCACCAAAAGTAGTCTCATAAAACGGCTCTTTCCAAAATCCTTTAACAAAATTGCATACCAATCATGAGGCGAACAAGGTTGCAAGGATATTCACTATCAGGCTATAATGCACATATTCTACTCGTAACATTGTCCCGGGAGGTTTTCATGAAAAAAATGCTTGCTGTAGAATTCTTCTTTATCGCGTCGTTGTTGAGTTTTTCTTCTTTTGCTTCTTCAACTGATGAGCCGGTTTGTCCCAGCGATACGGTTGAACCATTTTCCGTCAGTATCGATATTCCGGAAATGCGGGCAACGGACGGCACAATCATCAATGATCCCATCAACCTTTCCTTCACCCGTGCACGATGTACCTTGAATGGTCAAATGAACTATCAGTTCCTTGTGACGGTATCTCCTCAAACGGCCGGACACTCAAAATTCAATGCATATAAGTACAAGTTTAGCCAACGAAGAATTCACATAATAAGGAGTACCACCATCCCTCAAGACTTGGAGCAGCCGATAACTTATTCGTTATACCAAAGAATATATGGCGTTCACGATCTCAACGCGCCAATCACGTTGACTATTTTCCGCGATTGCTCATTATTGCCTACCGAATCCAATGAATGTGTGGATGACCCTGAATGGCGTGTTTTTGAGTTCCCTGCGTTCGGCGAGACCGTTCCGACAAACAACGAACCATTCAACGTCACCGGTTTCTGGTACGACCCTACCCTGACCGGTTCCGGTTTCAATTTTGCGCAGATTCGTGGCGAGACGCATCTGTATTATTACGGTTATACCGCAGATGGTCAGCGCTTATGGCTTATTTCGGATGGAGGCAAGGTATTGCGCAGAGGCGAAAAGCAAACCTATCAAATGCTGGAAATCAAAAACGGAACATTTGAAACGCCAAGCACCGATTTGCAACGTTGGGGCACGCTTGACCTCGTTTTGGAAGAATGCGGCGAAGGTGCTGCCGTATTGGCAGGCGTGGATGGAGTAGAAAAGCATAATTTGAAGTTGCTCGGCAGTGTCGATGGCACGCAGTGCACGGGTGGCGTGAATTCTGATAATAACGGCACTTTCAACATCACCGGTTTCTGGTATGACCCTGCTCTGACGGGCTCCGGCTTCAATTTCGCGCAAATTCGCGGTGAGACGTATCTATATTATTACGGTTATACCGCAGATGGTCAGCGTTTATGGCTTATTTCGGATGAGGGCAAGATTTTGCGGCAAGATCAAACGCAAACATTCAACATGTTGGAAATCAAAGACGGAACGTTCGGGCAGCCGAGCACTGATTCGCAAAGTTGGGGAAGTTTGGAATTGACGCCCGGCAACTGCGGCGAAGGCAGAGCCGTTCTCAACGGCGCTGATGGCAACAAATCTTTCGATTTGAAACTGCTCGGCAAAGTGGACGATACGGTTTGCCAGTGAGTTTTCCGTTTCATATGAAAAAACAGCCGATCCAAATGATCGGCTGTTTTTTTGAGCGCAAAGCGTTGCTGCGAACAAACTATTTCTTTGCCGCCTCTCGGAAAATAGCGCGGATTTCTTCATCGGTACTTTTCCGTGACCAATCACCTGCCGAGGCGCCATCGTCGTTGCGCAAACTGATGTCCGCCCCGAGTTTGATCAGGAGTTTGACGGTTTCGGGATGATCCTGACGCACCGCCATCATCAATGGCGTTGTGCCATTGGGTGCACGCGCATCAACGTCCGCGAGGTAGTCGAAAAGAGTCTCGATGATTTCGTTGTTGCCGCCCGTCGCCGCATAGTGCATCGGCGTCCAACCTTTTCGGTTGATTTCTGCGCCGTGCTTGATGAGCAATTCAACGATGCGCTTGTTCCCTGCCAGCGCAGCGACCATGAGCGGTGTATCACCATATACGCTCGGCTTATTCACTTTTGCGCCCGCGCCGATCAGCGCTTCAATTACGTCGAGATTGGCGGCACGCGTGGCGACGATCAGCGCGGTTTCGCCGTTGCGATCAGTCAATTCGGGATCAACGCCTTTGGCAATCAGCGCACGCACATCGTTGGCGCGGTTTTTCTGAACCGCTTTGAAGAATTGGGTGTATGTGTCATTTTTCTGTTGCTCAACGGCTTGCGTTTGTTTTTCGCGTGCCTCGCGGCGTTTGATTACGTCGTCAACCGGCGCGGCACACGCGGTTATTGAAATAGCGGCAAGAAAGCTGAGTAATATTGTTTTTTTCAACATCGGTTCACCTGTTCAGGAAGCAGAGACTTTGGCGCTGCTGAATAATCGGAAAAAATTGTCGCTGGTGATGCGCCCTATTTCTTCGACGCTTGTTTTGCGTAACCGTGCAATTTCTTCGGCAACGTGCACCACCCACGCTGGCGTATTCGGATATTGTCCACGATGCGGCACGGGCGCCAAAAACGGGCTGTCGGTTTCAATCAGAATACGATCAGCGGACGCTTTTTCGGCAACCTCTTTGATAACGCGAGCGTTTTTGAACGTTACCACGCCCGAAAAAGAAAGATAAAAGTCAAGGTCGAGCGCTTGTTGTGCGAGAGCCCAGTCGCCGGTAAAACAATGCATGACGCCGCCCGCTTCTTGCGCGTTTTCTTCGCGCAAAATCTGCATCGTTGCTTCGGCGGCATCGCGGGTGTGAATGATCAACGGTTTTTTCGCTAGGCGCGCGGCGCGAATGTGAATACGAAAACGTTCGTGCTGCCACGCGGCTTTTTCCGGCACATGGTAATAATCCAGGCCAGTTTCGCCAATGGCGATGGTTTTGGGATGTGCGGCATACTGCAACAGTTGTTCAATCGTCGTTTCCGGCGCATCACGGTCTTCGGGATGCAAAGCAACACTGGCAAAAAGATTATCGTGATCTTTAATCAAATCAATGAGCTGTGAATAGGTCGCAGGATCGGTGCCGACAGTCAGCGCGTACGTGACGCGGTTTTCCCGCATCGCGGCGAGCACCTTGTCTAAGCGAGGGGCGAGTTCTGGAAAATCAAGATGGCAATGCGAATCGATAAACATGAAGCCGGACGCGCGCTTTACAGCGTGTGCGTCGCCCGCGTTGACGCCAGATGTCGTCCCAGCGCATTTTCGATCTTGATCTGCGCCTTTCTACCCACGTCGTCGTCGTTGAACTGAACGCCGATACCGTGGACGCGCCCCGGTTGCAAGTTATCCGGAGTAATCCAAATCACCTTGCCTTTCACGGGCAGTTTTTCTTCAATACCGTGCGTCGGGATGCTGATGTTCATCAGCAGCATGATCTTTTCGCCCATCTTGAAGTGTTTTTTGGTCGGCACGAACATGCCGCCACCTTTGACAAAAGACATGTACGACGCGTAAAGCGCGGCGCGTTCACGAATATTGAACGGAAGTAGAGTTCCATCTTGTTCAGCCATAATTTTTCTCTTAATGCCGTCGAGCGATAAACAAAGCGCGATAATCGCTGAGCAACGATTCAACAATGAGGCGCGGTTGTAGCGGATGCGACAGCCAGCGTCGTTGCTGCAATAACTTATGATAATAACGAAAAAGCGCGGCATCTGCCAGCATTGGCGTCAAACGGTGGATCGCTTCCTGATATTCGGGGTGATAACGCGGCACACCGCCGCCCTGCACTCGTGCCAAATCGTGAACCCACGAAATCAATACGTCCAGCCATCGCGCAAGCTGCTGTTTGAGCACATCGCGACTACCGCCGCTCCAAGCTTGCGCAATAGCAAACGGCGAAAGTCGTTTTGGTTCACTGAGCGTAGCAAGCCATTGCTGATATAGTTCAAGCGTTTCGTCGTCATGCATCGCCAACGCCCGCAACGGCGCGCCGCCCGCCTGTGCCAACAGTGTAGCAGCATCGGCAATGTCCTGCGCTTCCAGAAAGTTCAGCGCATCCTTTTCATCGGGATAAGGCACTGCCCAGCGTTGACAACGGCTTAAAGTCGTCGCGGGTAGCCGTTTCCATTGGTGCGCCACCAAAATCAGCCGTGCACCCTCGGGCGGCTCTTCGAGCGTTTTCAACAGCGCGTTGGCGGCGGCTGGATTCAGCTTTTCCGCTGGTGTGATGATGGCAATTTTGCCGCGCTGACGGTGGTCGGAAACCTGCATGAAAGCGATCAAGCGTCGAATGGCATCGACTGGGATCGCGTCAAGCACTTTGATTTCACCGGAATCGCCGTATTCCAGCGGCTCAATCAACATCAGATCAGGGTGCTGGTTCTGCGCGACAAAATGACAACTCGGACATTCTCCGCAGGCGGTATGATCGGCTCGCGGCGTATCGCACAGCAGCGCGCGCGCCGCATTCAGCGCCAACACGCGTTTGCCGATGCCGTCCGCGCCGCACATCAACAACGATTGCGGCCAAAGCTCTGGCTGGCGCAAACGTTCGGCCAATTCTGCTGTTTGCCACGGATAAGCATCCTGCCAATCAAATGTTGGCATGAATTCCGTAGCTTCTGATGCGCGTGTTCGGCTCATGCGGTAGGCAGCAATTCATCAATCAAATCAAGAAGCTGCATTTGGATCGTGTCTTTGGTTTGGGTGCCGTCGAGAACACGATAACGCTGCGGATTCAGCGCCGCCAGTGATAAATAAGCATCGCGCACGCGTTGCATGAAATCGCCCTGCTCGCCTTCAAAACGATCAGGCGCACGCCCGTCGCGCACCATGCGCTGACGTGCAACTTCAATGGGCACGTCAAAAAGCAGCGTGATGTCGGGCATGCAATCACCGTGCAGCCACGTTGCCAATGCATCAATCACATCCGAAGAAACGCCGTAGCCGCCGCCTTGATAAGCATAAGTGGCGTCGGTAAAGCGGTCACAAATCACCCAGTCGCCGCGCTCCAGCGACGGACGAATCACTTGCTCAAGATGTTCACTGCGCGACGCGAACATCAGCAACGTTTGCGATTCTTTGGTCATTTTGTCGCGTAACAACTGCTCGCGCCAGATTTCGCCGAGACGTGTGCCGCCGGGCTCGCGCGTCAATGTCACCCGCGCACCGCGCGCGCGCAGCGTTTCTGCAAGCCAGGTAATGTGTGAACTTTTCCCCGCGCCATCAATACCTTCAAGAGTGATGAACTTTTGTTTTATCATTATTTTTCAGATGATTATAGTTTATATTTAATCTCTTCGGGTTCAATTCCCCGCCGCTTGCGGCGTAAACTTGGTTGATGAGCGAATATATTCACATGAGCCATAACGTAACGGTTTTGTTGGTGACAAAATATCGCTGGTTAGTATTTGACGCTATCAACTTGCACTGCTTTAGGATACCCCGCCCCTTGGGGCGGGGTTGTTCATTTTAAACGAGAGAAGACGCGGTCTTCTGATACCTGATTCCTGATGCCTGATCCCTGATTCACTGTCCGCCGCGCACGAGACGCGCATGGTGGCTGTTGCCTACGTAGTTGGCGTAGGAGCTGCCATTGAAGAAATAGACGTTCCAAGCGGAGCGCGAGGAGATCGCGGGCACATAAATATCGCTGCTCCAATAGTAACTGCCTTGCGTATTGGGGAAATAAACCGTGTCGATGGTGGGGCTGCTTGCGCCGTAATGCACGATTGAGAGCAATTCGCGCCGCGTTGGCAGGCGCCAATCGTGGGCACCGCAGAGACCTGTGCCTGTGTTGACGGCGGCGATGTAGTTGTTGGTGGTGCAAGGAGAAACATCTGTGCAACTTCCGCCTGCGGGTGTTGTGCTTCCCCAACCGTAGGTATGGGTATTGTGACGCAAACCACTATCGGTGGTCTTCACTTCCCAGATCAGGCCGGTGACGTTGTCGCGGGTGCATGCCCAGTCGTTAGGACCGGTGCCAAGCACTGCCGTGTCGGCAAGCTCTGCACCGCTGTTGGAAATCTTGGTGAAGTCGAACCCGGCAACGCCGCCGCCAACTTTGGGAAGACGATTGACACCCGCCGCCGCGTCGCGGCCAAAGCGGCCATCTTGGCGGGGGTACGTTCCCATATCGCCTGCGACAGCAGCGTCGCAAGCAACCAGATTGAAGCCGTCTCTGCACTCCGTCTGCCCGGTGTCGTTGAGCGCGGCGTGTGCGGCGGGAAAAGTGAAAATGAATGCCGCGATGACGGCGGCGGCGGAAAGAGGACGGCGAATTATCGTGAACATGAGCGCTCCTGAATTGTGGTATGGAAAGGAGGAACCTTGGGTATCCGCCATAGTTTGGCGGAATGTTTCATCTTTTTTTGCAAAATTATCGCTTTTTTTATACAGAAAATGGAATGGTTTGGGAATCAGAAAAGTTTAATCGCGCATAACACGATAAGGTTCAATGGTTATGGTCACCTTCGTAAATATGGTTTTTGAATAATCCTGAAAGCCGCCGTTTCCTGGATGTTTGGGAGGGGAATGCTTGCGCGAGGACATCAGGCGGATTTTGGATTTTGGGCGCGATTTATCGCGCCCGGGCAATGTGTAGGGCGAAAGATTTTTCGCCCCTACGGCTGCGGCTGCTGATCCCTGATGCCTGTTCTCTGATCCCTGAAAGCCGCGCTTTGTTCAGCGGACTATCCGATAATAGTGGAAAATAACAGCCGCACACCTTTTCCGCCCGCCCAACCAACATCATGAAACCTTCCGCGCGAATCACCGCTTACGCGTTTCTCGTCCTGACTTCCGCGTTTTGGGGCAGCAACGCGGTCGTCGCGCGCGGGCTTTTGAACACCATGTCGCCCGCTACGCTGGCGCTGTTTCGCTGGGGTGTCGCGGTGTTGGTGCTGGTGCCGTTTGTTTATCGAGAACGCGCCCAGATCATGCGCGCGTTGACGACGCAATGGCGGCTGATGTTGCTGCTGGCGCTGCTGGGTTTTGCGCCTAACGCCTATCTTTCGTATCTCGGCTTGCGTGGCACGACCGCCATTTTCATGGGACTGGTCAATTCCATCGTGCCGGTGATGGTTGTATTGATCATGGCGTTGTGGAAAAAACGCATTCCGCAACGACACGAAATCATCGGGCTGTTTTTATCGTTCACCGGTGTTTTTGTCGTCTTGACGCGCGGTCAATTGTCCAATCTCTTGCATCTGCATATTTCAGGATTCGAATTGATCGTGTTGGCAGGGCTCATGGTATGGGCCGTTTATACCGTGCTGCTGCTTTATCGCCCGATGTATCTTTCGCTCACCGCGTTCGTTTTTCTCGCCGGTGTGCTCGGTCTATTCCTGATCGCGCCCGCCGTGATTGTCGATTGGATGCAGCACGGTATCCCGCATTTAACGCCCCGAGAAATGGTGCTGGCGAGCTACATCGCTTTGGCGCCAACGTTGCTGGCAATGTTGTTGTTCGGCTATGCAGTTGCCAAAGTCGGGCCGGTGCAATCGGGCATTTTCACGCATTTGATTCCGCTTTTTTCGGCGTTATTTGCCGTGATTTTCATCAACGAACGGTTGCATTTTTTTCATGGCGTAGCGTTTGTATTGATCGTCGGCGGTGCGATACTGTGTTGTCTTAAACCGGATGCAATGTTATCGTCAGAAGTTGATTCTCGTTAATTGTTTAGGAGCTTTTCATGTCGTACAACCGCCGTTCCCGTTTGATTACCGAGGGCGTTGCCCGTTCGCCGAACCGCGCCATGCTGCGTGCAGTCGGTTTTGGTGATGATGATTTCACCAAGCCGATCGTCGGCGTTGCCAACGGGCACAGCACGATGAACCCGTGTAACGCCGGTATTCAACCACTGGTCAACCGCGCGATGGCGGCACTGAAAGAGATTGGTGCAATGCCGCAGGTGTTCGGCGTGCCCACGGTGACCGACGGCATCGGCATGGGTACCGAAGCGATGAAGTATTCGCTGGTGTCGCGCGAGGTGATTGCCGACGCGATCGAAACCTCGGTGAACGGACAAAGCATGGACGGCGTGCTGATCGTCGGCGGTTGCGACAAGAACATGCCCGCAGGCATGATCGCACTGGCGCGCATGAACGTCCCCGGTATTTTTGTCTACGCGGGCACGATCAAGCCGGGTCATTGGAAGGGCGAAGACCTGACCATCGTCAGCGTTTTCGAAGCGGTGGGTTCGTATGCGGCAGGAAAAATGGCGGATGAAGACTTCATCGGCATCGAAAAGAATGCCTGTCCGACCACCGGCGCGTGCGGCGGCATGTACACCGCCAACACCATGTCGTCCTCGTTCGAGGCACTGGGCATGAGCATGCTGGGGTCGTCGCAACTGGCGTGCCCCGATCCCGAGAAGGCCGATTCCGCCGCGTTGTCGGCGCAGGTGTTGTACGACGCCATCGTCAAGGACATCAAGCCGCGCGACATCATCACCAAAAAATCCATCGAAAACGCGATGTCGCTGGTGATGGCGACCGGCGGATCGACCAATGCCGTCCTGCATTACCTGGCGATTGCCTCGGCGGCAGGCGTGGCATGGTCGCTCGACGATGTGGAACGGATTCGTCGCCGCGTGCCGGTGCTGTGCGATCTGAAGCCGTCCGGACATTACGTCGCGGTGGACTTCAACGACGCCGGTGGCGTGCCGCAGGTGCTGAAAATGTTGCTCGACCATGGACTGCTGCACGGCGATTGCCTGACCATTACCGGCAAAACCATGGCCGAAGAGCTTGCCCATGTGCCATCGACACCGCGTGCCGATCAGAAAGTGATTCTTCCATTCGACAAACCACTGTATCCCGAAGGGCACCTTGCGATCCTGCGCGGCAACCTGGCGACCGAAGGCGCGGTAGCCAAAATCACCGGCCTGAAAAATCCGTCCATCACCGGCCCGGCGCGGGTATTTGATTCCGAAGCGGCGTGCATGGAAGCCATCATGGCGCGCCAGATCAAGGATGGCGACGTGATCGTCATCCGTTATGAAGGACCGAAAGGCGGCCCGGGCATGCAGGAAATGCTGGCACCAACCTCCGCGCTGATCGGGCAGGGTCTGGGCGAAACCGTTGGCCTGATCACCGACGGACGTTTCTCCGGCGGCACTTGGGGCATGGTCGTCGGCCACGTCGCGCCGGAAGCGTATGTGGGCGGCACCATTGCGCTCGTGGAAGAAGGCGATTCGATCACCATCGACGCACACAAGCTGCTGATTCAGTTGAACGTCAGTGATGAGGATCTGGCCAAACGGCGTGCGCAATGGCAACAGCCCAAGCCGCGTTACACCCGTGGTCTGTTGGGCAAATATGCGCGCCTGGTGTCCAGCGCCAGCGAAGGAGCGGTTACCGACAAGCCGCTTTGAGCATTCGTTGAACATTTTTTGAATTCATCGGTCTATTGTTATTATGTTTCGTACTTTCTGGATATTGACTATCGCATGGCTGCTATCCAGTTGCGCTTCCGTGATGGGACTGGATAGCGACCCCAGTCGCGCGGTCGAAACACCCGATTACCGCGTTGGCGACCGTTGGGTTTATCACGTCTCCGATGGCTATCGTCTGCCCGTCGAATGGGAAGAGACGCATGAAGTCACTGCGATTGAGAATGGGCAAATTACCGTTCGAGTTTCGCGCGTAGGTGACAACATCAACGATTCCCGCATCGAAATCTGGCCTGCGCCCGGTCTGGTGTCACAAGGCGCGATCATGAATGACGAAACGCGGCAATTCGCCCCCCCTTGGCAACGCTTTCGCTTCCCGATGCGCGCTGGCGAATCTTGGCACAAGTGGTTGCATGCCGATCGCGGTGACAAAAGAGGAGGGAACCCCGATGTTCGAACGCAAACGATCGGGTGGGAAAAAATCGCTTCGCCATTAGGCGAAACCGATGCGTTGATGATGTTTGTTTACTTCGTGCTCGACGACGATGAATTCTGGCGCTGGCCGACGCGCGGCACCTACAAAATTTGGTATGCGCCTGCGGTCAACAATATTGTTTACGCGGAAAATTACGCATGGTTCGTCGAAAAAACCGACCGCGAAAGCATGTTTGAAATCCCCGTTTTCAATGCAACGGTACATTTACTCAGCTATGAGCGCGGCGTTCAGGGATCAGAGGTCAAATAACAGGAATCAGAAAAAATAGCCGTACTTTGCTCAAGCTCACATTTGGTTTCACGTCAAAGCTTTCAAGAAACGGATGTCATTGCGAGGAGCGAAGCGACGCGGCAATCCAGACGGTGCTGGCAAAAAATAATACTCTGCGATTACACCTCGCTATTTGCCATAAGAGCTTTTACTGATTCCCGATTCTCGACACCTATCATCTGCTTGGCTTTTGCTTCAACACGATAACCCCGTCACCATCAACACACACCCATTCGCCGGGCGTAAAGGTGACGTCGCCGAAACGCACTTGAATATTAGGTTCGCCATTCCCCTGTTTACGACTACGTTGTGGATGCGTCGCCAAAGCGCATACGCCCAAATCCAACTTGCTCAATGCATCGCTATCGCGCACGCAGCCATACACCACCACACCTTGCCAATGATTTTTTTGCGCCAGCAAGCCTAGCTGGTCGCCGAGCAAGGCGCAGCGCAACGAGCCGCCGCCATCGATAACCAACACTTTATCGGTACCGTTTTCGCTGAGCATCGTGCGCACCAAACTATTATCTTCAAAGATTTTCAGTGTCACGATCTCGCCGGAAAAATGTGTTTTACCGCCGAAGTGGCCGAACATCGGTTCGACGATTTGCAAACCCGCTTGAGCGTCGTTTTCGAATTGATCACAAAGATCAGTGGTGTTCCAAATGGTTGGGGTCATGACGGGTTCTCCATTAAAATTTTTTGTTATTGTACGCTTTCTTCGTCGCGCGGCAAGACAGGATCTCCGCCCAGCGCCTTGTAAACATCCATCTGCGCCAACAGGCAATCCAACTGGTTCTGACTGAGTGTGTCTTCTGCACTACGCCGCTTATCCTGTGCGTCAAGCCAATCCTGAATGCTGGTCGCGCCGGTACGGTAGCGAACTTCGGAAAGTTTTTCCGCTTGTTGCGCCAACGTTAAAGACTCCTCAAGGTAAGGATTTTGTGCCCGATAGTGAATGCGTGCCGTCAGCGCATCCTCCACATCGAGCAGCGCCGCGTAAAACGTCTGGCGGAAATTGATAACCACCTCTTCATAATCGGCGCGCGCAATGTCAATCGTCAATTGTGTCGTATTCCACTGGATAAAAGGCAATATTAGCCCAACACCCAATGTGCCGATTGGGTTTTGCACAATGTCGGACAAACGGGAACTGCTGCTGCCCAAGCTGCCGGTCAGTGAAAAGGCGGGATAAAAACTCGCTCGTGTTAGATCGACGTTGGCAAGCGCGCTGCGTAATCGCCATTCAGCCGCTGCCAAATCAGGGCGGCGCGCCAGTATTTCCGCCGGCACGCCTTCATGAAGCTGTGGCAATGTTGCATCCCACAACGAAATGGTCTCGCCGATGTATTCAGTCGGTGGTTGATCGAAAAGAATCGCCAATGCATGCCGTTTTTGTTCGCGCTGCATGAGTAGCGTTTCGTGCGCGGCTTTCTGACTGGCAAGACTTTGTTCGGACAACACCAAGTCCAGCGCGGAAACTGCGCCCGCGTTTTTTTGCGCGCGCACCAGATCACAGGTTTTTTGCGTAGAGGCGACACTGGCCTCACTGTTTTGAATGCGTTGATTCAAATACGCAATTTCCCAATACAGTTGCGCCGTGGTTCCGATTAGTGCCAGCGCTGCGCTTTGTCGATCAAATTCGGTCGCCGCCGCTTCCCATGCGGCGATATCGCGCTCGCGTGCCAGTTTGCCCCACAAATCAATTTCATAATTAAGCGATGCGCTGACGCTATAGCTTTGTGTATTGCGGTTGGCATCAAAGTTTCGCGACACACCACCATCCGCGCCAACGTTAACCGATGGTGTTAAATTGGTGTCCGCCAAACCTGCATTCAACCGCGCACGCTGAACGCGTACCGCAGCCGCAGCAAGATCGTTGTTTTCGGCAAGCGCGCGATCAATCAACGCAATCAATTGCGGATCATCAAACAAAGTCCACCATCGTTCTTGCGCATCAGTAGTTTGTTCGCTCTGACCTTGCCACGTTTCGGGAATTTGCATCTCCGGTATTTGGTATTCACTCCGCAACATGGAACCACAACCGCTTAGTAGCAGAACGAGAGTCAATATTATGGATTGTTTTTTCATCACATCACTCCCGCGCCAGGGCTTCAATGGGGTCAAGTTTTGCTGCGCTACGCGCCGGGAGGTAGCCGAAAACCAGACCGATCAGCGAGGCGACCGAAAAAGCGGCAACAATCGATGCGGGTGAAAACTGCATGCTCATCTGGCTGACGAACAGAGAAAATGCGTACCCTACCCCGTACGACAACGCAATGCCGATCAAGCCGCCGAGCAGACAGACCAGCACGGCTTCGATCAAAAATTGTTGCAAGATATCGCTCTGTCGCGCACCGACGGCCATGCGGATGCCGATTTCCTGCGTGCGTTCGGTGACGGACACCAGCATGATATTCATCACCCCGATGCCACCCACCACCAACGAAATGACCGCGATGGCGGAAATCAGCAGCGTCATCGTGAGCGTCGTCTTGTTGACCGTTTGCAGAATGCTGTCGCTGCTTCTGGTGAAGAAATCCTTGCTGCCGTGGCGCAATGTCAGCAGTTTGATGATGTTTTGTTCAGCCAGTGCGTTGGATACGCCATCGTTGACGCGCACCGTGATACTGCTGAAATACTTTTGCCCGAACAATTTGTTCATGGCCGTGGAATACGGTATCCAGGTTTCCAGGTTTTGTCCGAAGCCAAACGGACTTTCCTTTTCTTCAGTCACCGCAACCACCGTCAACGGCAGACTACCGGCCAATATTACCTTTCCCAGCGGGTCTTCCTGAGGTTCAAAAAGTTTGTTGCGGGTATTGTGGTCGATCACGATGGTTTGCGCCTGCCGGACAACGTCCTCCTGGCGGAATGTTGCACCTTCGGCCATGGTGTAGCCACGAACCCGGAAAAATTGATCGTTCACCCCGGTAATCTGGGAAGTGGCTTCGATATTACGGTAACGCAGTGATACGCTGCCGCCGACGCTGGGCGTCACACTGTCGATGAACGGCAAACTTCGAAGCACATCAAGATCACCGGCAACCAGCGTATGAACGCGCGCCGAACGCCGGTCGCCCCAATCGCTGCCCGGGTAAATATCAATGGTGTTGGTGCCCATGGAGCTGATGTCATCGATGATCTTTTGTCGTGCGCCCTGCCCCAAAGCCACCACGGATACCACCGAGGTAATGCCGATGATGATCCCGAGCATGGTCAGCAAAGTGCGCATACGGTGGGAGGCCATGGCGACACCGGCCATTTTGAAGGCTTCGACAAATCGATCCCATGCGGCAAGAATGGGAGAGCGTGGCGGCGGCGCTTTTTTGTTCAGCGTTTTGGTCTTTGTTCGGGGGCGGTTCGGATTGGCGTAGTCGGCGGTGATTTCGCCGTCGCGGATTTCGATAATACGTTCCGCGTGGTTGGCGACCTGTGCATCGTGCGTCACCAGAATCACGGTATGTCCACGCTCGTGCAACTCCTGCAACGTCGCCATCACCTCTTCACCGCTCTTGCTGTCCAGCGCACCGGTCGGCTCATCTGCGAGAATGACATCACCACCATTCATCAGCGCACGGGCGATCGAAACACGCTGTTGCTGTCCGCCCGATAATTGATTCGGGCGATGGTGCATGCGGTCATCGAGGCCCAGACGTTTCAATAATTCACGCGAACGATCATGGCGTTGCGTGACATCCACGCCCGCATAAACTGCCGGGATCTCCGCGTTGCGCATCGCATCGAGGTGCGGCAACAAATGATAGCGCTGGAAAATGAAACCGAAGTATTCGCGGCGCAAGGTTGCCAGTTCATCACCATTCAAATCGCGCGTTTCGCGGCCATTGACACGATAGCTTCCTTCGGAAGGACGATCCAGGCAGCCGAGGATATTCATCAACGTCGATTTCCCCGAACCCGATGCGCCCATGATCGCGACGATTTCTCCGGCGTGGATCGTCAGGTTGACGTCGCGGAGCGCGGTGACGACGCCGTCTCCGGCAGGAAAGCAACGGGAGACGCCTTGCAATGCCAGCAGAGGAGCAGCGGTTTGGTCAGACGGGCTCATAGACGCGGTCCCGGTCCCCGACGACCACCATTGTCGGCCACGGCGTTCGCGCTTCCTTCGCCGATGATGACTTCATCGCCCTCGGCGAGTCCATCGGTTACCTCCATATGGACACTGTCGCTCAGGCCGGTACGGATGCGACGGCTTTCCGGGGTACCGTTAATCAGCACCTGTACTTCATAGCCATCCGGCGTTTTTTTGCCCAATGCCGTGAGCGGGATCGTCAACGCATGCTCGGCACGACCGAGCACGATGGAAACCTGCGCGGTCATTGACGTGCGCAGGATATTGTCGGGATTTTCCACGTCGAACAGGCCGTTGTAGTACACCGCCGTGGTTGAAGACGCACTGCTTGATGACGTGGTTGCCGTGGCGATCGTGTCCGGTGCCGGTTCGACGGCGCGCAGGGTGCTGTAATGCCGCTCGTCGGGGTTGCCGAGTACCGTGAAGTACACTGGCAGCCCGGGCTTGATACGGATCACATCGGCTTCCGAAATTTGTGCTTTGACCGTCATCGTGTCCAGATCGGCAAGGATCAGAATGGTGGGTGCGGTCTGTGCGGAAACCACCGTCTGCCCTTCCTGAGTGACGATGGCGATCACCTCGCCATCCATCGGCGCCATGATGCGCGTGTAGCCCAGATTGGCGCGCGCGGTATCGACCTGAACGGTGGCCTGCTTGATCTGTGCGTTGATCGCTTCAAGTTCGGCGCGCGTGGTGTGAAGCTGCGCTTCTGCCGCTTCAAGATCCGCGATCGAGCTGGCTTCGTGTTCGATCATGTCCTGCTGACGCTTGTACGCCAGTTCGTATTGCTTGAGTTGAGCGTCGCGCGCTTTTTTCTGGGCTTTGATATTTTCCAGCGAAGCCTCCGCATTACGGAGGTCGTTTTCCTGCAACACCGGGTCGATCTCCGCGAGCAGATCGCCCTTCTTGACCCGGTCGCCCAGCTGAACTTTCAATGATTTCAACTGCCCGTTTACCTGCGCGCCAACGTTTACCTGTTTGATCGGCTCCAGCGCACCGGTAGCCAGCACGGCTTCTTCGATGTCGGCTCGGACAACGGGAACGGTCAGGTAGGAAGGCGGCGCCTCAGCAAAAAAGAAATGACGGGCGCCCAGAGCGAGCAAAGCCGCAACCAATAAGATAATAATGACCGCAATCGTTTTTTTCATGATTCGCTTGAGCGTACGGTAAAAGGGAAACAGCTTCCGATTATAGGAAGATTCCTTAAAAGCCTCTTAATGGATATTTTCTTGATCGTAAGCAGCATTAACGATCAAAAAAGCAAGCATCGGATTTTTGGTGAAGTCTTCAAACAAAGGCTGGAGCACACCGCGCCCATATCGCTCACACCACCAGCAGACACCAGCGAATTTTCTTCCGGTTGTTCCGCAAGTTTGCAATTAACCGTTGGATCAAAACGGTGACCAGCACGGCTCGTTGCAGCGCGTCGCTGCCAATATTCACACTCTTGTCATTTTGAAAAGCACTTTGCGAGCTCGACATGCCTACGGGTTGTAATTTTTTACTTTCGAGCCGCTCGACTAGCAAGATAATGCCGGGTGATTATTGCGGTCGCCATCATACAATAGGTAATAAAAACAGTTGCTTACGCATATTCAATTGTCTCTAATAAGAGACAATTGAATATCTAGCTGTCTCTTTAAATAGTCACGTAACGCTTATCGGCATTATTTTACCGTTTATCGGCGATTTGTGAAATAAATTTCAAAATCATGAAACACTTTTGTCATAATTAAATAGATTGTGAATCCCCGCAAGTTCGCAGTCCGTAAGGGAAAAAAGATGGACGGAAAAAACGAACATGGATTGACCTTGGTTGAGTTGATGATCACTTCGGCGATTATCGCTCTTCTGGTGGCGGTAGGTATTCCCAGTCTCAGCGATTATCTGGAAAACCGGAAAATCCGCAACACCACCGCATCCATCGTATCCGGATTACAACAGGCGCGCATAAACGCCGTCAAAAAAAATGTCCCGACCGAGTTCACACTTATCCATAACGGTTGGATCATTCAGGAAATCAATATCAACACCACGCCGCCGGAAGCCATCAACCCGCCCGTTGAAATCCATAGCTGGGTTGAAACCGTTGCAACAACATCCCTTCCACCCAGCGCTTCTCGGATAACGTTCGACAACATGGGACGCATCATGAACGCCAACGTGCGCGACGGTTCGCCACCATTGAATACCGTTGACGTTCAAAGCGCGACGCCAACAGCCGCGCCATCGCTACGCGCGGAAGCCGATGCGTTGCAGGGTATCCGCGTTTGCGCACCGCATCTTTTCGGCACGGATGATCCCAAAGCTTGCCGCGGCGCTTGACTGCGCGCTTATCAATATTAACCAGGAGCAAAGCTCATGAACTTGAAACCCCACATCAAAAAAGAATGGAGAACACGGCATGCAACACGCGGCTTCATGCTAATCGAGGTTCTCGTTTCGATTCTCCTTTTTGCCCTGGGTATCGTGGCGCTCATCGGCTTGCAGGCGAATTCGTTGGGCACAACCAGCGACGCTGGCGTCCGGGCGGAAGCGGTACGTCTTGCTTCTTCTTATGTGGGAGAAATGTGGGCGTCGGGCTTACAGGGGAGCGACATTGAGGAGGGCTTTGGCGAAGACAGCGATCCATATGACGCTTTTTCAGGAAGAGTGGCCGCAGCCATTCCGACGGCCAGCTCTCCAACGATAACGCTCGTTGATGACAGCATCAGCAACGCCGCCGGAACGCTTACCAACACCAGCGTGGATGTGTGGGTCACGATTCAGTGGACGGATGTTACGGGGACAACGCGTACGCACTCCCATTTCACGTCTCTTGGTTATCCAAATGCCCCGGGAGGAATTATTTAGTCATGTTTTACCAAAAGCCAATATTGAATCGGAAGTGCCCCTCCCCGTCTTTTCAACAGGGCGTGACCCTTGTTGAGCTGCTTGTCGCTTTTGTGATAGGGCTGCTCTCCATTTATGCCGTATATCGCGTATATGACGGACACGAGCGTACCAACCGGATCATGGCTTCGGTCAATGAAGCACAGATTTCCGGGATGTATGCTTTCTTTCTTCTGGAACATGATTTGCAGGGTGCAGGCGCGGGCATCATGAATTTCAATTCATCGACCGGTGGCGGCGCAGATATTCCACCTTCCAATTCCGCAGCGTTGAGCGACTGCCCGGACGCGCCTCTGGGCGACGACATCAGCACATCACCGGACAATCTCTCACTCAGACCATTACCCGTCGTGATTCTTCCCGTCGGCGCAGATTTTGACGGTATTTCCATCTTTCTGGGCGGATCATCTCGACACGTCGATACCATGACCGTTCAAACGCTTCCGACTACACTCCCGGGCGGTGGAACGATGGAAGTCGATTCACCTGTGCCATTTCTCTCCGGGGAATCTGTCGTGGAAGTGAACGGCACGACCTGCAACCTTTATCAAATCATCAATCCCATCACCATCAACGATGACGGCTCAAGCGATATCACCATAACCGCCACGTATCAAGGAGAAGCAGCGGCCACACCCTCAGACGGAGCAATCTTGGTGAATCTGGGGACGCCACTGCGGATCTTTTATTATGTTGATTCCGCCGGCGCTTTGCAGAGAGCCATATGGACGCCAACGGCAAACGGAGATTGGGAGGTTCGAAGAAATATCGTCGTTTCGAACGTGATGTTTTTCCGCGCTCAATACGGCATTGATACGAATGACGACCAACAAATAGATTCCTGGCTTGATGCAAAAGCGCCATCATGGGATCCAGCAACGGTAAGAGACGCGTCGGCCACGACCATACGTCGGATCAAGGCCATACGAGCCGCAATCGTGGTACGCGCAGACGAGCCGGAAAATTCCGCAACATTCAATCAGCCAACCAAATTCATCGCGTTTGACGCTTGTCCCGGCCCACCTGATATCACCATGACGTGCGACCCCGCAGTCCCGATCGACTATCTCGCGGAGACGGGTCCCGGCGGCACGACATACCGCTACCGAATGTACGAAATGATTGTCCCACTACGAAACACCGTTTGGACAGCCTCGCCCTGATGACAACATGAGGAGGTCAAGAAAATGATGATGAAGAAATCTCAAAAAGGTATCGTATTAATCGTCACGCTACTGATGTTGGTGTTGATCATGCTGGCATCCGCAGGCATGTTGCGATCAACAGATACCCTGTTAACCGCAATGACCAATCTTACGCTCCGTCAATCTGCCGAAGCGTCATCAAACTGGGCGATTGAGCAAGTGGTCAGAAACTTTAGTGCCTACACAACGCCTGGAGCTCCCGGCTTTTTTACTTCCATTCAGCCCAACGAAAGCACCCAGGGGATACCACGAAATCTGCAGACAAAGAGCGGCACCAATGTTCTTAGTTTGGATCCCGGCACCACTGGCAACGGAAATACGATGCGCGTTGTGATTGAAAGAATGTGCAGCAACGCTACCGATATTAGAAGCTGCTTGCGCGCAACTTGGACACTTTCTGATGATGTTACTGAAGACAGCACCATGACGCACGAGATTCCGCCGCTTATGCTTGCTGCTGCTGCCAGCGTTGATACTTTTTATTATCGAGTAACGGTTCGCGTGGATGGCCCCAAAAATGCCGTTTCGTTCGCCCAAACCATTTTTCAGAGATAAGTTTTCTGAATATTGCCAAAAGGTACCATCATGAAAAAATCAACCTTTCCTCCCTTCTTTCGTCATTGGTGTGGCGTTGTCTTTGTTTTATTAACTTTCTGCAGCTACACCTTCTCCGCGCCTGTTGATTTGGCCAATGAGCCTTTAGGTACAGAGGCACTTGTGCCGCCCAATATTTGGCTGACGGTGGATGACTCGTCCAGTATGTTGAGGACGTACACACCAGATAATATCGTCAATACAATTGAAAGCGGCAGAATCACCATCAAAGGCATAGATCGAGCGTGCTGGACAAGCAAAACGACCATCGCGCAATGTCCTATTTACGACGACACTTATAAATATGATGGCGAAGGCACCACTCCCAGGACTACTCCTCAGGTCAACCAAACAACAGGAGTGCCAACCAACGAATACATAAAACAAAGTTTTTTCAAAGACGGACACCCTCCTATGCTGGCCGCCGCTTTCAATGGCTTGGCCTATGATCCGCTCCAGGATTACGAGCCCCCGTTCGGAGAAAGCGATATTACCAATTGGGAAGCGGTGCGCTGGAATACCAACTGGAAAGGGCGACCGGCTCTTTATAATCTTAAAACACTTCAATATACTTACTCCCAAACTCAATATGCAATCCTTCAGGAAAGATACATGAAGGGGGCAGATCAATCCGTCTGGGATTTATTTGAAACGGCAACACCGAAACGAACGTTGGGGCCGCATTACTACAAAACAAACGTCATGTGGTGCAAAAATTTCCGTTCTCGCGGTGATGCAAACCCAAACGATTGTCAGGAAGACCGCGACAGCACCTATCAATATCCTTATTATTCAGCAACGCCGATGAAAATCAATGCTTCCGGCGGCATCGTCAGCACCGATGGCAACAACATCGACAATATCGACCATCCGGCTTTCGAGCTGATGGTACTCGACTTCAATAACAATATGGTCAACAACTCCATCGGCAATGTAGTCCATCGATACTACGACGAAAATACCGCAACAATGGCCAGCAAGACAAGGACGGTAAAGGAGGAGTTGCAGAACTACGCAAACTGGCTTGCTTATTATCATAATCGGCTAGCCGCCGCTAAAACCGTCATCTCCCATGCCTTCGCCGATATCGACGTCAGCGGTGATAGTGTGATCCCAAGAGTCGGTCTTTCTTCCATCAACCGATTGGATGGCTACTCCAGTGCCATGCGTACGCTTGATGTTGACTATTTCAGGGATATCAGCAGTGAATCCATCACCAGTTCGCATAGAAGTGATTTCTTTGAAAAACTATACGAGTTCCCATTCACATGGGGGGGGAACGCCGTTAAGAAAAGCGGCAGCAGAAGTTGGAAAAATATTCGGAAAGGTAGATGGCCCCATTATTCACTCCTGCCAAAGAAACTATCACATTCTTTTTACGGATGGAATGTGGAATGGCAACAGTGGAAATATTAGCGATATTGACGGAACGAATGTACCGCCATCATCTCTTTTGTCCGGGATAACCGTTTATGGTCAACCTCTGGTTGTAAACACGTCTTGGCCTGCGCCCATCCGCGATACCAAAACAGCGAGCGATACCTTAGCCGACGTTGCTCTCAAGTATTGGATGACTGATTTGCGTACGGGCGAAGACATGCCCAACAACGTGATAATCACAGCGAAGGATCCGGCAACCTGGCAACACTTGAACTTTTATGGCATGGGATTTGGTGTTCGAGGAACGCTCCCATCAAAAAATCAAGCCGTCACACTGGAAAGAATAAAATCCGCTGATTCGGCAGATGCAAACTATTATTGGCCAGCGCCCAGCGCAAACAAAATCGAAAACATTGATGATCTCTGGCATGCCTCGGTCAACGGTTTTGGTCGTTACGTTTCCGCGACCTCACCGAGCGAGTTTCGTTCGGGCTTGCGCTCGATTTTGACCGAAATCTTGAACTTGGGTGGTGCGCGCTCAGGCTCTGCTTTGACAAGCAGAGATTTGTCGGCAGGCGATCAATACAGCTATTCTGCGGCGTTTGCGCCTGGGTGGAGCGGAGATGTTGTCAAAAAAAGAATATCAAGCTCCGGAAGCGAAGGGGGCGTCAGCGGATCTTCGGCGGCAACACGGCTTGCCGCGTTGTTGACTCCGGATGCGGCAAACCCCAACCCATGGGAAAGCAAGAGAAAAATATTCACTCGTACCGCGGGTGGAGCAGGGACATCCAATGCGGTTCCCTTTACGGTAACAGGACTGTCTTCTTCATCGCTCATTAACAACTTGGGCAATTCATCGGAACAGCGAAAAAATGTTATTGCCTACCTGCGCGGAGATCGAAGTAATGAAGGTGATGGGTTAGGAAAGTTTCGAGCTCGTGGCGAAGGTCCGCTGGGTGATATTGTCAACGCGAAAGCAGTGGTTGTCGCAACGCCCTATTGCATTCTTGATCCAGATGATCCGTCCGAGATCAAAGAATGTACCTACAAAACTGATGGCAGTGATGAGAAAAGTAGTAACCCCGGCTACGAAACTTTTTTTGACGATTATAAAAGCCGAGATACGATGGTGTATGTCGCTTCGAACGATGGCATGCTGCATGCCTTTGACGAAAATCTCAATGAAAAATGGGCTTATGTTCCGATGGACATTCTTCGTTCAAAGGATAAGGCTGGCCTTATTAGAGCGTTTTTGATTTAATACTTTACACTCCTGTGGTAGTCTATCCGTATGG
>DAISYG010000029.1:0-21540 GCA_036825435.1 Casimicrobiaceae bacterium | reverse complement strand
ACCCCTCAAGGCCGCCGGGGCCGCCTCGCTTGATCCACAGGCTTTCACTTTTGCTGTAGCGTTCTTCACCGGGATGCAGGTGACCACGGAATATGATGCTGCGCCCCTGAGCATCAATGAGAACGGTGCTCTCTTCTTCTACACGGATGGAAAGGTGAACCGGAGTGCTCCAACCGGGGCCTAATATCCCTGCTTCAAGGTTATCGGAGCTGTAGAAGCGAAACCAGTGAAAAGCATGAGGAGACGGCAGGTCGATATCGACTTCGTTCGGCAACACCTTGATACCCATGATCGGGTTAACCGGGCTGCCTTTCATCGCAGAAATCTTGCAGGGTTCGCAAGCAATGCCATCCAAGGGACTACCGATCAATACTGTTGGCGAACCAGTGACGATCTTGCCTTTGACAACACTATCTCCCACCCGAGCCGCTGGTTTGCCGCCCATAATAGTCCTCTTGAAATGAAATATTCAAACGTGATGAGACTACAAAGGCTTTTATGACATGTCAAGTCTTTTCACAGACAGCAGGGCAAACAATGAATGAGTGGCGTTGGTCGGAGACAAGTGAGGCGTTTATCGTGGGTGATTAGCAAATCAAATAGGCGGATCGTGTTGAAAATACCTTTGGCTACGGAATTAAATATCAACGGACGCTATAAATTAGCCGCCAGATACCGTCGCGCTGTTGCTTCATCAAGCTGGTTGCGCCGGGCAAAATCCTGCAACTGATCTTCGCCGATGGTGCCCACGGCGAAATAGCGCGCTTCGGGGTGCGCGAGGTAGAAGCCGGAGATGGAGGACGCGGGTTTCATCATGAAGCTTTCGGTAATACTCATGCCGATTTCGTCAGCGCCGAGCCAATCCAGTAGCGCAGCTTTGACGCTGTGTTCGGGGCAGGCGGGGTAGCCTGGCGCCGGGCGAATGCCCTGGTATTGTTCCGTGATCAGTGCGTGCAGGTCGATGGGTGCACGCGCTTGCTCATAACCCCAGAAGCGGGTTCGTATCTGGTAATGCAGCCATTCGGCGAGTGCTTCGGTGAAGCGATCAGCCAGCGCCTTCAGCATCAATGCCGAATAGTCATCATTAGCTTGTGCGAAGATGTCTGTCTGCTTTTCCAGATCAAGACCGGCGGTGAGTGCGAACGCACCGACATGATCGTCACCCATACCATGTGTACGAACAAAATCGGAAAGGCAATAATTGGGTTTCCCGTCCGGGCGCTGGTATTGCTGGCGCAGCAGGGGCCAGCGTAAAGTACGATCCCCGTCGAGTAGCACGATGTCGTCGCGGTCGCTGTACGCAGGCCAGATGCCGAATACAGCCGAAGCGCGCAGCCATTGGTGTTCGATCATTTTTTTCAGCATGGCTCGGGCGTCGGCATCAATCTGGCGTGCGCTTTCACCGACCACGGTATCGTCGAGAATATCGGGGTAGCGCCCCCGCAAATCCCAGGCATGGAAAAATGGCGACCAATCAATGAACGGTACCAATGTGTCCAGTGGCAGATCGCGGATGATCTGTCGTCCTGCAATTTTCGGTGCGGGCGGCGTGCGCGCATCGTCAGCATGGAATGCGCGTGCGCGTGCCTCGGCAAGGGTGATCAGGGTTGCCCCTTTCTTGCGTGCATGTTGCGTCCGAATGCGCTCATAATCGGCAGCGATTTCGGCAGCGTAGGCTTCGCGGCGCGATGGCGACAGCAGTTGCGACACCACACCGACGGCACGCGAAGCATCGGGAACGTACACCGTGGTTCCCTGATAATGCGGCGCAATCTTGACGGCGGTGTGCACGCGGGAGGTGGTAGCACCACCGATCATCAACGGGCAGCGTAAACCGGCGCGCTCCATTTCGGCGGCGACGTGCGCCATTTCCTCAAGCGACGGCGTGATCAGCCCGGACAGCCCGACGACATCCGCCTGTTCGGCCAGCGCGGCATCGACAATTTTTTGCGCGGGCACCATCACACCCAGATCGATCACTTCGTAGTTGTTGCATTGCAGCACGACGGAGACGATGTTTTTGCCGATATCGTGCACGTCGCCTTTGACGGTTGCCATGATGATCTTGCCGTTGCTCTTGCTGTCCCCGTCCTTTTCTTCTTCGATGAACGGCACCAGATAGGCAACGGCCTCTTTCATGACGCGCGCACTCTTGACGACTTGTGGCAAGAACATTTTGCCCTCACCGAAGCGGTCGCCCACGATATCCATGCCACGCATGAGCGTGCCTTCAATGATTTCGATGGCTTTGCCACCGCGCGCCTTGATTGTCTGCCGTACTTCTTCCAGATCATCGGCAAGGCGTGAGGGGTTGCCGTTCAACAGTGCAAAGACCAGCCGTTCTTCGGCGCTGTCCGGCCAGTTGTCTTTGGGACGCGGCGCGCCGGGAGCATGTTGGTCGCGGTAACGTTCCGCTGTTTCGATCAGCACCTCGGTCGTGTCTTTGCCATCAGCGCGGGCACGGTTCAGGATGACGTCTTCGACCGCGTCGCGCAGATCGGCAGGCAGTGAATCGTAGTCGCCGAGTTGCCCGGCATTGACGATGCCCATGGTCAGGCCGTTGCGAATGGCGTGGTACAGGAACACGGTATGGATTGCTTCGCGCACGGTGTCGTTGCCACGGAAGCTGAAGCTGATGTTGGAAATACCGCCGGAAACCTTGGCATGGGGCAGGTGGTTGCGAATCCAGCTCGTGGCGCGAATGAAATCAAGCGCGTAATCGGCGTGTTCGGCGATGCCGGTGGCTACCGCAAACACGTTGGGATCGAAAACAATGTCTTCCGGTGCAAAACATACCTTCTTGGTGAGCAGATCGTACGCACGTTGGCAAATCGCAATGCGACGTTCGAAGGTATCGGCCTGCCCCTGCTCGTCGAACGCCATCACCACGGCGGCGGCACCATAGCGTTTCACCAGCCGTGCCCGCGACAGGAATTCTTCTTCGCCTTCCTTGAGCGACAACGAATTGACGATGGCGCGCCCTTGCACGCATTGCAGCCCGGCTTCGATCACTTCCCAGCGCGATGAGTCGATCATCACCGGCACGCGGGCGATATCGGGCTCGGTGGCAATGATGTTGAGAAAGTGCCGCATGGCCACTACTGAATCAAGCATGGCTTCATCCATGTTGACATCAATGATCTGCGCACCGTTTTCAACCTGTTGCCGGGCAACTTCAACAGCGGCGGCGTAATCCTCATTCAGGATCAGACGCGCGAATGCCTTCGAACCGGTGACATTGGTGCGCTCGCCGATGTTGACGAACAGCGAGGTATCGCCGATGTTCAGCGGTTCCAGCCCGGCAAGCCGAAGCGGACGGGAAGGAGGGAAGGACGGATGAGAAGGTACGCTGCTCATGGCATCAGTTTTCTTCAGAAACAGCGCGTGGCGGCACACCACGCACCACATCGGCGATTGCCCGGATATGATCCGGTGTCGTGCCGCAACACCCGCCCAGAATATTGACCCAGCCTTGCTCGGCGAATTCGTGTACCAGACGCGCGGTGGTTTCCGGAGCTTCATCGTAGCCGGTATCGGACATCGGATTGGGCAACCCGGCGTTCGGGTAGCACAGCGTGCAGGTATCTGCGATGGCTGCGAGCGCTTCCACGTAGGGGCGCATCAGCGATGCACCCAGCGCGCAGTTCAGACCGATGGCCAGCGGCTGGAATGGTCGGATGGTATTCCAGAACGCTTCGACAGTCTGTCCGGACAGGGTGCGCCCCGATGCATCGGTGATGGTGCCGGATACCATCACCGGCAATCGTCGGCCGCAAGCTTCGAAGCAGATATCGGCGGCGAACAGCGCGGCCTTGGCGTTGAGGGTATCGAATACCGTTTCGATCAGCAGCAGATCAACACCGCCTTCCATCAGCCCGTCAATCGCTTCCCGATAGGCATCCACCAGTTGCTGAAAGGTAATATTGCGGGCAGCCGGATCGCTGACATCCGGTGAAATGGATGCGGTGCGGTTGGTCGGGCCGAGCGAACCCGCGACGAAGCGCGGTTGCTCCGAGGTACCCAATGCATCGGCACAGCGGCGGGCAATGCGCGCTGCTTTAACGTTGATCTCTCGTGCGACTTCGGCCAGTCCGTAATCGGACTGAGCGATGGTGGTGGCACCAAAGGTATTGGTTTCGATGATGTCGGCACCTGCGGTCAGATACGCACGGTGGATCGCTTCGATAATATCTGGCTGCGTCAGTGTCAGGATGTCGTTATTGCCCTTGATATCGCAGGGATGATCGGCAAAGCGCTGTCTGCGAAAATCGGCCTCCTCAAGCGGATAGCGTTGAATCATGGTGCCCATCGCGCCGTCGAGCATCAGGATGCGTTGCTTGAGAAGAGAAATCAATAATTCAGCAGTGTTTTTTTGCATGGTCATGGCGTTTCGCTGTCGCGGCATTCAATCGTCTGTACATGACTATTCTGAAAACGCGATGCAATTTCGATCAGCGATTCAACGAGTTCGGGCAAAGCGTCGTCGATCTGAAAGAATGCGGCGGACGTACCGCGTGGCGTGATTTGAATATTTCCGATTCCAGTGCCACTGAGTTCGGCCAGTCGTTTTTGCGCGCCTTCCTCAGCGCTGAAAACACCGAGCGACAAGACAAAACTTCCTTGCACTTCAAGCACCGAAATATCGGCAGCGCCGCGATCTTTCAACGCGGTTGCGGCTTCATCGGCGTTTTGTCGGGAAACGAAGCCGTCGATATTAACCCACCACGAAGTGGGTTGCACGACGCGCAACATTTCGCGATAGGTGCGCACGCCGAGGTTGGACAATGCGGCTTCGGCGTTGTTGATCTGGTTTTCGTTGACGGGACCCCATTCGATGCACGCGGGCGCGTCGGGATCATCCGGTGCAGACGTAACGGCGTTGGCTACTTCGTTTGGCGATTCGGAATTGGGCTCGTCATCGTCGTGCACAAGCATGATATGATCTGCGGCCAACGGCGGCGGCAGCGGATCAAAAACCTGCTTCCCATGATCGCGCGCGAAAAACGCGATGATGTTCAGACACACAAGGAAAAGCAATAAAAAACGCAACATATCAATGAATCAGACAGAGCCAATATAAGGGTTACTGCTACTCGCAAATAAATCACTTTGAACGCCATCTTGGGTTTGCTCGAGCACGATGGCCATGATGCCTTCGAGAACCAGATGCTCCGCAACAATAGCAGCCTCAGATAAATAAGGTTGCAACGCAGCGGCATCGCCGCCGGTCAGAATCATGCGCACCTCACGCTCTGCAATTTGTTCTTTGACCGCAAGACGCGCACGCCAACTGCGGATCGCGCCGAGGATGGCGTCGGTAGCGCCGGAAAAAATGGCATCGGCGGTGGATTGCGGAAACTCTGCATAATGCCCGACATTCAGATGCAGCGTGAGCGCCGAAGTGGTCGCGGCAAGAATGGATCGCATGCTCATTACGCCGGGAATGATCGCGCCGCCGAGAAAAACACCGTCGGAAGAAAGCGCGCTGATCGTCATCGTCGTTCCGGCGGTGATGACCAAGCACGGCGGTGGGGCGCTCGATATTTGCAGCAGCCGTTGCCGCGCCGCGATGACTGCCGCCCAACGATCCGCGCCGAGCGTATGCGGAACGTGATAATTATTTTTGACGCCACACGCTTCGGCACTCGCCTGAATCCACTCCGGTCTGACATGCCAGTGCGCAACCTGCGCTTCGATTCGCGAACGTCCGGATTCGCCGGTGACATTGGTGCCGACGATGCGCGATGGACGTGGTAGTTTTTTCCATTGCGTGATACGCAACGCGCCGATTTTGTCGTTATCGACGGAACCGAGCGATGACCAACCGTGCGGTTGAGCAATGCCCCATTTCAAACGGGTATTGCCGGCATCGATCACTAGGGTCATGCTCAATGTTGTTTTCCTTCAATGAAATGATTATGCGGGGTACAGCGAAATTTCTCCGGCAGTATACCGCGCCGCCTTGTCTTTGTCTGCGGATGGCTCGCCCAGAATCAACGCACCATCGGCATCAATACCGAGCGCGATGCCCTTGACGATTTGCTGATCGGGCAGCAACAAACGCACGGCGCGCTGATGATAGATATGTCGTTTTTGCCACGACGACGCGAAAGCGGCGAAGCCTTTTTGCGCATAGACTGTCAACGTGTTGGCAAGTTCCATCATGATCGCGGCGAGCAGAACGTTTCGATCGGGCATCACATGTTGAATACTGTACAGATCGGTGACGGCACGTGCGATGGGCTCACGCGCCGCACGCGGAAAATAAAGATTCAAACCGATACCGATTACCGCATCGGTCACGCCGGATGTCTCATTGTTCAATTCGACCAGTACGCCGCCGAGTTTCTGGAAATGAAACACGATATCGTTGGGCCACTTCAACTGAATGTCGACAAAGCCTTCCTTTTCCAGCGCTTCGGCGATGGCAAGGCTGATCGCCATCGGTAGCCCGCTCAAAAAATGACTGTCACAGGTAAAACGCCAACCCAGAGAAAACATCAAACTGCCGCCCGGCAGCGCATACCACGGCTGACCGTGCCGTCCGCGTCCTGTGGTCTGCCATTCCGTGATCAATGCCTGCGCGTGAATATTCGTGCGCGGCAAATGCCGCAATAATTCGCTGGACGTGGAATCGACGCTCATGACGCGCGTCAAAGACAACGATTGAACGCCGCCATGCGCTAACGGCACAAGAATGCTTCGCTGCTCGGTGTGTTTCTCTTTTTTTGGCAACTGCGCGCCGCGCGCTTGCGCCGCCTGTTGCCACGCATCCAGATCAAGCCACGGCAATGGCTGGGACAGGCAATAACCTTTTCCGGACTTGCGAACCAACTCGACGCCTGCAGTTTCAATCTCTTTCAGAAGCACCTGAATCTGTTGCACATTGATGCCGAGTTTTTTGGCGAGTGCCGTGGCAGACTGCGCATGTTGCGCGTCGAGGAGAGCAAGGAGAGCGATACTATCGGGTGTTATGGTTGGCAACATAAATAATGTTTTCAACGCCCAAAATAATCAGCAAGGACAACCGCGCAAAGCAGAAAGAGCAACAACGCGTCAAGCCAACGCGTTATCGTCCCATCCGTCAAATTCCGGTGCTTCGGGCGCGTGCGATAAATCGGGCGGACACCAAGCGGTTTCAAGGTGCGAGAGCAGAAAAGACGCCTGATCGCTATCGACATCGTCGCCGAGCTTCACATTCGCAGGCCGCGCGCCGGTGATCAAATGTCGCTTTCTGCGCCGCAGCGTTTGCGACAATTCTTCAAGCGTGGCATAGCGCATCATCGCCTCTGCATTTTTCACGCGCGCACGCAAAACGCCGCCTTGCGCTTTTTCCAGATGAACTTCGAGAAAGAGACCGATCTGCGGCACGCTGGCGTCAACCGGGAAAACCTTGCGCGCCAGACGCGGCAACCAGCGATCAATCCACATGATCTGCCGTGCGTTCAGGATGGACGTATTCGCAAGATCAAGCAGAAGAATATGCATATACGTCGAATGACTGTTCACGCGATTTTCCGTGGTCGAAAGTTTATCGGCGATATTCTCTCGATCACACTTGAGCATTTCGGCAAAACGAAAATAAGCGTGGATTTCTTGCCAATATTGTTCGGGAAAAAACTTGTACGCCAGCGCATGAATCAAACGAATCTGCTTGCCGACAAACAGCGCGCGTTGCAACAACAAAGCCTTGTGCCGCGTCAGTCGCTCATCGCCACTCAACAGCGGTTTTAACTCCGCCGAATAAAGCGACCATAAACTTTGCCACAATGAAACGTCTTCCGAAAAAGCCCTGCCGTCGCTCTGATAAAGCGGCATCCATTTCTTGTGAATGCCCATCGCCAACACGCGCGCGATCTCCGTGATGCGGATCATTTCATCGGGCTGGATCTTCTGCTGCAAGAGCTGATCAAGCTCACCGCGCAGCAAAACGCTCGCTTCCGGCAACGGCGTGGCGAACAACTGCGTCGCCCAACCTTTCTGCATGATGCGATGCGGCGGCGTTTCATTCATTGCTGGTTGTTCCGCAGAGGTCATCAGCTATGACTCCTTAGTTTTCCCCGTCGGGATTTCATCCAATTCTGTCATTATCGCTTTTTTTAGCCGATCAATAAACTGTGATGGCAATACCGTTTGAGAGGAGGCGCGCACCGCTTTGCCCCAAACCGGCTGTGGATAATGTGAATCATCGACAAAACGTGGAATCAGGTGCCAATGCAAATGGGGTACAACATTTCCCAATGACGCGATATTCATCTTCACAGGCGATAGCAGCGCGCGCAACGCTCGCTCCACGACGAACAACATGTCAGTGCAATGTGAGCGTTCGGCAGCGGACAAATCGGAAAATTCCGCAACATGGCGGTTCCAGATCAGCCGACAAAAGCCGGGAAAAGGTTCATCCGTCAGCACCACACGGCACAAATCGTCGCGATAAAGAAGAATGCCACCGTCCTCGCGGCAAAAAGGGCAGAAAGCATCATCGCAAATCATGAGAAAGAATATAACAGTTTCAAAGGTCAGATGACAGAGATCAGAAAGGTTTGATCGCGCTGTACGCGATGAAACTTCACTGAGGATAGTTTTTTGATAGCCGAAAAAAAAGCCTGCGATTCCGCAGGCTTTTTCGTGTGGATAACAAGCGCTGTTTTCAGCAACCCATTCCGGCTGCGTTTTGCGCGAAGATATCCGTTGCCTGTTTGCATGATGCGTCGAGCGCATCTTTGTCGGCTTCTTTCGTCCACGTTTCACGTAACTGTGCTTCCTGCTCTTTCAGCATGTTGACGGTATCAGGGTTGTTGGCGTTTTTCTGCATGCACTCGCCGACTTTCGCCAGATACGCTTCGCAGGATTCCGGCAAAGCTGCGGCATTGGTATCCGCTTCGGGTGCGGCTTCCGCAGGTGCTGCTTCGGTAGGCGCGGCATCCGTCGGAGCAGTTTCGGCTGGCGCAGGCTCAGGCGTTGCCGGAGGTGCTTCAGCAGGCGCAGTTTGTTGTGCGGCAGGCGGCGCAGATGGTGCAGGCGCGGTTTCTTTTTTCTCACACGCGGTCAGTACAAAGATGGCGGCCAGCAGGGCGAATAAAAGAGTAGCTATTTTTTTCATGGTGGTTTCCTTTTTAAGTAAGTGAGAGTTAAACGATCCTGTTGCGACAGGAATTAATAATTAAGTGCAACGGGTATTGTACCGATAATCACTAACATTTTCCGGTTTTTTTACCGGGAATGGCGCGACAAAATAGCTCAGGAAACGTTGCTGTCGCCAGCGGACGACTTGGTAATGATGTCGGGGAAGGTCATTTCATCGTAGCGGATCACATGCGTTTTTCGTACAAGTTTATAACCGAACCAGATGGCGAAAAAAAGCGGAATGCCAATATAAGTCGCCAGCAGCCCAAGCCAGTCGTCCTGCCAGGAGAAAAAGCCCTGATAGTTTTGGCCGAGCGCGATGATCATGCACAGTACGAATGCGAAGATCGGACCGAATGGAAACCATTTGCTGCGGTACGGCAAGCTGGAGAGATCGTAATTTTGTTTTTCCAGCCCGCATCGAAAACGATAGTGCGACACGGCGATACCGAGCCAGGCAATGAAGCCGCACATTCCCGAGGTGTTGAGCAGCCACAGATAGACGCGTTGGTTTTCGAACAGCGAGGTTAAAAAGCACAGCATGCAGATCAGCGTGGTGGCGTAGAGCGCGTTGCGCGGTACACCGCTGGCGGATAAACGCGCGAAGATTTTTGGCGCTTTGTTTTCCGTTGCCAGCGCGTAGAGGATGCGCGTTGAAGCGTACATGCCCGAATTGCCTGCCGATAAAATCGCGGTCAGAATCACGGCGTTCATCAGACCGGCGGCGAACGCCAAACCAGCACGCTCGAAAACCAGCGTGAACGGGCTGACGCCGATGTCGCGGACATCGTTACGCAGCAGGTTGGGGTCGGTGTAGGGAATGATGAGGCCGATAACCAGAATCGCCAGCACATAGAAAATCAGAATGCGCCAGAAGATTTGTCGCACGGCGCGCGGGATATTGCGTTGTGGGTCTTCCGATTCTCCGGCGGCGATACCGATCAACTCAGTACCTTGAAAAGAAAAGCCGACAATCATGGCGACACCGACCATCGCACCGACACCGCCGACGAATGGTGCGTCGCCGGTCGTCCAGTTTTCCCAGCCGCCGCCGTTGCCACCGCTCATGATTCCGAAAATCATCGCCAGGCCGATGATGATGAAGATGATGACGGTTGTGACTTTGATCAGCGCAAACCAATATTCTCCTTCGCCGAAACCGCGCACGGAAATGTAGTTCAGCAAAAAAAGAATGGATAAGAAAAGCGCGCTCCAAATGATGCCGTTGACGTCGGGAAACCAATATTGCATCACCAATTGTGCCGCGACGAGATCGACGGCGACGGTGATTGCCCAGTTATACCAATAATTCCAACCTAACGCGAAACCGAAACTTTCATCGACATAATGTGCGCCGTAAGTGGCGAATGAGCCCGATACCGGCATGCACGCGGCGAGTTCGCTCAAACTGGTCATCAGAAAATAAACCATCAACCCGATGAGCAAGTAGGAAAAAAGTGCGCCACCCGGACCTGCCTGTGCGATGGTTGCACCCGAGGCGACAAAAAGACCGGTGCCGATGGCGCCGCCGATGGCGATCATCGTGAGGTGGCGCGCTTTCAGACTGCGTTGCAACTCCTGGGCAGAGGGAGGAGAAGTTTGGCTCATGATAGGCTCGACGAATGTTGTAGATGACGGCGCAGCATGTCAAACAGCGTGCTCGCCGAAAGCTCGCGAACGTGATCGCGGCCGCGGTTGCCGAAATAAACAGTACATGCCGAGGTTCGTTCGCCATCGGCAACTGCAAGGCAAACTGTGCCCGGTGGCTGATTGTCCTGACGATCCGGCCCGGCGACGCCAGTGGCAGCGATCCCAATATCGGAAGCTAATAATTGGCGCACCGATTGCGCCATTTGCATGGCGGTTGCTTCGTTGATGACAGGTCCCGGCGTGACGTGCAAGTGTTGAAATTTGATATCGCTGGCGTAGGAAACCAGCGCACCGCGAAAAACACGACTGGCGCCGGGAATGGCAGTCAACCGCGCGCCGATCAAGCCACCGGTCAACGATTCGGCAACGGCCAAAGTTTTATTTTGCGCGTCGAGCAGAGACAACACGATTTTTTCCGGCGACGGTGTGTCATCAGGATTCTGTGCTTCAGCGTAAACAGTGTCGCCGAGCAGCGGGCGAATGCGGTGCGCTTCGTCGTCGAGCAGTGTGCGAGCGTGCGCAGCGTCTGTCGCTTTGGCGGTCAAACGCACGCGGATTCCGATGCGTTCATCGGCGAGGAAAGCAAGGGTCGGGTTGTGCTTTCCTTCCAATGCGACGAAGCGCTCTGCGAGTTGTGCGGCAATGGCGGATTCGCCTTGTCCCCAGCAATAAAAAGTGTGGCTTTGAATCACGAACGGATTCGGCGCGAGGCGCTGAATATCGGACAAGACTTCGGCAGAAAACATCGTGCGCATTTCCCACGGCACACCGGGCAGTGCATAGATGCGTTGCGCGCCGAGTGGGCAGATCAAGCCTGGCGCGGTTCCCGGTTGCGTTGCCATTGGCGTTGCACCTTCCGGAACATCAGCTTGACGGGCGTTGTTGTCGAGAAACGGTCGCCGACGTTCAGCGAAAACAGCGGCGATGCGTTGCAACAATATGGGATCGCGGATCAGCGGCACGCGCATCGTGCGCGCGAGGGCTTCGCGGGTGATGTCGTCCTGCGTCGGCCCCAAGCCACCGCAGGTGATGATGATGTCGGAACGCGCCAGCGCGGCGTGCAGCGCTTCTTCAATACGCGCCAGATTGTCGCCGACGCGGGTTTGAAAGTGGCAATCAATACCATGTGCCGCCAGTTGCTCGGCGAGCCAGCTTGAGTTGGTATCGACGACTTGCCCCAAAAGAAGCTCGGTGCCGATGGCGATGATTTCGCAGCGCATGGTTTTTATTGAAAAGGGTGGCACACATTGTAGCAAGCGGACGTATAACGATGGCGCACGCAAAGTAAAAGGCTCCCACAGAGGGGAGCCTTTGGTTATTGCATAAACCGCAAAAATTATTCTTTGCTGGTTTCCGGGGTTTCCGGCGCTGCTTCTTGAGCAGGAGCTTCTGCGGTTTCGGCCTGTGCAGTTTCGGCTTTTGCCGCGGCAGCCTCAGCTTCGGCTGCAGCAGCCTGTTGAGCAGCTGCTTCTGCTGCCGCAGCTTCTTCAGCCGCTTTTTTCGCTTCTTCAGCGGCGATACGATCTTTGCGCGAGATGAGTTTCTCTTTGATACGCGCTGATTTACCGGAGCGCGAGCGCAGATAATAGAGTTTGGCGCGGCGCACATCGCTGCGGCGCTTCACGGTGATGCTGGCGATCAGCGGGGAATAGGTTTGGAATGTGCGCTCGACACCTTCGCCGGACGAAATTTTCCGCACGATGAATGAGCTGTTCAAACCACGATTGCGTTTGGCGATGACGACGCCTTCAAACGCCTGCAAACGTTCGCGGTTGCCTTCTTTCACTTTGACCTGAACGACAACGGTGTCGCCAGCACGGAATTCGGGAATGGTTTTTCCGAGGCGTTCGATTTCTTCGCGCTCGAGTTGGGCAATCAAATTCATACAACTTTCTCCAAATGGCCTTCGGCCTGTGGCGTACAGCGCAGGATCATGCTTGTTCCTGATGTACGCGGTTTTTACGAAAACTCTGAATAATTATTGCGCGAAGACAATACTGCGTTGGAATCCGCCTCAAAATGCTCATTTACTTGCGTGTAAACTCCGCTTTTTCGCCGAATTCCGCCTTGTCTTGCCTCCGCTCATAACATTCTTCAGAGCTTCCTTACGTAGGATAAAAATATCCGCCTGAAAATTACTCAACGATTTGCTGACGAAATACTTCCATCAGCTTCTCTTCTTCGTCATTGACGCCGCGCGCCACCAACAAATCGGGACGCCGCGCTTCGGTGCGCAACAAGGATTGCGCTTTGCGCCAGCGCGCGATTTTAGCATGATCGCCCGACAATAGCACGTCGGGAACGGTCAAGCCGTCAAATTTCGGTGGCCGCGTATAGTGCGGGTAATCAAGTAGACCATCCACAAAGGAATCCTGTTCTGCCGATTCGGTGTCGTTCAGCGCGCCCGGCAGACGCCGCACCAGAGCGTCGATCATCATCAATGCGGGCATTTCGCCGCCCGACACCACAAAATCACCTATCGCGCATTCTTCATCGACTTCGCGCGCCAAAAAGCGTTCGTCGATGCCTTCGTAGCGTCCAGCAAGGAAAATCAGGCCGATGTTCTGCTGCGCAACTTTCTGCTCCAGCGTCGCAATGCGCGCATGCGTTAGTGGCACGCCTGCGGGCGTCAGGTGTATGACATGGCTGGCATGGCAGCCGCTTTCGCGTTGTGCCGTGCGCGCCGTCGTCAATGCTGCTTGCAACGGCGCTGCCATCATCACCATACCGGGACCGCCGCCGTAAGGGCGGTCGTCAACAGTACGATGCACATCGGTTGTGAAATCGCGCGGATTCCAAACATGTAATGACCACAGCTTGCGCTCAAGCGCCCGCCCGACCACGCCGAATTGCAGCGCGTGCGTGACCATTTCCGGGAAGAGGGTGATGAGATCAACGCGCATGGTCGACATGCTATTTTTCGTAGTCGTTTCCATAAATAAATGCAGTATTCAAGAAACGGTTGTCATTGCGAGGAGCGAAGCGATGTGGCAATCCAGGGGTGTTAAAAACTATCAAAGCTCTTCTTGCTTTATCTATTACTACATTCTGCAGTGATCGCTGCCGGTCTCGCCCGGCTGGCGAGTACCTTTCTTTGGCAGCAAAGAAAGGTACGAAAGAAACTGCCCCCGAGTTCCGCCGCCCTACGGGTACCCTGCGCTTCTCATCGGCGCGGGCGCTCGCATAACTCGCTCGCGTGAATGAAAAACGTGAGACGTTCGCTCGAACAATGCTCGCTTGTTTCCCGCACCTCTTGCGATGCTCGGCGGCTTCAACGGGGGACCCGAAACCAAAGCAACGGTTTTTTAATAGATACTCTTCCGTTTTTTGAATCGTCTTCCCGAGCTTTCTGCAAAACTTTCCCCGAACAGCCATGCGGGAACGCAGGAAAGAGCGACAAAGCTGTGCGCATCACGAGTACAATAACGAATCGGTACATTTTCAGAAAGGATCACCCTCATGCCTCTCGTTTCCATGCGTCAATTGCTCGATCACGCCGCCGAACACCAGTACGGTATTCCCGCGTTCAACGTCAATAATCTCGAACAGGTGCAGGCCATCATGGCGGCGGCCAGCGCCACCGACAGCCCGGTGATCATGCAGGCATCGGCAGGTGCGCGCAAATACGCGGGTGAAATCTTTCTGCGTGAACTGATCGCGGCCGCAGTCGAAAGTTATCCCGATATTCCGGTGGTGATGCATCAGGATCATGGACAATCTCCGGCGGTGTGTCTGGGGGCGATGCGCATGGGTTTTTCCAGCGTGATGATGGACGGTTCGCTCAAGGAAGACGGGAAGACCGTTGCCGATTTTGACTACAACGTGGACGTCACGTGCAAGGTCGTCGAAATGGCGCACGCGATCGGCGTTACCGTTGAAGGCGAGCTGGGCTGTCTGGGATCACTGGAAACGATGGAAGGCGGCAAGGAAGACGGTCATGGTGCAGAAGGCAAACTTTCACGCGACGCATTGCTTACCGATCCGGCGCAGGCGGCTGAATTCGTCCAGGCAACACAGGTCGATGCGTTGGCAATCGCCATCGGTACCTCGCATGGTGCGTATAAGTTTTCGCGCAAGCCGACCGGTGATATTTTGGCCATCGCGCGCATCAAGGACATTCATGCACGCATTCCAAACACGCATCTGGTGATGCATGGCTCATCATCGGTGCCGCAGGAATACCTCGAAACCATCCGCCAGTACGGTGGGGACATGAAAGAAACCTACGGCGTGCCGGTGGAAGAAATTCAGCAGGGCATACGTTACGGGGTGCGTAAAGTCAATATTGATACCGACATCCGTCTGGCGATGACTGCCGCCATCCGTCGTTTCCTGGTCGAAAACCCGACGAAATTCGACCCCCGCGAATACTTGAAACCCGCACGTGAAGCGGCATCGGCGCTGTGCAAAAAACGCTACGAACAATTTGGTTGCGCGGGTATGGCATCGAAAATCAAGGCGATCCCGCTCGACAAGATGGCGGAAAAATACAAGAAGAAGGAGTTGATGCAAGTCATTCGCTAAAAATACCCTGAAAAATATCCAGACCCAACAAGGAGAACACCATGCATCCGTTCAGCTATCAAAATCCGACCACGATCTTTTTTGGCAAGGGGCAAATCGTTACCGCGCGGCGGGCCATCCCGGAACAACACAAAGTATTGGTGTTGTATGGTGGAGGCAGTATCAAGAAAAACAGCGTGCTGGATCAGGTACGCGCAGCGCTCAACAAACACACGTTTCTCGAATACGGCGGTATCGAACCGAACCCCACCTATGAAAACCTGATGGGCGCCGTCGAACTGGCGCGGCGCGAGGGGCTGGATTACGTATTTGCCGTCGGTGGCGGCTCTGTGATTGATGGCGCGAAATTCATCGCGGCCGCGATTCCCTACTCCGGTGCCGAAGCATGGGATATCGTTGAAAAACATGCACCGATTACGCAGGCATTGCCGCTGGCGTGCGTATTGACGCTGCCGGGTACCGGCTCGGAAAGCAACTGTGGCGCGGTCATTTCACACAAGGCAAAAGGCGTCAAAAAACCATTTTTCAACCCGTTGGTGTTTCCGAAATTCGCCATCCTCGATCCGACGACGACTTTCACTCTGCCCGCACGCCAGATTGGCAATGGTGTGGTCGATGCGTTCGTGCACACCTTGGAGCAATACGTCACCTTCCCCGAACAGGCGATGGTACAGGACCGCTATGCGGAAGCGTTATTGCGTACCCTGATCGAAGTCGGGCCGCAAACGTTGGCACACCCGCTTGATTACGATGCGCGGGCAAACTTCATGTGGGCGGCCAATCAAGCGCTGAACGGACTGATTGCCACGGGCGTGACCAGCGATTGGAGCGTACATGGCATTGGCCACGAATTGACCGCACTCTACGGCGTGGATCATGGCCAATCGCTGGCGGCGGTGCAAACGCAAAGCTGGCAGGTACGACGCAACGGAAAACGCGACAAACTGCTGCAATATGCCGAGCGAGTCTGGCGTTTGCCGCTGGTGGATGAAGAAAGAGCCATTGATCAGGCCATCGAGAAAACGGCTGCGTTTTTTGAGGCGATGGGGCTGAAAAACAATCTGAAAGATCTTGGTATAAGCTCGGAAGCGGCAACCCTGATCCCGCAGCGCTTTCAGGAACGCGGCATGACCGCCCTCGGCGAACGTGGCGACGTGACACCGGAAGTGGTCAAAGAAATTCTGATGTTGAGTTTGAAATGATCAGGTGACGATGATCAGAAAAATCTCGCGCTTCGCATACGCAAAATCATAGGATGGAGGAGCGCAGCATTATCCGCCGTCCGTCCTTCGTTGAGGCTCAAAACGTTGCTTTATGTCAAAACATCCAAGAAACGGATATCATTGCGAGCCGACGAAGGAGGCGTGGCAATCCAGGCGGGGTTGGCAAAGGAAATGCGTTGCGATGATGTTTCCTCATTTGCCAATATTTCTGATAGATGAACAGCAAAAGCGGTGTGTAACGATATAACCACCCCGGCCTGACGGCCACCCCTCCAAAGGAGGGGAATGTTCCACTTCAATTTTGCCGCATAACGCCCCGACCTTTTCTCTCGCAAGTGGTCGAAAGGGGCTATTTTGATCGTGCGTAGCACGATCAAAATATTTACTGATGCCTGATTACTGCCCTCTGTCACCTGAACCCTGAACCCGATAACGAAACCGATAAAGCGCCAACTGTCCAAAAACGTTGGGCAGGAAGCGCACCGGTTTGCCGTGCGCAATGACCATTCTTGCCATGACTTCGCATTGTCGTTCAACAAGGAAGCGGTCGAAATCATTCACGGTACACAGGTGAATATTGGGTGTGTTGTGCCATTCATACGGTAGTGAGCGAGAAATCGGCATCCGTCCGGCGCACATGATTTGCCAGCGATGCGGCCAGTAGCCGAAATTGGGGAAGGTGACGATGGCTTCGCGACCAACGCGCAACATGCTTTTGACCAGCGCGTCGAGGTTGTGCATCGCTTGCAGTGTTTGCGACAGAATCACATAGTCGAAATGGGCATCGTCGAAATCAGCAAGCCCGCCCTCCAGGTCGCGCTGAAGAACATTGACGCCGCGCGCGATGCACGCTTTGACGCCGTCGATGGAAATCTCGACACCATAGCCTCGAACGTTACGCTTGCGGCGAAGAAATTCGAGCAAACCGCCGTCGCCGCAGCCGAGGTCGAGCACGCGCGCACCGTCATGTACCCAGCGTGCAATCAGCGAAAAATCTTTGCGCGTTTCGGGCGCTTGGGTCGAATCGTGATCGAGGAAGGTCATGATGCTTTTCCCTGCGCGAGTATTTGCTCATAGTAAAGCCGTACGACCGCGTGGTATTCGGGGTCGTCGAGCAGAAACGCGTCGTGACCGTGTGGCGCGTCGATTTCTGCATACGAAACGGGACGTTCGTTTTTGATCAGCGCACGCACGATTTCACGCGAGTGCGTCGGCGCAAAACGCCAGTCGGTCGTGAATGAAATCACCAGAAAACGGCATGATGCAGGAGCCAGCGCTTGGGCAAGATCGCCATCGAACGCGGCGGCCGGATCGAAATAGTCGAGCGCCTTGGTGATGCGCAGATAAGTATTAGCATCGAAATAACCGGCGAATTTTTCACCTTGATAACGCAGATATGACTCGATCTGAAATTCCGGCGCGAATGAAAACTTCAAACCTTCGCGGAGTTGTCGCCCGAATTTTTTCTCCATCTGCTGATCGGATAGATAGGTAATATGACCGAGCATGCGCGCGATGCGTAACCCGCGCGACGGGTTGGCATTTTTCTGCGCGTAATGGCCATCGAAAAAGTCGGGGTCGGTCAAAATCGCTTGGCGTGCAACTTCGTTGAACGCGATGTTTTCCGCAGAAAGTTTGGAGGTTGATGCGATCACCAACGCGTGACGCAGGCGCTCTGGATAACGGATCGACCAACACAAAGCCTGCATGCCGCCCAACGAGCCACCCATCACCGCAGCCCACTGACGAATACCGAGAAAATCGGCAAGACGACTCTGCGCATCAACCCAGTCTTCAACCGTGACCAATGGGAAATCGGCACCCCACGGCTTGCCCGTTTCCGGGTTGATCGAAACCGGGCCGCTGGAGCCGAAGCAACTGCCGAGGTTATTGACGCTGACAACGAAAAACCGGTTTGTGTCGAGGGGCTTTCCGGGGCCGATCATGTTGTCCCACCAACCGATGTTGTTGGGCGCGTCGGCGTAATAACCGGCGACATGGTGTGAAGCGTTGAGCGCGTGGCAGATCAGCACGGCGTTTGACCGCGCTTCGTTCAGCGTGCCGTAGGTTTCGTACGCCAGCTCGAATTCGTTCAGCGTCGCGCCGCTCGCCAGAGGCAAAGGCTGCGTGAAAGTCGTGCGCTGCGGCTCAACCGCACCGACCGATTGCGACGTATGGGTTTCGGCCTGCGTGTTCAACGAAGTTTCTCCATGCTGAAATTCCATTCATTTCAATATCAGCTTTGGCGATCAGGCGGGAAAAAGAGACGCCGTTTTAGCCGCATTTATAAAGCGCCCGCAAGCTGGAACAAATCGGCGCATGTTTTTCATTATACGCATTTTCAAAAAAGGCGAAAGATTTATAATGCCGATCTTGACGCGTCTTGCATTTTCGCTTATTGATAACCAGTCATTTTATTTTTTTAATCAAGGACTTCGATGCACGCAGCCGGTTTCATTCAAGACCTCGCCATCGTGATGTTGATCGCGGGGGTGATGGTTCTGCTGTTCAACCGCTTCAAACAGCCGGTGGTGCTCGGTTATATTCTCGCCGGTGTGATCATCGGTCCTTACACGCCGCCGTTCCAGTTGATCAACGACGAACACACGATCAACATTCTCGCCGACCTTGGCATCATCTTCCTGTTGTTCACGTTGGGGTTGGAGTTCAGCGTCAAGAAGTTATTGCGGGTCGGGCCGACAGCGGTGCTCGGTGCGTGTGCAGAAATTGCCGCGATGATGTGGGCGGGTTATCAGATCGCGATGTATTTCAACTGGGGCACGATGAACGCGATCTTTCTCGGCGCGATGTTGTCGGTTTCTTCGACGACGATCATCATCAAGGTACTCGACGATCTGAACATGAAGCGCGAGCGATTCGCCGAGCTGATTTTCGGTATTCTCATCATCGACGACGTTCTCGCAATCGGGATGATCGCGCTACTGTCGGCAATCGCCATCACCGGCGATGTACAGGCGGGCGCGGTTATTTCCACGCTGGGTAAATTGTCGCTGTTCATGATCGTGGCGCTGGTGGTCGGTATTTTGCTGGTGCCTCGCTTGCTGGCGTATGTGGCGCGCTATCACAGCGACGAAATGCTGCTGATCACCGTGCTTGGCCTATGTTTCGGTTTCTGCCTGATCGTGATCAAGCTCGACTACAGCATGGCGCTCGGCGCGTTCGTGATCGGCGCGATCATTGCCGAAGCGAAGGAAATCAAATTGATCGAACGAATCATCGCGCCGATCCGCGACATGTTCAGCGCCATTTTTTTTGTCGCCATCGGTTTGTTGTTTGATTGGCGCGTGTTGCTCGAATACGCCTGGCCGATCGTGTTGATTACGCTGGCGGTTGTTTTCGGCAAATGGTTTGCGTGCGGCGCCGCAACGTTTATTGCCGGACACGGTGCGCGCACGTCGATGCGCGTGGGCATGGGCTTGTCGCAGATTGGCGAGTTCTCGTTCATTATCGCCGCACTCGGACAAACGCTCGATGTCACCGGCGATTTTATTTATCCGATTATTGTGGCGGTCTCTGCCGTCACGTCGTTATTGACGCCTTACCTGATTCAATGGGCGGGACCGTTGACGCGCAAGTTGAGTACGGTGATGCCGGCGCGGCTGGTTTATATCGGTCAGCTCTATACGACATGGTTGCAAAACATTCAACCGCAGGGCGATGACGCGCTACGCGCGCGCATCATTCGGCGCATCATCATTCAGGTATTCGTCAACTTGGCGCTGGTGACCGCGATCTTCATGATCGGCAATGTGTTGTTGCCCAGTCTTGTTGATTTGCTTGAAAGCTGGGGCATCGCGCGACGCTGGGGCGGCATGTTGGCATGGTTTATCGCGATGATGTTCTCGCTGCCGTGTTTAATGGCGGCGTACGGAAAACTCAAGGCGTTGAGCATGATTCTTGCCGAATCCAGCGTCACCCCCGCGCTTGCCGGGCGTTATACCGAAACCGTGCGCCGCTTGGTATCCGAACTGATTCCCCTGACGACCATCATCGCTTTTCTGCTGCTGATCATCGGCTTGAGCGCAACGCTGTTGCCCACTATCGATCAATTGTTGCTGATGCTGGCATCAGTTGCGTTTTTCAGCTGGCTGTTGCGTGATCGTTTTTTGAAACTGCACGCGAATATCCAGGCAGCATTGATCGAAACCATGAAGGACAAACCCGACCAGTAACATCGGATTTATGAAAGCATTTCCATTATACTTGTACGCACAAAACAACATTCTCAAAGGAAACCGAAATGACAGATTCCATTCACGGGCACGAAGTGATGCACATGATGATCGACTCCGGGTGCACTTGGCAGCGCGAAGCACTGGTCGCTGCCGTTGAAGAAAAATTCGGCAAAGAATCGCGCTTTCATACGTGCTCGGCAACAGAAATGAACGCCGAGGATTTGATCGAGTTTCTCGAAGGACGCGGAAAAATCATTGAGACGAGTGAGGGGTTGACGACAACCATCGATCACGTCTGCGAACACTGATCAAAAACGCCGCAGACGCGAGCCATACGGCGTTTTGAAATAAGTATCGACGCAGGGATCAGAAAAGTTAGGTCGCGCTACGCGCAACGATTTCTCTGATCCTAACATTCAAAATTCGGAACCCTGTTCCTCAACCGCTTCGAATCCACCCGCATCCCATTTTTCGACAAGTGCTCTTGCCTTGTCGAAATCGTTGTCATCGACAATCACACGCACGAAACCGCCCGCGGGTAGTTCGCCAATGCCGCCTTGCAGATATTGACCGCGAATTTCGTTGTCGATGCCGAACTGGGTTAGCAGATCGCTTACCAGTTTGGCGTCCAGTCCATTTTCTGCCTGATAAGCGGCTTTCATGGAAACCTTTCCGAGAGGGTCGAGCCATCATTTTAAGCGATAAAAAAACCGCCGATGGTGGTGGTTTATGTATTTTGTTTTAGCGGCGCATCTATAGTTAACGCTTTAAGGAAACACTGATTTAATCGCACTTTATTGATTGTTTGCGGATAGCAGATG
>DAISYG010000028.1:0-21657 GCA_036825435.1 Casimicrobiaceae bacterium | reverse complement strand
CATCCTGACCCTTCTTCCTGTTGTCAAAATTGCACTTCGTGGTTGAATTCAAGCCTCTTTGTTGAAATAAGATTCAAAATAAAGTGACAAGTTCCGTAACGGGCAATAAAAGCAACGATAGAAGGTGAAAAAACGATGCTTGGTGACACATTATGTTTGATCATAAACCGTGCTCAAATCCGATAAGCTAATATTGGCTCATCAAAAGGCACGACTTGTATGTGACAGAAAATGCACGGGGAAAATGTGTCTAAGTGATTCACTGTCTTTCACAAAAAAACAGGTTAAAAGTTAAAAAGGCGAGATAAAAAATAAAATACGGAAAGAGCCATTTTTTGCGCAATACGTCATTTCCATGATCGTGTGACATATTGAACACAGTATTTGACATTCAGGTGATTTTTGTTCTGCTGGACTTAAACTGATAATGTCAACCGCATTATTTTATTAAACTGATGTTTTCCTGTCGAATTTTCCAACTTCCGTACGCGCGGCTTCTTTATTGGTCATTTTACAGGTAAAATCCCATACTTTTAGAAATTCTAAAACACAGGGTCGACTCGTTCACGAACAAAGCGGAGTTGGAACAAAATGTATGATTTCATAAGACAAAACAAACGGTTAGCGCAGATAGTCCTAGTGATTATCATGATTCCGTTCTTATTTTTCGGTGTGGACATGTTCCGCAGTGGCGGCGGCGGGAGCAACAATGTGGCGAAAGTCGGTGACATCGCGGTTTCGGTGTACGAGTTTGACGATATTCTGAGACGACAGCGCGATCAGGCGCGGGATCGTATGGGGCAGGCTTATGATCCATCGATGTTCGACACGCCGGAAGCGCGTAATGGCTTATTGAACCGCGTCATCAACGAAAAAGTGCTGCAGCAAAAAGCGAACGACGAAAAGTTTTACGTCAGCAACGAACAAATTGCGCAATTTCTTAACAGCATCGACGAGTTCAAGGAAAACGGTCAATTTTCTCCCGAGCTTTACCGCAGTTTGCTGCGGCAGCAGAGTATGGTGCCAGCGCTCTTTGAAAGTATGGTGCGGCAAACGCGCCTGCAAACGCCGCTGATTGAGCCGCTGCAAAGCGGAGAAATCATCGCAGAGGAAACGGCAGAGCGTTATTACCGCCTCGTCGGCGAAAAGCGCGAAGTCGCGATTGCGCGCTTGGATGCTTCAGCGTACACCGGCAAGGTCAAGGTGAGCGATGAAGAAGTACGGGCGTATTACGATCAAAACACCAATCTGTATCAGGCGCCGGAAACGGTTTCGTTGGAATACATTCTGTTCACGCGTGCGCAGGTGCTGAACCAAATTCAGATCAGCGAAGAAGAAGCGAAACAGTACTTTGCGGACAATCAGGAGCGCTATAAGCAACCGGAAAAGCGCGAAGCGGCGCATATTCTGTTTACCGTTGGAAGTGATGCCGAACAGAGCGCGAAAGATGAAGCGCTGAAAAAGGCGGAAGACGTGTTGAAAAAGGCGCAGACCGCGCCGGACACGTTTGCCGAATTGGCGAAAGAATATTCGGAAGATCCGGGTTCAGCGCAGCAGGGCGGCGCGTTGGGCGAAGTGATTCCGGGAATGCTCGTCAAACCATTCGAAGAAACAGTATTCAATGCTGAAAAAGACGGTATTTATGGTCCGGTGGAAACGCAGTTTGGTTATCACCTCATCAAAGTCACGATCGTGCCGGAGCATCAACCGACGTTTGAAGAAGCGAAGGCGCAAGTCGAAGGTGACATGAAGGAAGATCGCGCAAACAACGAATTTGCAGAAAAAGAAACTGCGATGCGCGACCGTGTCTTTGAACAAACGGATTCGTTTGCCGACATCAGCCAAGAGTTGGGCATCGACATTTCCCGCGCCGAGTTCCTGACCCGCGCGCAAGTCGGTCAGCTCGCCAACGGCAACGCTGATTTTGCCAACGAGGTGTTTTCGCCGGTTTCACTGAATGATCGTCAGAATACGGAAGTTTTCGACATCGGCAACAATTCGTTGATTTCCGCCCGCGTCATTGACCATAAACCGGCGGCGCTACGTCCGTTTGAAGAAGTTTCAGGCAGCATCCGCAAAACGTTGGAAGAAAAAGCCGCGTTTGCGCTGGCGGTGAAAGACGGTGAAGAGAAACTGGCGCTCCTCAAGGAGAAAAAAAACGCTGATGTGAAATTTGACGAACCGGTGGAAGTGGCGCGGCAAAGACCGGCGGCGGACATCAGCCCGACGACACAAGCAGAAGTGTTCCGTGCTCCGGCGGACAGTTTGCCGGTTTATCTGGGCGCGTCTTTTGGCGAAAATCGTTACGTTCTCTACCGCGTCGACAAAGTGATCGCCGCTGAAGACCCAACGCCGGAAGAAATTCAATCGGCGCAGAATCTGGTCAGTCAGCTCAAAGGGCAGGAAGTGTTCGACACCTATTTGACTGAGTTACGCAACGACATCGAGATCAAGATTTATCCGGAGAAGCTCGGCGGCATCAGCCAATAATAGCTTTTGTTGTCGGTTTCGCAGCATTGGTGTCTGATCAAGCCATGATAACACCTCGTCCCGTGAAAATCGGCATCGTCGTCGGAGAAGCCTCCGGCGACGCGTTGGGTGCATCGCTGATTGCGGCGCTGCGCCAACAATTGCCAGATGCCGAATTTGTTGGTATCGCAGGCAGCAAAATGCAGGTACTCGGCGCGCAAAGCTGGTGCCCGATGGAACGCCTCGCGGTGCGCGGCTTGGTCGAGGTGTTGCGCCATATTCCCGGGTTGTATCATTTGCGCCGCGCGCTTTTCCGTTGCATGCGTGATGAAAAAGTCGATCTTTTCATCGGCATTGACGCGCCGGATTTCAATCTTGGCTTGGAACGCCAACTCAAAAAAACAGGTGTGCGCACCATTCATTTCGTCAGCCCGTCGGTATGGGCGTGGCGACGCGGGCGCATCAAAAAAATTGGACGCGCGGTTGATCGCGTATTGGTGCTTTTTCCGTTTGAGTTGCCTTTTTATCAGCAAGCCAAGATTCCCGTTACGTACGTCGGTCATCCTGCCGCGCAACGTGCGGCTGATGATGGTGCGCGTATCGCCGCGCGGCGGAAGCTGGGTATTGAAGATGATGCAGCCGTGTTTGCGTTGCTACCGGGCAGTCGCCGCTCGGAAGTTACGGAACACGCACAGCTTTTGACCGATGCCGCGCGACGTATTCAACACAATGTACCGAACGCGCGATTTCTCGTGCCGCTGGTATCCGCTGACATTCGCCATCTTTTTGAAACACTGTCTCGACAAACGCCCAACGCGCCGCAATTGACATTGCTCGACGGGCAGGCCGAAGAGGTGTTACGCGCGGCGGATGTCGGACTCGTCACGTCTGGCACTGCAACATTGGAAGCGGCATTGGCGCGTTGTCCGCATATTATTTTTTACCGTGCTTCGCCGATTTCAATATGGATCGTGCGCCGCCTGATTCAAGTGCCGTGGATCGGCCTGCCGAACGTTTTGGCACAGCGCTTCGTCGTGCCCGAGCTGATTCAGGAAGATGCAACACCTCAAAAGCTTGCCGATGAAGCGCTGCTGATGTATCGCGATGTTGAGTGCCGTACACAAATTGAAGAAACCTTTGTTGAGCTCGCACACACGTTGCGCGCGGATACGGGCGCGCTGGCGGCACAGGCGGTGCTCGAAGAATTGAATCATGTGCGGCGATAGCGTGCGCCTCATCGCAGGTGTCGATGAAGCCGGGCGCGGGCCGCTGGCGGGTAATGTTGTTGCCGCTGCCGTTATCCTGAATCCGGATGCGCCAATCGATGGGTTGCGCGATTCCAAAACATTGTCGGCATCGAAACGCGAAACCTTGGCGCGAATAATCCGCGAACGAGCGCTTTCTTTTTGCGTCGCCGAAGCCTCCGTCGAAGAAATCGACACGCTCAATATTTTGCAGGCGACGATGTTGGCAATGCAGCGCGCAGTGCAGGGGCTGAATGTTGCACCGCAAGAAGCGTGGATTGATGGTAACCGCGCGCCGACGCTATCGTGCATGACGCGCACCATCATCAAAGGCGACCGCGATGTTGCCGCGATTTCAGCAGCGTCGATCCTGGCAAAAACTGTGCGCGATGCGCAGATGCTGGCGCTTGACCACCTTTACCCAGAATATGGTTTCGCAAAACACAAAGGCTATGGCACGACGCAACATCTTGAAGCGATTCGGAGATTGGGGCCTTGTCCGCAGCATCGTAGAAGCTTTGCGCCGATGAAAAATGAAGGAAACACGGATTAATTGCTGCGCACGCGCAATACGGCGTTGGAATCTTCCTCAAAATGCTCATTTACGCCAAGTAAACTCCGCTTTTTCGTCGCGCTTTTTGGTAAAAGCGCGCCTTGCCTGCCACGCGTTTGCTTCATTTTTAGCGTTTCCCAAAACACGACACACTGGACTTCGCTAACAAAACGCAGTAAACAGGGAAAAGCCATCAGGAGAGCATAATGAGCAAAATTCATGAACGGTTGGATGATTTGATCGGTAACACGCCGTTGTTGCGGTTGAAACGTTTTGAGGAAAGAACGCATGCTGGGGCGGCGCTGATTGCCAAGTTGGAATATTTCAACCCGGCGGGCAGTGTCAAGGATCGGGTGGCCAAAGCGATGATCGACGATGCCGAAAAGCGCGGTGTGCTGAAAAAAGGCTCGGTCATTATTGAGCCGACCAGCGGCAATACCGGCATCGGTCTGGCTGCGGTGGCAAAATCACGTGGTTACCGTGTGATTTTGACGATGCCTGAAACCATGAGCGCCGAACGCCGCAGTCTTTTGCTGGCTTATGGTGCGGAACTGGTACTTACCGAAGGTGCGCAGGGTATGAAAGGTGCGATTGCCAGAGCGGAAGATCTGTCGCGTACCATACCGAATGCGTTCATTCCCGGGCAGTTCACCAACCCGGCAAATCCGGCGGCACACAAAGCGACGACCGGCCCGGAAATCTGGCGCAATACCGAAGGTAAAGTGGATGTGTTCGTTGCCGGTGTTGGCACTGGCGGCACGATCACTGGCACAGGCGAATATCTGAAAGAGCAAAACCCGAAGATTATCGTGATTGCCATTGAGCCGGCATCGTCGCCAGTGCTGTCGCAAGGGAAGGCAGGCGCGCACAAGATTCAGGGCATCGGCGCGGGATTCGTTCCCGAAATTCTGAACACCACAGTGTACGATGAAGTATTGCCGGTATCTGATGAGGATGCGTTTGTTGCAGCGCGTCTGGTGGCGGAAACGGAGGGCCTGCTGGTCGGCATATCCTCAGGCGCAGCACTGTACGCAGCGCAGCAGATCGCCACACGCGAAATGTTTCATGGCAAGAACATTGTCGTGTTGTTGCCGGATACTGGCGAGCGCTATCTTTCGACGGAGTTGTTTGCCGCGCAGGGCTGACTTGTTGCCGAAGGGAAAGCGGACGTAGAATAGCCCACTTCTGATAATCAAGGATTGAACGTGCGTGTTTTTGGATTTGCCGGATGGTCGGGAAGCGGCAAGACGACCCTGATTGAAAAATTGATTCCGCTGCTGGTGCAGCGCGGCTTGTCGGTTTCGCTGATCAAGCATGCGCATCATTTGGTGGACATAGACAAACCCGGCAAGGATAGCTTTCGATTGCGTCATGCCGGTTGCACGGAAGTGCTGTTGACATCAAATGAACGCTGGGCGCTGATGCATGAAAATCGCGGAGCATCGGAGATGACGGTGCGCGAATCGCTGGCGCGTCTGTCGCCGTGCGATCTGATTTTGATTGAAGGCTATAAAAGTTACGCCATTCCCAAGCTGGAAATCTTTCGCCCTGAAGTCGGCAAGCTGCCGATGAGTGCGGAAGATCATTATATTGTTGCAGTAGCAACCAATGCGGTCGGAGTCATTGATAACCCACGCGCATTGCCGGTGTTTGATCTGGCGGATCCCGCAGCAATCATCGACTTTATCTTGCAGCACGCGCTGGCTTTGTCCGAACTGCCCCCCCGATAAGGAGACCCCATGATTTCATTACGCCTGGTTTATCTGGCGCGGTTGCGCGAAGCGTTTGCGTCGCCCGGCGAAACGTTGACGATGGCAGTGGACCGGCCGATGGTTGAAGACGTGTTGAATGAACTGCGCGCACGCGGCGAGCCCTGGTCTTGTGAACTGGCCGAAGGTCGTGCGGTGCGCATTGCGGTCAATCACGATATGGCCTCGGAAAAAACGGCCTTGCAAGACAACGATGAGTTGGCGTTTTTCCCGCCGGTGACCGGGGGCTGATGATGACGGTTCGTGTGTGTGTCCAGGAAGAAGATTTCGACGTCGGTGCGGAAATTACGGTGTTGCGTGCAGGTGATCGGCGCGTCGGCGCGGTGGCGGTGTTCGTCGGCACGGTGCGCGACATGAACGAAAGCAGCGTCGTGGAAACGATGCAACTGGAGCACTATCCGGGAATGACGGAAAAATCGCTGATGCACATCGTCGACCAGGCGCAGCAACGCTTTGCCATGTATGGAGCGACGGTGATCCATCGTGTTGGTGCGTTGCAGCCTCTTGATCAGATCGTATTGGTTGCGGTGACCAGCGCCCATCGTGGCGACGCCTTCGACGCCTGCCGCTTCATCATCGACTATCTGAAAACCGAAGCCCCGTTCTGGAAAAAAGAAAAGACACCGCAGGGCGAGCGCTGGGTGGATGCCCGCGACAGCGACGATAAGGCGCGGCAGCGCTGGGAATGAACTATGGCAACTTGGCTCGGCAATCTGATCAGTGTTTGTGTGGGCGCATCCATTGGCGCGTCGATGCGTTGGGGGCTGAGTTATTGGCTTAACGAGCGCTTGCCCGATTTTCCGTTGGGTACGCTGCTGTGCAATCTGATTGGTGGCCTGGCGGTGGGCGTGGCACTTGCGGTTTTTCTCGCACAGGAGTGGCCCGAGCATGTGCGTTTGTTCGTGATCACGGGATTGCTCGGTGGTTTGACGACATTCTCGACATTTTCATCGGAGGTTTCGATGTTGTTGCTGCGCCAGGAGTATGCGCTGGGATTTGTGCTGGCGGCAACCCATCTGTTCGGTTCACTGGTCTTGACGATTATTGGTTTCATGGGTGTTCGCTGGCTGATGCAGTAGAGCAGCGCGCCAGCGCACGCCAAGACAAAGAGGTCAACAATGACACAGGCAATCATTATTCACGCAACGGGCGCACCTGATGCGATGCAACTGGAAAATGTCGATATTGCGGCACCGGCTGCGAATGAGGTGCTGGTTCGTCACACCGTGATCGGCGTGAATTTCATCGATGTTTATTTTCGTAGCGGTCTTTATCCGACGCCATCGCCATTGCCGAGTGGCTTGGGCAAGGAAGGCGCAGGAGTTGTCGAAGCCGTTGGCAGCGCGGTACGTGATTTCAAGGTGGGCGACCGCGTGGCGTATTGCAATGGCCCTCTGGGCGCGTACAGCGAAAGGCGCTTGATTGCCGAGGAATTTCTTGTGCCGATCCCCGACGGCATTGATGACGAAACAGCAGCTTCGGTGATGCTCAAGGGGCTGACCGTGCAATATCTTTTCCGACAAACGTACCCATTGGCAGCAGGAGAAACGTTCCTGTTCCATGCGGCGGCGGGTGGCGTTGGCCTGATCGCCTGTCAATGGGCGAAAGCATTGGGAGCGGTGATGATCGGTACTGTCGGCAGTGATGAAAAAGCAGCACAGGCGCTGGCGCATGGCTGTACACATGTGATCAACTATCGGGAAGAAAACTTTGTCGAGCGCGTTCGTGACATCACGCGTGGCGAGGGCGTGGGTGTGGTATACGATTCGGTCGGCAAGGATACGTTTCCGCATTCGTTGGATTGTCTGAAGCTGCGCGGGCTGTGGGTCAGCTTCGGCAACGCATCAGGGGTGGTGCCGCCGATGGATATCAACCTTCTGGCGCGCAAAGGTTCGCTTTTCATGACGCGACCAGGGCTGTTCGATTACGCGGCAACACGCGGGGCGTTTCTGGCGATGACGCAGGAACTGTTCGCCTTGATTCTTGCCGGGAAAATCCAGGCCAGACCGCACCACCGCATGGCGCTGAAAGACGCTGCCGAAGCGCACCGGTTGCTCGAATCGCGGCAGACGACAGGCGCGGTGGTTTTGTTGCCATGAACGGCACGGCGCTTTGACAAGAAATGTAAAACATCGTTATAATCAAAAACTTGCCCGGATTCGGGTATTTTTTAATCATTGGAGTTCATTCATGTACGCGGTCATAAAAACCGGCGGCAAACAATACCGAGTTGCTGCTGGTGAAAAACTTAAAATAGAACAGATACCGGCGGATGTGAACGCAGAAGTAATCCTTGATCAAGTGTTGATGGTCGGGGAAGGTGACAGCGTTCGTATTGGTCAGCCTGTTCTGGAAGGAGCCTCGGTCAAGGCTACGGTGCTGGAGCACGCACGCGGTCCGAAAATCAAAATTTTTAAAATGCGTCGTCGCAAACATTACCAGAAACATCAGGGGCATCGTCAGAATTACACGTTGCTGCGCATCGACAGCATCGTTGCCTAAAGGAGAAATTTCATGGCACACAAGAAAGCAGGCGGTAGTTCGCGCAACGGACGCGACTCACAATCCAAACGCCTTGGCGTCAAAGTTTATGGCGGCGAAGCAATCCGCGCCGGTGGCATCATCGTTCGTCAACGCGGCACCAGGATGCACCCCGGTTTGAACGTTGGTTGCGGCAAGGATTTCACCCTGTTCGCAAAAGTGGACGGCACGGTTCAATTCAACGTGCGCGGCCCGAAAAACAATAAATTCGTGGATGTCGTTCCGGCAGAGGTCTGATTTTACACAACAGGATTTGCCAAAAGGTCAAAAGCCCTGCATGATGATATGCAGGGCTTTTTGCTATGAGTGATCCAACATCCATCTTTGTTTTGATTCCTGCTGCAGGTAGCGGTGCGCGCTTGGGTGCGGCGCTGCCGAAGCAGTATTTGCGTTTGCGCGAGCGAACGGTTTTGGAGTGGACGGTAGAGCGTTTGCGACAAGGGTTGCAGCCCACTCAAATTGCCGTGGTGTTGTCGCCACAGGATAAACATTTCGACAATTTACCCGCGACTTTTACCGAGAACGTATTGCCGCTGCATTGCGGCGGTGCGACACGCGCGGAAACCGTACGCAATGGGTTGCAGGCGTTGATGCAGGAGCATGGCGCGGCAGCGGATGCTTGGGTGGCGGTACACGATGCGGCGCGTCCCTGTGTGCCGTTATCGTGTTTGCAGGCGTTGAAAGCATTTACGGAAAGCGCGAGCAACGAAGAAAACGGCGCGTTGTTGGCGACGCCACTTGCCGATACGTTGAAACGAGTCATGAACGATGGAGATGCGCGCGAAACATTGCGTGTCGCCGAAACCATGGATCGTCAACATTTTGGGGTGGCGCAAACGCCGCAAATTTTCCGCTGCGCGTTATTGCTTGAAGCGCTCAATGCCGAAGGGGCTGGGAGTTGTACCGATGAATCGCAGGCGGTCGAACATTGGTGTCGCGAACATCCATCGCCGATGCCGGCATTGGTGCGCGGCAGCGCGTTGAATGTGAAAATTACTTATCCTGAAGATATGGTGTTAGCGGAAACCATTCTTGAACAACAGCAAAAGGAGTAAACATCATGCGGATCGGACATGGTTTTGATGTACATGCGTTTGCCAAAGAAAAGGGCGAAACCGTTCGCTTGGGCGGAGTTGATATTCCTTACGAGTATGCATTGGCTGGGCATTCGGATGCCGACGTGGTTTTGCACGCAGTCACCGATGCGTTGGCGGGTGCGGTGGCGTTGGGCGACATCGGTCATTTCTTTCCGGACAATGACGAGCGCTGGAAAAATGCCGACAGTCGCGAGTTGCTGAAACATGTAACGCTGGAGGTTCGCGCACGAGGGTATTGCGTGAAAAATATCGACATCACGATTCTCGCCGAAGCGCCGAAGATTGCTCCATACCGCGATGCGATGCGCGATGCGATTGCAGAAGCATTGGGCTGTACGGCGCGACGAGTTTCCGTGAAGGCGACCACGACTGAAGGGCTCGGCTTTATTGGGCGTAAAGAAGGGATTGCCGTACATGCGGTGATTTTGGTGTCGCGAATCGATGGCATGACTGATTGATTACGACGCGCAAGCACACATCATAGCTCCGTTCATACATCACGCATCTGTTAAAATGCGGCGGAATCGGCGGCGCAACGATGCCGCCGAAATATTGATTGAGCCATGGAAAAAACCATTTTTTTTGCGCCAACGGGAGAGCAGACAGATGCGGCAACGCAACGCTGGCTTGCCGATGCGAAGACATTGACACTTCCACCACTGGGCACGCCGATGATTGATCAGCGGCAGCGTCCATTGCGTGATTTGCGCATCTCGGTGACGGATCGCTGCAATTTCCGCTGTACCTATTGCATGCCCAAAAACGCATTCGGGCGCAACCATCCCTTCCTGTCGCACAGCGACATGCTGACCTTCGAGGAAATCGCGCGGCTGGTGAAAGTTTTCGTCCGTCTTGGCGTGCGCAAGGTGCGCTTGACCGGTGGTGAGCCGCTGATACGCAAACATTTGGAGAATTTGATTGCGCTATTAAGAGAGGTCGACAACGATCTTGACTTGGCGTTGACCACCAATGCATCGATGCTGGCTAAAAAAGCACAGGTATTACGCGACGCCGGTTTGCATCGCATCACCGTCAGCCTTGACGCGATTGATGATGAAACATTCCGTCGCTTCAATGATGTGAATTTTCCATTGGCGCGCGTGCTGGAAGGTATTGATGCCGCAACGGCAGCAGGTTTTCCTCCGATCAAAATCAATACCGTGGTCAAGCGCGGCATGAATGAGCACGCGATTTTGCCGCTGGTCAAACATTTCAAAGGCAGCGGACACATCGTACGTTTTATCGAATTCATGGATGTTGGTTCGACGAATGGCTGGCGGTTGGACGATGTGGTTTCTGCCGCAGAGATTGTGCGTTTGATTTCTTCCGAGTATCCGCTTGAACCGGTTGAACAAAATTATCCGGGGGAGGTGGCGAGCCGTTGGCGCTTCAAAGATGGCAGCGGCGAGATCGGCGTGATTGCATCGGTAACGCAAGCGTTTTGTCGCGACTGTACGCGTGCGCGTTTATCGACCAACGGACAGGTATTTACTTGTCTGTTCGCGACACACGGCCATGATGTGCGTGCACTTTTGCGCAGTGGTGTTGACGATGAAACGTTGACGCGTGCCATTGCCGCGGCGTGGCAGAAGCGTGATGACCACTATTCAGAGGTGCGCACGGCAGAAACGTCGTTTGCGCGTCACACGAAAAAAATCGAAATGTCGTATATCGGCGGGTAATGATGGAGATTCCGCGTCACGCTCTCGTGAAAGCTTGGGATGAGCATGGGAACGTGCGCAATATTGCGTTGGCGGATGAGCAGCCGCTGACAGTTTGTGTCAATGATCGCGTGTTGGTGACGTTGATGACTCTGGGTTCATATCCTGAAGCATTGGCGATCGGATATTTACGCAATCAGCGCTTGATTTCAAGTTTTGACGATATTACGGCAGTTGATTGGCAGGGCGACGTTGTGCGTATCACCACACGCGAACCGCTGGATGATGTTCGTGCGTCATTCGGATGTGCAACGGGCAGCGCTTTTTCTTCATTTGACGCCATGGCGTCTTTTGACAAAAAACAATATTTATTTTCTCACGATGCGCTGATGATGTTTCTTGAGCAAGCGCGACAACATGAAACACACGATAAAAAAACAGGGGCGGTACACGCTTGCGCGCTGGCTAATCATCGTGGCACACATTCGGAAATCGTTTATTTCGTGGAAGATGTCAGCCGTCATAACGCCGTCGATACCATTGCCGGATTGATGTGGATGGCAGGAGTACTCGGAGAACATCATGCCTTTTACGCCACTGGCAGAATCACCTACGAGATGACGATGAAAGTTGCCAACATGGGTGTTCCGGTGATTGTGTCGCGTTCGATGCCATCGAAAGCCGCTTGTGAGGTGGCGGAAAAAATGAACATGATCATTATCGGTCGTGCGCGTTGTCAGCAGTATTTGCTTTTCGGAAACAACGAAGGTTTCCAGAGAAACTCATGACGACAGCGAGTGCAGGTGACAGTCGCGATTCAATAACCGGCGTGGTGCTGGCAGGCGGGCTTTCACGACGCATGGCGCGACGTGATAAGGCTTGGCTGCTGTTTGCCGGGCGTCCGATGATCGAACGGGTCATCGAACGGCTGCGCCCACAAGTCGATCATCTGATCGTTAACGCCAACGGTGATTTGTCGCGCTATCAAACACTGGGTGTTCCTGTCATTTCCGATATTTTCACCGATTTTTGTGGACCATTGGCGGGCTGGCACGCGGCATTGCACGCGATCACAACGCCGTGGTTGATTTCGGTGCCTTGTGATTCGCCGCGGTTGCCGATGGATTTGGTCGCGCGGTTGTACGCGGCATTGCCTGATCAACAGCCGCGCGTGGTGATGCCATGCACGGCGCGAGGTGCGCACCCGGTATTTGCTTTGTTGCATCTCGGTTTATTGCCGTCGTTGACGCAATATATTGAAAGCGGCGAACGCAAGGTGGAAAATTGGTGCCGTACGCAGAATGTGATTGAGGTTCCATTTGATGATCAACCCGAAGTGTTTTGCAATATTAATACTGAACAAGATTTACATGAATTTGAAGCGAGTTAGAAATGATAGCGAATAAAGATTTAATGATGCAATTGGCGAACGCAGAAGATTATGATCCGAGCTCCATGCGCGTGGAACAGGCGCGAGTATTTATACGCAAAACATTGACTCCGGTATGCGGCAGTGAAAAACTGCCATTGAAAGAAGCGCTGGGAAGGGTGTTGTCTGAAGATATTGTTTCGCCGCTGAATGTGCCCGGTCACGATAATTCGGCGATGGATGGTTATGCTTTCCGTTTTGCGGACATCAACTCTTCAGGGAAAACGATACTGAAGCGTGTCGGCGAATCGTTTGCCGGTCATGCTTTTGACGGTATGGTGCAACACGGCGAATGCGTGCGCATTTTCACCGGTGCGGTGATGCCGCAAGGCGCGGATACCGTGGTGGTGCAGGAGCGTGTTGAAGAGAAAGATGGCGTGGTTACGATTACTGCCGGTACGGTGACGGCGCTGGGGCAGAATAGGCGCTTTGCCGGTGAAGATATTCAGAAGGGGAAAACGGTGTTGGCGTGCGGTCGGCGTATTGGCGCGCCCGAGTTGGGTGTGTTGGCATCGCTGGGGATTGCCGAAGTGCCGGTATTTCGCCGTTTGCGTGTTGCTTTTTTTTCAACGGGGGATGAGTTGACGCCAGTCGGCATGCCGTTGCCGAAAGGTCATATTTACGACAGCAATCGCTATTCGCTCTATGGCGCGTTGAGTCAGTTGAGCGTGGAAGTGATTGATCTCGGCGCGATCTCCGATGTGCCGGAACAGATTGAACGCACTTTAATCGACGCCGCAAGCAGCGCGGATGTGGTGATTTCCATCGGCGGCGTTTCGGTCGGCGCAGCGGATTTCATCAAATCATTATTGGACAAGTTGGGGCAGGTATTGTTCTGGAGGCTAGCGATGAAACCGGGTAAGCCGCTCGCTTACGGTGTGATCGGCGATGCCCATTTCTTTGGCTTGCCAGGTAATCCGGTGAGCGCGATGGTGACTTTTTATCAATTCGTCCGTGAAGCGCTGCTCATCTTGCAAGGCGAGACACCGGTTGAATCGTTATTGCTTTCTGCGCGGTTGATCGCGCCGGTCAAAAAGGCGATTGGGCGCGCAGAATTTCAGCGCGGCGTTTGTGAAAATCGTGATGGGCAACTGGTGGTGACGCCCGCGCCGGAGCAGGGGTCGGGCATCCTGACCTCGATGACCAACGCCAATTGCTTCATTGTGTTGCCGTTGGAAGCTGGAAAATTGTCGGCGGGAGAAATCGTTGATGTGCAGCTGTTTTCCGGATTGGTTGAATAACGATTGTGTTACGATAAAAAACGTTTGAAACGTTGATTGACGGTATATTGAACACTAGGTTTATCATTTTGTCAGTGATCGGTACGCTTCATGAAAACACAACATTGGGTTGCCTGCCATGATTGCGATTTACTGCAAATCGCGGAACCGCTTGCGCCCGGAGAAACGATGCGTTGTACGCGCTGCAACGCGGTGTTGGGCGCGCGCGCTGAAACCAATTTCGATTTTGCGTTGGCGTTGACAATAGCCGCATTGATCACGCTGACGATTGCCAATATTTATCCGATCCTTTCGATTCGTCTGCAAAGTCTGACGACACACGCGACGTTGTTGGATACCGTGCGCATTATGTACGCACAGGATATGGTGTTGGTCAGTGCGATGGTGTTGATAACGGCGTTGATTGCACCGGTCTTGATGCTTGGCTCAATATTCTATTTGTTTTTATCGCTGCGCTTCGGCTATATCCCCTGGGGCTTTTCATGGTTTTTCCGTGTGGCGCGTTATTCGTTGCCTTGGGTCATGACCGAAGTGCTGATTCTCGGCGTGGTCGTTTCGTTCGTCAAACTGAATCAGATGGTGTCGGTGAAAATCGGTATTGCCGCGTGGGCGTTTGCGGCGACGATGATTTTGCTGGCGATGATCGCGTCGAGCATCAACGCTTATGATTTGTGGCGTTATTATGAAAAGCTTTCGGGAAAAGAGGTTGAATGTTATGAGCGCGCATACGTTTGACCCAATTCGTTATAGCGCCGCGCAAATGGGATACGCGCGCTGCCCAACGTGCGATATGGTGTCGCATATCGGTTACGCTGACGAGAAAAGCTATTGTCCACGATGCGGCACAACGTTGTATCTGCGCAAATCCGCCAGTGTTTCCACGACATGGGCGTTCCTGATCGCCGCGTGCATTCTTTACCTTCCCGCCAACCTGTTGCCGGTGATGGAAACCACTTATCTGGGCGCGACGGATTACAACACAATCATGGGCGGCGTTGTTTATATGTGGACAAGTGGCTCGTGGGATTTGGCGATTCTGATTTTCATTGCGAGCTTCGTGATCCCGATGAGTAAACTGATCGCACTTGCCGTGTTGCTGTTGAGTATTCAAATGCGTTCGACTTGGCGGCCTTTGCAGCGCACACGTTTATACCGCGCGGTGGAGATGATCGGCAAATGGTCGATGCTCGATGTTTATGTGGTTTCGCTGATGGCGGCATTGATCACATTCGGTTCACTGATGAGTATTCATGTTGGCTTGGGCGCCATTGCCTTTGGCTCAGTTGTTGTATTGACAATGTTCGCAGCGCAATCATTTGATCCACGCTTGATCTGGGATGCGGTGGAAAGAGATAGTGCTCAAAAAGGAGACGATGATGAATGAAACGCCTGCTTCATTGCCTAAAGCAGTGGTTCATAAAAAAAGACCTTGGACGCTGTCGATTGTCTGGATCATTCCATTGATTGCCGCACTCACCGGCGGATGGCTGGCTGTTTCCGCGATTCTCAATCAGGGACCGACGATCACGATTGTCTTCGATACCGCTGAAAGCCTTGAGGTCAAACGAACCAAAATCAAATACAAGGATGTCGATATTGGTGTGGTGCAGGAAATTCGCTTGTCGGACAATCATGAAGAAGTGAAAGTCATCGCGCAACTGGACAAAAAAACCGAACCTTTATTGCGCGAAGACACCCAGTTTTGGGTGGTGAAGGCGCGCATTGGCAGCGGCGGCGTTTCGGGGTTGAATACATTATTATCCGGTGCTTATATCGGCGTCGAAGAGGGCAGCAGCGCACAGAAGAGTACTGAGTTTGTCGGTTTGAACACGCCGCCGGTGCTGACGTACAACAAGCCTGGCAAAACATTCACGTTGAAAGCGCGTGATCTCGGCTCGATTGATTATGGTTCGCCGGTTTATTATCGTCGTATCAATGTCGGCGAGGTGGTGGCGTATCGTCTGGACGAGGATGGTAACCATGTTTCCGTCGATATTTTCATTCACGCGCCTTACGATCATTTTGTCCTCAACGAAACACGCTTCTGGCCGGCAAGCGGTTTTGATGTGACGGTTGGCACGGACGGTTTTGAATTGTCCACACAATCGTTGGCATCAATCATCATGGGCGGTATCGCGTTTGCGACGCCGGAAGAACATGAAGATAGCGGACAGGCGGAAGAAAAAACGGCGTTCATCCTTTATCGTGATCAGAAGGAAGCGTTCAGAAAGCAGCTTGATCAAGGTACTGAATATGAAGTAATTTTTACCGAATCAGTGCATGGTCTGAACCCGGGCGCACCGGTAGAATTGCTCGGCATTCCGGTTGGTGAAGTTGTTTCGGTCAATATTGCTTTTGATGATCAGAAAAAACACATCACGATCCCGGTTAAAATCGTGTTGTATCCGGGCTGGCTGGATTCATATGCCTCGGTTAGCAGGCACAAACCGTTCGCGGCGCAGGAGCGATTGGAAATCATGAAGCAATTGGTGGAATCGGGTTTGCGTGCGCAGATGCGTACCAGCAATCTTCTGACCGGACGTCTTTACATCATGCTCGACTTTTTTCCGGATAGCGGAAAAGCAACATTAAATACGACGGCAACGCCGATGATCTTGCCGACGGTTGCTGGTGATTTGCAAAGCGTACAAACCTCGCTGACGACCATTCTGAGAAAACTGGAGCAAATACCCTATGGCGATTTGGTCGGTGACCTGCGTACCACATTGCAGACGTTGAAGGAAACGATCGACAGTGCACAAACATTGATTCTGCACCTTGATCAAGACATTGCGCCACAGGTTTCGGCGGCGGTGGAAGACGCGCAGAAGACGTTGGAGAAATCGAATCGCTTGCTGGAGCAGGATTCGCCGGTGCAACAGGAACTACGCGATGCATTAAGAGAAGTTTCGCGTACCGCGCAATCCATACGCGACCTGACGGAATATTTATCGCAACATCCCGAATCATTGTTGCGCGGCAAACCGAAGGAGGAAAACCGCTGATGAAACATTCAATTATGGGCTTTCTGTTCGGAACGCTATGTTTGTTGTTGACGGGATGCGCAACCTCTCCGGCAACGCAATTTTATACATTGAACGCCGTGAATGCAGAGCAAACGACGCAGACTTCCGGAGCACCGAAGTATCGTGTTGTGGTTGGCATGGCGACGATTCCCGACTCCGTCAACCGCACGGCCATGGTGACGCGGGAAGGCGCGAATGAGGTTCGCGTTCATGAAAACCAACGTTGGGCAGAATCGCTGAAAAGCGAAATCCCGCGCGTGGTCGCGCTCAATATATCGTCGCAACTTCCCGATGCGCAGGTTGCGGCATATCCTCAGCAATTGGCGTTGGGTGAAGCCGATTTTGATGTGCTGCTGGATGTACAAGCCTTTGATGCGACGATCAGTGAAGCGGTGGTGTTGGATGTGCAATGGCGTATTCAACGTCACGGAGAAAACGGTGTATCAGTTGCACGCCGTACGAGACTGACCGAAAAGGTACAGGGTGACGATATGGCAGAAGTTGCAGCAGCGTTTAGCCGTGCGTTAGCCGTAGTTTCTCAGGAAATCGCAAGCACCATCCAACAAGCGAAACAATAATTCACAATTACGCAAGTGTTTCTACATGCAGCCGATATTGCTTTTGTTTGCGGTCATCGAAAAAACAACGCAAAGTGTGGCTGACGGTACGAAAAGCAATATCATCCCACGGGATTTCATCTTCAGCGAAAAGGCGTACTTCGAGGCTTTCTGCTCCCGATGAAAACTCCGGCTTGACGAGACGTGCCCGGAACATCAAATGAACCTGTCCGATTTTGGGCACGCTTAATACTGTGAACAGTTGTTCGATCTCGGCATCGGCGCGCGCTTCTTCCCGTGTTTCTCGTAGTGCGCCATCGTCAACGGATTCGTCGATTTCCTGAAACCCTGCCGGTAACGTCCAAAAGCCATAACGCGGCTCGATGGCTCGTTTGCACAACAACACTTTATCTTCCCACACCGGAATGGTGCCGACAACGATAACGGGATTTTGGTAATGGATGGCGCCACACGAAGTGCAAACATAACGCGGACGATTATCGTCTTCGGGCACGCGTAATTCGAGCTTTCCGGCGCATTGGTTACAGAAGTTCATGTTCATGATGCGTGTCCAGCTAATTGCTTTCGTTGAGGCGCAAAAAGTGCGTTCGATAATATTTTATTTCGTCGATGGATTCATACACATCGGCAAGTGCTTCGTGGCGGGTTTCTTTGTTGAAGCCGCGCGCAATATCGGGACGCCAGCGTTTGCACAATTCCTTGAGCGTTGATACGTCCAGATTGCGATAGTGAAAATACGCTTCCAGCTCGGGCATCCAGCGCGCCATGAAACGACGATCTTGGCAAATACTGTTGCCGCACATCGGCGAAATATTTTTCGGAATTAACGGCGCAAGAAAAGCGAGCGCCGCTCGCTCAACATCGGCTTCTGACAGAGCAGAAGCCTTCACACGATCGATCAAACCGGAGCGGCCATGCATGGTTTGATTCCATGTATCCATCGCGTTCAGACATTCGTCGCTCTGATGGACGACCCACGACGGCGATTCGGCAACGGTGTTCAAATCCTGATCGGTGACAACCATCGCAACTTCAAGAATGCGGTCAGAGTCCGGGCGCAGGCCGGTCATTTCCAGATCAATCCAGATGAAGCGTGTTGCGGTGTCTGTCATTTCGTTTCCTCTTCAAGCGTGGTTCACGTACAATATAATTTCCATTGTCGCACATTCGTACCCATAATTCAGGATGATTTTGATGACTTTCTCTTGGTTCACCGCACTTTTCTTAACCGCTGTTTTCGTAACTGTTGCTTTACGTTATTGGCTTTCGTTTCGACAGACGCGCTGTGTTGCTGCACATCGCGATGCGGTACCGCAGGCATTTGCTGAAAAAATCACGCTCGACGCACACCAGAAAGCGGCTGATTACACCATTGCCAAACACAAGCTGGGACGCATTGAATTTTTGGTCGATATGGTGATCCTGCTGTTGTGGACGATCGGCGGCGGTCTGGCATTCATGATGCGAGCAACGTCATCGCTACCGCCGTTGTGGCAGGATGTTGCATTATTGGTGTTGGTTTCGCTCGTCGGCGCGCTGCTGACCTTGCCGCTTTCCTATGCTGCGACTTTCGGCATTGAAACACGTTTCGGTTTTAACCGCATGACGCGCCGCCTATGGGTTCTGGATTTGCTGAAGGGTGCGCTGGTTGGATTGTTGATTGGCGTGCCACTGCTGGTATTGGTGCTGTGGCTGATGCGCACAGCAGGTGCGTATTGGTGGGCGTGGGCGTGGCTGGTGTGGATGGTTTTTCAGTTGACGATGCTGTTGATTTATCCGACCGTGATCGCGCCGCTGTTCAACAAATTCAAACCATTGCCGGAAGGAGAAACACGGCAGCGCATCGAAAGCTTATTACAGCGTTGCGGTTTCACATCGAGTGGTTTGTTCGTGATGGACGGCAGTCGTCGCAGCGGACACGGCAACGCTTACTTTACCGGCTTGGGGCGTTCCAAGCGCGTGGTGTTTTTCGATACCTTGCTGGATCGTTTGAACGACGACGAAATCGAAGCGGTACTGGCGCATGAACTGGGGCACTTCAAACGTCACCACATCAAAAAACGGATTGTGTTTTCCGCGTTGCTGTCATTGGGCGTGCTCGCGCTTCTGGCGTGGTTGATGCAGCAACCATGGTTCTTTAGTGGGCTGGGTATTCCTGCATCGCAGGTTTCCGACGCACTGACGCGTCCCGGTGTGGCGCTGAGTTTGTTTTTGCTCGTATTGCCAGTGTTCACCTTTCTGTTGACGCCATTGGGTGCGGCGTACTCGCGGCGGCATGAATTTGAAGCCGATGCCTTCGCAGCGGCACAAACGCCAGCCGCATCGCTGATCAGTGCGCTGGTGCGGCTGTATGAAGACAACGCATCCACGCTAACGCCCGATCCATTGTATTCATCATTCTATGATTCGCATCCGCCTGCGGCGATTCGGATCGCGCATTTGCAGCAAATGTCTCCACAAAGCTGAGTGATGCAGAGCCAAACACCCGGTCAAAAAACTCAAATGGTGCGCGGGCAGGTCATCAAAACCCGCCGCCGCAAATATTGGGTCATACCCGACGGTGAAACGCAGCCCATCATTTGTCACCTCAAGGGCAGAAGCTTGCTGCCCGTTTGCGGTGACCAAGTTGATTTTGTTCGCACAGGTGACGAAGGCACTATCGAAGCCATCGCACCGCGCCACAGCCTTTTCTACCGTTCGGATGCGTGGAAACAAAAGCTGATTGCGGCCAATGTCACGCAAGTATTTGGCGTTGCCGCTCCCGATATTGCACTCGATGAAATGTTGTTGAATCGCTGGATCGTAGCTGCACGAGTAGCGGATTGTCGATTTGCTCTGATTATCAACAAGAATGATCTTCCCGGATTTGATGAGTTACGCGCTCGTCTTGAAACGTATGTTCGGCTCGATGTCCGCATTGTCGAAACTTGCGCCAAAAAAAACGCGGAAAACTTGATGCCATTTCTGGACGATGAGCATAACTTGCTGATCGGTCAATCAGGAGCGGGCAAATCAACCTTGATTAATGCGTTGATTCCAAACGCGGACGCGGAGACGCAAGATGTTTCGGAAGCGTTGGACAGCGGTCGCCATACGACAAGCGCAGCAACACTTTATTTTCTGCCAGCATCACATGGTTGGATCATCGACTCACCTGGGATGCGAGTATTCGGATTGGCGCATTTATCGATTACCGAACTGACACACGCTTTTGTCGATATTGCACCTTATGCAGCGCAATGCCAATTTCGCGATTGTCTGCACGATCAAGAGCCGGGTTGCGCGGTTCGCGAAGCGATGGAACATGACGCGATTCACCCCAAACGCCTTCAGTTGTTTCATGAGCTCGTTCGGGAGCGCAAAGCGGCGGAGTTAGTGAGGCGCTAGTGGGTATCATAAATTGAATTGGATTTGGTATCTATGAATACATATATTTGTCTACGCATTACTGGAGATTCATTTAAGCCGGATGAGGCAACGTCAATTTTAGATATAAAGCCAAACCGTGCAAGTGCTAAGAACAGCATTCACACAACGTGTACGGGGAAAAAAATTGTTGCCAAGTTTGGAAGTTGGGCTTGGGATTATCCTAAAGAAAAACCTGAACAACAAGAAACCTTCAAACAAAAAATAGTAAGCTTGGGAAGAGTTTTTGACGGGAAGAAACTTTTACAAGTATCTGAGCTTTCTTCTGTTGAATACGTTTGGGTCGATATTTTCATATTGGGCGGCGATGCAGAAGATATGTGTGATGAAAGGAGCGTTTGTTTTGACGTTGATATTGAATCGATCTTGGTCTTTCATGAATTGGGGATTCCTGTCGTTTTTTCGATAGGTGTTTGTTTTGAATAAAAACAGCATGATGATATTTCAATTTTTTATAGAGGAGCATGTGAATGATTATTTCAACTTCCCTCATGATTCGAAGTAAACTTTTTGTTCAAGATGAAATTGTGACATTACTGGACGATCACAAGATACGCGAATTGTCATGTAAAAAGAGTCTGTAATCTGAACTGTGTCATCCTGCTAAACTGACGGTGGAAGCC
>DAISYG010000027.1:0-21673 GCA_036825435.1 Casimicrobiaceae bacterium | reverse complement strand
GCCGCCGCCACCACCGCCGCCGCCATAGACTTCAATATCGGCGGCCTGGGCCGGTACGGGTAAGCACAAAGCACAGAGCATCAACCATGCCATGCAGCAAAAAATAGTTGCGAGGCGAGACCCATGTTTTTTATGCCTGCCTGTATTCATGATTCCTCCCTGTCAATGGCGGCAAGCGCCATGAAAAAAGTGCCGCCCGGAGAATGAAAATTTCTCATTCTCGACAGGCGGCGCGAAAAAAGAGCCGGAACGCGTAAAAGCGCATTTCGGATAAGTAAACGACGAAACCGCGCCTTGAGAAAAAGCGCGTTATATGGCGGTGTTAAGAGAGAGAGGAGCAACTGACGTGCCGGAACAGCGGCGTACATCAGGCCGTGACGCAATGCCGGAAACCCGGCGGCTGTGCGGTCTTACTGCGGCGATAGCTCTACCCTCGTGGATGGGCGTCAGCGTGGTGGCGTTTCTGAAAAGAGATGCGTGCATAACGTTTTCCGAAAAACTGTTCCAAGGCAGATCGCGCGAATTTCCTGAACGCGGTCAAGAACAAAGCGGTTTATTGTAAAGGCATTCCTTTTCTGGTAGGTATATTTTTTTGCGGATTGGGGACAGGATCAGAGGTCAGAGGTCAGAGGTCAGATGACAGGAATCAGAAAAGTTTGATCGTGCGAAGCGCGATCAATATTGGCTTCTGGATTCCCGCCTATTACTCGCGGGAATGACGCCGGAGTTTTTGGATGTTTTGGTGTGGCGGGAAAGATTTGCGTTTGAACGATGCAAGGGCGAAAAATTTTTCGCCCCTACGGTTGGTTGTGGTTTTTTCTGATTACTGACATCTGGTATCTGATGCCTGAAAGCCGCGTCGCTTCGCTCCTCGCGCAATTTTATTCTTGGATGCTTTGGTGTAGAGGGATAATTTTCAGCTTGAGCAAAGTTGAACGGCGGATAACGCTGCGCTAATCCGCCCTATGTTTCTCTCGCCCCCCCGACCTTCGGTCACCCCCTCGTAAACGAAGGGGGCTGGGCAAGGGGAGTTTTTTTCATCGCGCTTGCGCGATCAAACTTTTCTGATTGCTGTCATCTGTCATCTGATACCTGAAACTGACCTCTGATTCCTGATAACGCGGCAGAAGTGCTCATTCATGAAAATCGTTATACATACGGTCGCCCTGTTTCTGCTTTTTCGACAACACCGGTTTCAAGACGCTTCACCACAATATCGTGCCACTGCCGCGCCAGCCCCGGTAACGCAAGCACAGTTTTCAACACGTCTTTGTCGAGAGAGCCGCGAAAAATGATTTCCTGAATGCGCGCAATCGTCCATTCGGGGCTGGGGCGTTCCTTCAAAATCAGCGCATCGCCTGCCTGCGCGCTTCCTTCTTCGAGCACTCGATAAAACCAACCGTTGCGTGACGTGCGATGCATTTCCTGATCCATATCGGCGCGATGAAAACGGTTCACCATCGTGTTGCATGCTTCGCGCCCCTGCGTGAGTTGAATCACCGCCGTGCCTACGCTGAAAATATCGCCGATGCACAGGTTGCGTTCGGTCACGCCCGACGACGAAAAGTTTTCACTGAACGCGCCCGGTTGCGCAAGCAACTCCTGCTGCTCCGGCATCAGTGTCCGCCACCCTGAATAGTGGTCAAACGCGTAATGATGAATCGCCTTGTCCAAATCCTTGTGTTCTTCATGCGCCGGCGGTGACGCCGCGCTCATGCCATGTTTGCCGATAAAGACTTGCCCCTCAATCAGCGCTTTGCGCCTGAACCCTTCACTAGGTGCATCATCGTCAGCAAGATCACACAGCATCGCGCTGATCACGGTCAACTTTTGTGGTAAATCAATATTGGTTTCTATTTTCATGACGTCTCCCTTCAGGGGTGTTGTCAACATCAGCTTTTCAACGTGAACGAAATGGGAATTCTGACCCAAACGGCCAGAGGTGTTCCATCTTCCAGATACGGATAAAAACGGGCACGCTGCACGGCCTCCACTGCAGCCTGATCCAAAAGTGCACTCCCCGAAGATTGGTCAAGAACGATGTTCGACGCCGTGCCATCTTCGTTGATCAGCACACGCACCAGAACATTGCCCTGTTCGCGATAACGCTGTGCGCGCTTCGGATAAATCGGATTGGGTTTGACACGATAGCGAACTTCGCTCGCCGAAACAACACGCGGTGCCTGCACCACAGTAGGTGCCGCAGCCACGCGCGGCTGAGATTCTGTTGGTGTTGCTTCGCTTTTTTCCGCCACGGTTTCGCTAACTGTGGTTGCGGCAACAGCAGTCACCTGCGGCACAGGCATCGGCGCGGGTTCAATCTTTTTAGGCTCCGGCTTTGGTTTGGGTATTTCAACCTTCTTCGGTTGCGGTGGCAGCGGTTCCGGCGGCGGAGGCGTGGGCTCCGGTTCAACGACCGGAGCGGGCGGCGCAACCCAATAAACAAATACTGGAGCGGCACTCGTCACCACCTGACGCACACTATCAATTTGCATCAGCCCCCACCCCGCCAGCGCGTGTGCCGCGACTACCGCAAGAAAAATCAACAGATAGCCGCGCCATGACATCTTCTGCGCATACGCGCGTTCGGCGTCGGACTGTTGTGGTGGGTGAATGGGGAGCATCGTTGTCGCCTTGCCGTATTAACCTTTCTTGCGTCTTTACGTAACGCTCTCGCCACCGATGCCCCAGTTATCCATCGCTACTTCGTCGATAACCACCATCGTCGTTTGCGGATTTTTGTTGAGCACACGCGCCAGCAACGCCGTCACTTCGCGAATGATTTCTTCTTTCTGCGCGATGGTCGGTGCTTCGCTGCCACCAGTTACTTTGATATTGACGTAAGGCATTACTTCCTCCTTTTACACGGGCACGCCGATGATGACGTCTGACGGGTTAAACACGGCAACCGCCGCATCACCTTCGATCAGCTCCAGCGCATCACACAACTCTTTTGCAATATTGGCAACCACGGTTCCGTTCTCTGGTAAATCCAGAATGACTTCGCAACGCGTTTTGCCCGCATGAATACGTGAGACCGTACCGATCAATTGATTTTCTTGCGCAGCGTCGGCGGACACATTTCGACAAATTCGCATTGAGGAAGCCTTGATCAATCCGAACACTTCGCTGTCTTTCGCAATCTTCAATTCTTCGGAGCTTTCGTGCGTGATCACGACTTTAATCAAATGCTTGCCGAAAATACGCAGCGTGATTTCATCGTTGATCTCGCCCTTTTTCAGCGCGGTGACCTTGCCGAGGAATTGATTGCGCGCACTGGTTTTCATGCCGACGCGGGCGATCATCAACAAATCATCGGCAATCCCATTCACCTGTCGATTGAGTTGTTCAATGAAACGTTGGTGTTCTTCGGTGATGATTTCAAAATTCTTGATCAGTCGTTCGCCACGCTCTGTCAGTTGCGTACCGCCGCCGCCCTTGCCCCCAACCGCACGCTCCACCAGCGCTTCGCCGGCGAGATTATTCATCATGTCCACGGCGTCCCACGCCGCCTTGTAGCTCATCTTCATCGACTTGGCGGCCTGCGTGATCGAACCATATTCGGCGATCTTGCTGAGTAGGTGAATGCGCCCCAAACCACCGAAATTTTCTTCGCCAGCGGTCATCCACAGCGAACCATGCAGTTGAATATCGTTTTGCGCTTGCTTTTTCATAAGCTTTCCTCGTTCATGGTGAAATCAGGCTGCAGACAGCGCCCGCAACGGCACTTCCTCAATCGGGTCCCACGGGCTGGCGTGAGGATCGACGCGCCCTTCGTTCAAACACACCACTTGATCGCCAAATGCGCGTACGTCTTCGGGATCGTGGGTAATCAGAATCATCGGCACCTCCAGACGCGATTGCAGTTCGTCCAATTCGCTGCGCATGCGTACGCGCAGGCCGGGATCGAGCGCCGAAAAAGGTTCGTCGAGCAATAATGCGCTCGGCTTCACCACCAACGCGCGCGCCAACGCAGTACGCTGCCGTTGCCCACCGGAAATTTCGTCCGGGTATTGATGCGCAATCGGCGTCAAATGAAACGCCTCCAGCCAATAATCGACTGCTTCGTTTTTTTCGCTTTCACGCGGGTTCAAACAACCGCGTACCGCACCGAACGCGATGTTCTGACGCACCGTCAAATGCGGGAACAATGCATAATCCTGAAAAAGATACGCCAAGTGTCTCATCTGTGGTTTCAAATTGATGCTGGCGGTGCGGTCAAATAATACTTTTCCATCAACACAAATGCGTCCGTCGTCTGGTGTAATCAACCCCGCGACCGCTTTCAGCGTCAAACTTTTGCCCGAGCCGGAAGGTCCGTAAATCACCATCCGATTACTTTCCGATGTGATTTCAACATTCAGATGAAACGAACGCTTTTTCGAGCGCATCGTTTTGTCAATATTGATTTCCAAGCGCATCGTTCACCTCGTCAGCGGTTGGCAATGCGTCCCGGCGCCAACCAGTTGGCACTGAGTAAAACGCTGATGCATACCAACGATGTGATCAACACCAGAACATTCGCCAACTGATCCTGACCGGCCTGTACCGCTTCGTACACGGAAATCGACAAAGTCTGCGTCTTGCCCGGAATACTGCCCGCGACCATCAGCGTCGCACCAAATTCACCGAGCGCGCGCGCAAACGCCAATAACAATCCGGCGAGAATGCCGCGCCACGCCAACGGCAAAGTCACGCGAAAGAAAATGCCGATTTCGGAAATACCCAGCACACGCGCCGCCTGTTCAAGCTGCTTATCCACGTTCTCGAACGCCGCGCGCGCCGGTTTGAACACCAGCGGAAATGCGACTAACGCCGCAGCGATGACCGCACCCTGCCAGGTAAAGATCAGGTTGATACCAAAATTATCCAACAGCCACGCCCCGATCGGTCCTTTGCGACCAATCAACACCAACAAATAATAGCCGAGTACCGTCGGCGGCATCACCATTGGCAAGGTCAGGATGGTATCCAGCAGATTGCGTCCCGGAAAGCGAAAGCGCGCCAGCGCGTAGCCGATGCTGACGCCGAGCACGAGATCAATCGCTGTCGCCCAAGCCACAACCTTGAGCGACAGCGCCATCACCGTTCCGATGGATTCCAATCCTTCCATATCAAATATTCAATGCTTTTTTACGGTTTGGCAAAACCATATTTGCCGAGAATCGTCTGCCCTTCGTCGGAGAGCAGAAAGTCAATGAAGCGTTTGGCTTCTTTGCCTTTTTCGCTGTCAACCTTGTTGTTGCTGGTCATCGCGACCGGGTAGGTGATTTTCTCATCCAACGGAACTTCAAACGCGATTTTTGCCTTGTCGGGCATGATCGCCGCATCGGTGCCGAAAACAAAGCCGGTATCGACTTCACCGCGAACCACATAATCCAGCGACTGGCGGACATTCTGCGTCATAATCAGCTTCGATTCAACCTTCGCCCACACATCCGCTTTTTCCATCGCGCGCTGCGCGTAGCGCCCGGCGGGTGTTGTCGCCGGATTGCCGAGTGAGATGCGCGTGATGCCTTCCTGCGTCAAATCACTCAGTTGCTTCGGCGGCACCAGCTTGCTGTCCATCGGCAGAATCAATACCAACGTGTTGCGCACGAAATCCTTGCGCTCCTCAGGGATAATCTGCCCTTCTTTTTGCGCCAGATCCATCGTTGCCTGATCCGCCGAAGCGAACACATCGACCGGTGCGCCTTTCGCAATCTGCTGCTGCAACGCACCCGACGCGCCGAAATTCAGCGACACCTTGGCACCCGGGTATTTCGTTTCATACGCCGCGCCGACTTCCTTGAAGGCGTTGGTCAAACTCGCTGCCGCCGAAACCATGACTTCCGTTGCCGCGACCTGCTGCGCGACCACCAGAAGCAATGTCGCAACCATCCATTTTTTCATGATCGTAAACATTATTTTTCCTCTAAAGAATTTGAATTGGGACTGACGATATCACCGACAGGCGGCAGAATTCGCCATCGCATCGTGATATATTGCGCTATATTACGCCAATAAGGGGATCGCGGCAACGAAATTTCGAGCATCGGAACGATGCATGAAACCCTTGGTCACTCAACGTGGCGGCAAAGGTTTCGTTACGGTCGAAGACGGTTTTTGTCGTCGACGCGCTTGACGTTGCCGAAGCAGCACGCAATCATTGACCTTGTCGTCCAAAATTCAACAACATTGTGCCCATTGCCCGCAAACGATTCCGGTTTTTACGCATTGTGCTTGCCGCGTTCCTTTTTTTGACAGCGGCATCGTTGATTTCGCTTTTGACTTATGGACATTTTGCGCGCAGCGTCAAAGGTGAGCCTACATTCGCGTTGTCGTTAAAACCGGCGGACACCGTGATCGACCAATTCGTCGCGCCGCTAACGGAACAACACCCGGAGCAGACGGGGCTGCTGCTGCTCGACGACAATCTGGACGCCTTCGCCGCGCGCGGTTTGTCGGCACGCTTTGCCGGACGCAGTCTGGATGTGCAATATTATCTTTGGCACGCCGATCTGACCGGAAAATTATTGGGTTATGAACTGACGCGTGCCGCTGATCGCGGTGTGCGCGTGCGCGTTTTGCTCGACGATTTGAACGTTCACGACAAAGATTCCATTCTTGCCGCGCTTGACCGCCATCCCAATATTGAAGTGCGACTCTTCAATCCGTCGCGCGGGCGCAGCAACAGCTTTTTGCGCGGCATCGAACTGTTAACGCGCGGACTCATGCTCAACCGCCGCATGCACAACAAAGCATGGATCGCCGACGGCAGAATCGCCATTGTCGGCGGGCGCAATGTCGGTGACGAATATTTTGATGCGTCCACTCAAGGCAATTTTTTCGATGCCGATCTGCTGATCATGGGCAATGCCGTTCGCGAAGCCGAGCACATTTTCGATGATTATTGGAACAGCAGCGTCGTCATCCCGATGCGTGCGCTGGTCAATGCCGATGACGATACGCTCGCAGAATTGCGGCGAGCGTTCAGCACCGAAAACCCTCTTTTTGAAGAAGCAGAACCTTATCTTCAACAACTACGCACCGCATCCAGCGTTGCCGAGATGTTTCGCCAACAAAGTCCCGCGTATTGGACCAACCACGCACACGTTTATGCCGATCCGCCCGAAAAGGGGCTTGGACTGGCGCAAGATGAATGGCTGATCCACAAACTATTACCGGCGTGGCGCGACGCGCAACACAACGCTCATCTGATTTCACCGTATTTCGTTCCCGGTAAAGCCGGGGTACGCGAGCTCCAAAACCTTGTAGAGCGAGGCGTCTCCACCAGCGTACTAACCAATTCACTGGCGGCGACTGATGTTTTCATGGTGCACGGCGGTTACGCACCGTATCGCAAGCCTTTGTTGCGCGGCGGTATTGAACTATTCGAGCTGAAACCGCACGGCCCGCCGGAGTTTCATATTTTCGGCTCACGCGCCACCAGTCTGCACACCAAAGCATTCATGATCGACGACGCCATCAGCTTTGTCGGTTCGCTCAATTCCGATCCGCGTTCGGTCATTCTCAACACTGAAATGGGTTTGCTTTTTCATCAGCCCGAAATCACGCAGGCGTTGATCCGCCAATACGAGGCGCGCACCTCGCCGCAATACAGCTATCATCTTTTTCTCGAAGACGATCAACTGCGTTGGGAGGATCATGATGAAGAAATTCCACAAGTCTGGACGCACGAACCGGAATCTTCTTGGGGACGACGCTTCGCTGCCAAAATTGTTGAATGGCTGCCGGTTGAATCGCAGCTTTGATTTCCCAGCAGGTATCAAAAATCAGCAGTTTTTCATCGCACATTACGCAATTTGATTTTGCTGATCGTTAATAAAAAAGCCGGCATTTCTGTCGGCTTTTGTGGACTTGCAAAAACAGGTTTACTTCAGATTGTTCGAAATCAACTTGGTCATTTCAAACATGGAAACCTTGCCTTTGCCGCCAAAGACGGCCTTCAGTTTGGCGTCAGCATTGATCATGCGACGGTTCACTGGGTCCTGGAGTTTATTCTTCTTGATGTAATCCCAAACTTTTTTGGTGACTTCGGTACGCGGCAACGGATTGCTGCCTACCACTTCCGCCAGCGCCGCCGATGGTGTCATCGGCTTCATGAATGCTGCGTTGGGTTTACGCTTGGTCGCTGTTTTTTTCTTGGCGACTTTTTTCACTGCTTTTTTAGCGGGTTTTTTGACCGCTTTTTTCACGACTTTCTTCGCTATTTTTTTCGCAGGTTTTTTAACAGTTTTTTTCGCGGCGGCTTTCTTCGCAACTTTTTTCACCGCTTTCTTGGCTGTTTTTTTAGCAGCAACTTTTTTCACGACTTTCTTCGTGGTTTTTTTCGCTGCAACTTTTTTCACGGGTTTTTTCGCCGCTTTTTTCACGACTTTCTTCGTGACTTTTTTTGTGGGTTTTTTGGCTTTGGCCATAATCATCCTTCCTTTTTCGTATGAAACGTTTCGACGTTCCGATCATTCTGAAACAGGCCCTCCTGTCTATGGGTTTTTCCTGCTCCATCGCGGGGACTATACCGCATTTTTCAAAAAAAAGAAGCACTCTTGCCCAGTTTTTTCATAGTGAAAAAAAATTTTGTTGTATAGAAGACGCAGTTGTCACCGTCGCATCATGTATCAAACAGAACAAGATTCGCTTGTGTCACGAGGGAAAAATCGTTTTTTCTCGTCTTGAAAATGCAATCTTTCGGCGCTGCTTCCTCGGAGAGCGTAAAATTTCATCTAAGGGATTCTGCCTTTTTTTGATTTGGCGTATGATCAACATCGACCCCTATCATCGCTCACATGCAGAGAGGGCAGAAAACCTTTTGAAAAGTGCCACAAGCGCGGATTGGATCAGGTGACACTCGACGAGAAGCGTCACTGACTTCGTCGTCAATGGACGAATTTCCCAACGCAGTATGGCGCGTACAATCGTTTTTTCTGGAGAACAACATCAATAAAGCACTACGCGCATTCTTCGACGCCAACCCCTTGTTGCACAAACTGATCGGTCTGACGGTCTGCAATCAGATCGTACAGAACGCCATGCGTGTAGCGTTGATTCTGTACGCGCTCAGAGAGGGCGCATCGTCGGCAACCGTCGGCATCCTGATGGGATGCTTCGCATTCCTGCCGATGTTCTTCTCGGTCGCGATCGGGCGACGCATTGATCGTGACCCGTATCTGCCGCTGCTCGCCGGATCGTGTGGTGTTCTGCTCAGTGTTTTTCTGACGTTGGCGCTTCCCTATCTGCCAGTACTGTTTGTCTCTGCGCTGATCTGCGGCCTGTCGTTTTCCACATTCAGCATTGCGGTGCAACACATCACCGGTGAATTGGGCATCGCGACTGATCGTGCGCGTAATTACAGTCTGCTCGCTGTCGGCAACGCGTCGGCAGTTTTCGCCGGGCCGTTGCTGGCCGGTTTCGTTATCGACCATCTTGGCTTCAAGGCGCTCTTCGCTTTGCTGATGATTTTTCCGGTACTACCCATTTACGTTTTCTACACTCGCAAGTTGATACTGCCCAGTCCGCGCCGTGATTTACCGCCGCGTTCCGGTGAAACCGTCGTCACGCTGCTCAAGATTCGTCCGCTGCGCCATCTGCTGTTGATCAATTTATTGATCTCCACCGGCTGGGACATCCACGCCATTCTCGTGCCCATCTACGGACACTCCATCGATTTGTCGGCGAGTCAGATCGGCATCATTCTTTCTGCGTTCGGCATCGCCACCTTCGTCGTACGCGCAGTCATGCCGTTCATTATGCATCACTTGTCCGAAACACAAATCTTGCGCATGGCGTTGATCGCTTCCGGTGCGGCCTATCTTGTTTTTCCTTTTCTCAAAAGCGCACTGCTGTTGGCGATGGTTTCCTTCGTGCTCGGTTTTTTCCTCGGCAGCGGGCAACCCATGGTGCTCGCGCTTCTGCACGGCAATGCGCCGCCGAGACGTACCGGAGAAGCCGCGGGCTTGCGCTTGTCGATGTTGCAGATGGCGTCAGTCATCATGCCTGTCGCGTTCAGTTCGCTGGGCGCCGCCATCGGTTTTGTACCCGTCTTGTGGGCAGCCTCTTTGGCGATGTTCGCTGGGCAGCACTTGGCCAAACCTTCGTTGAATCCCGCGCTGCCAGCAATAGAAAAACCGCCGCCGTCCGAAAAAACGTAACGCCGAACCTTAAAATGATTTGGGTAATGGTTTATTATCGCCTTTTCTTCAACCATATCGTTCAACTGCATCGGGGTCGCCATGAATCAGGTTTCTGTCCACTTTTCCCGCCTTCTGCTGATTGTTTCTGCCGCGCTTTTTCTCACCGCATGCGGAACAACCAAAACAACGCAACCTTCCGGCGGTTATTATCAGGACGATGGCCCCGGCACACAATCCGTTGACGTCAGCACCATTCCCGACGCCACACCACGCGTCGAACCGCTGCACCGCTACGCCAACCGTCCCTACACCGTGCTTGGCGTCAACTATGTGCCGATGACATCCAAGCAGCCTTATAAAGCGCGCGGCACGGCGTCGTGGTACGGCAAGAAATTTCACGGCAAGAAAACCGCCAGCGGCGAAATCTACGACATGTATCAGATGACCGCAGCGCATCCAACACTGCCGCTGCCTTCATATGCACGCGTGACCAACCTCGCCAACAACAAAAGCGTCGTCGTGCGCGTGAATGACCGCGGTCCGTTTCTGCACGGACGCATCATCGATCTTTCTTACGCCGCCGCGCACAAAATCGATATCGCCGCTGCGGGTACCGGCGAAGTCGAAGTCGAAGCCATTCTGACCAGCGGCGATACGGGCACGCCAGCACCCGCACCTTTGCCCAGCACACCCGCACCGACGCCCGCACCGATGCCGAGCATCATGCCGGCCACTCCGCCGCCGTCGGATACACCATTGCAAACGGTCTCCGGCGGCAGCATCGTCCAACTGGGTGTTTTCATCAATTACGCCAACGCGGAAAGTTTTCTCGGTCATGTGCAAGGCACCGTGGACGCCACGAATTATCAAGCGCAAATCCAGCAAAAGGACGATGGGAAATACCGCGTATTCATCGGGCCGTTTCAGGATCGCGTCGAAGCGCAACAAGTTGCCGATCACTTGGGGCAGGAATTTGGTTTGCCGACTTATCTAGCTCCTCATTGAAAAATTCAGGAAGCCTCACCGGTCGTATTCGGACGACAGCATCCATTCACGCCTCACCATTTATGGTTTCGTTACGAATGACCTCCTGTTCGCTGTGAACTGCCGTTATAATTCATCCGTTTGTTTGCCTGTTCATTTTGGAGATTGACCCGTGCGCCGCTTCAGAAAGTTTCATTCGCTTTATTGGTTTTTGAAAAATAATATTTTTCTGGTTCTTCTGAGCGCCGCGCTTTTCAGTCCGCTCCCTGCTCATGCGCAACTGACGATCGATATCATCGGTGGTTCCGGCGCGACACTGCCGATATCCATCGTGCCGTTCGGCAACGAAATGACTTATCCGCTCAGTGTTTCGACTGTCATCGGCAATGATCTGAAACGTTCGGGGCGTTTTCGCCTGATCGACGAAGCCGGGATCGTTCCGCGCCCTTATCTGCCCGAAGAAGTCAACGTCAGCGTTTTCCGCGCACGCGGTGCAGACGCCATCGTCGTCGGCAGTATGCGGCCGATGCCCAATAACACGATCGAAGTGCGCTTCGCGCTGGTCGATGCCGTTGGACAGAGAACATTGGTCAACATGGCATTCACCGTCACGCAGCCGCAACTCCGCGCGACGGCACACCGCATCGCCGACATCATTTATGAAACGCTTACCGGCGAGCCCGGTATTTTTTCAACGCGTATCGCGTACATCACGCAGCACGGCAAGCAATACATGCTGCAAGTAGCGGATGCGGACGGCGAAAATCCACAAACCATTGTCACCTCGAAAGACCCGCTGATCTCGCCCAAATTTTCGCCTGACGGCTCGCGCATCGCCTACGTTTCCTTTGAAAGCCAAAAGCCCGTCGTGTACGTGCAATCGCTGACCGACGGTAGCCGCAAAGCGGTTGCCAATTTCCGTGGCAGCAACAGTGCGCCCGCGTGGTCGCCCGACGGTAAACAAATCGTCGTCACGCTGTCGCGCGAAGGTGGATCGCAATTGTTCATCCTGTCCGCCGACGGCAGCAACGCCGCGCAGCGGTTGATGACCTCACCGGGCGCGATTGACACCGAAGCCGCGTTCATGCCCGACGGGCAATCGATTTTGTTCACATCCGATCGCGGCGGATCGCCACAGATTTATCGTTTCTGGATTGCGGATCGTCGCACCGAGCGCGTCACGTTTGAAGGCTCTTACAACGTTTCACCGCGTCCGCTGCCCGATGGCAGAGGAATGGCTTTTGTTCGCCGCGACAGCGGTCGCTTCCAGATCGCGACAATGGATTTTCAGACGCGGCAAACGCTCGCTCTGACACAAGGCCCGATGGATGAAAGTCCCTCCGTCGCGCCCAATGGTCGCTATGTGCTTTATTCGAGCACGAGCGCCGGTCGCAGTGTATTATCGGCGGTATCCATCGACGGCGCGATTCGCCAGCGCATCGGCGCATTGGCGGAGCAGGTGCGCGAACCGGCTTGGGGACCGATTCTTTAATTTATTCTTTCTTTAACTTTATTTATTAATGCGCAAGCACGCGCTTGACCAAGGAGGTTTTATGTTGCGTTTTTTCAAAACAGGTTTGATTGTTCTGGCAGGTATTTTCATGGTGGCGTGCGCATCGACGCCCGACGATGACGGCGCTCCGGTTGAAGATCGTACGATCACGGCAGGTGATGGCGGCGCATCAACATCAGGAGCAGGCAGCGCGGATGTTGAAGGACAAAATCTCGGCACAGATCCGCTCAAGGACCCCACCAGTATTCTGTCGCGTCGTAGTGTTTTCTTCGCGTATGACAGCTATGCCGTCGAAGACGAATACCGCGGTCTCGTCGAAGCCCATGCGCGCTATCTCGCCGCCAACCCAACCGCACGGATGACATTGCAAGGCCATACCGACGAGCGCGGCACGCACGAATACAACCTCGCACTCGGTCAGCGTCGCGCAGACGCCGTGAAGCGTTTGATGGTGTTGCTCGGCGCACAGGACAGTCAGATCGAAACCATCAGCTTCGGCAAGGAAAGACCGCGCAATATGGAAAGCAACGAAATTGCCTGGGCGGAAAATCGTCGCGTTGATATTATTTATCTCGGCGAATAATCGCAGGCTGAACACGGGCGATCATCATGAAGCGTTCTTTATTCTTGGCAACGATATGTTTGGCGCTGGCGTCCGGTAACGCGTGCGCATTATTCGGCGACGATAAAGCGCACGCACGCATTGACGAAATCAATGCGCGACTGGCACAAATCGAAGCGCAGTTGAACACGCAACTCAGCGCGACTGAGCAAAAATCCACGCAAGGCGTCATCGAGCTTGCCGGACAAATTGATCAGATACGCGCCGACATTGCGCAACTGCGCGGACAGGTCGAAGTGCTAACCTATCAAGTCGATGAAATGCAAAAGCGTCAACGCGATTTATATGCCGACCTCGACGCCCGCCTGCGCACGCTCGAAGGTGGTGCGCCGATTGCCTCTTCCGAAAGCAGCGCGCCGCTCGGCGGAACTGTCGCGCCCAACCCCGAAAACGAAGAGCAGGCTTATCAACACGCGATGGATCTGTTCAAACGCGGCGATTACGAAGGCTCGGCGACCGCGTTTTCCGCTTTCGTCAAAACCTATCCGCAAAGCGCCAACGCATCTGCCGCCCAATATTGGTTTGGCAACGCGCGTTTTGCGCAGCGCAATTACCGCGCCACGGTCGAAGCACAAACCGAGCTGCTGCAAAAATATCCGGACAGCCCCAAAGTTCCTGACGCGATGCTGAATCTGGCTTCTGCGCAAACTGAGCTCGGTCAACGTGATGCTGCACAAGCGACGCTGCAAACGCTGATCGCCCGCTATCCAAATACCGACGCGGCCAATAAAGCCAAACAACGGTTACGTTGAAAACATTGCTTTATTATTCAAACGCAGAAGGTGAAAACCTTCTGCGTTTTCTTTGAAATGTCTCTTCCTTCTTTCGCGCAACGCGTCATCCGCTGGCAACGCCAACACGGCCGCCATCATTTGCCGTGGCAAAACACCCATGACCCTTACCGCATCTGGTTATCGGAAATCATGCTCCAGCAAACGCAGGTGGAAACCGTCAAAAGCTATTATTTGCGCTTTCTGAAAACCTTTCCGACACTTGTTGCGTTAGCGCAAGCGCCCATCGCGCAGGTGCTCGAACTCTGGTCGGGCTTGGGCTATTATCGCCGCGCACATCTTTTGCATCAGGCAGCACGTTGCATCGTTGACGAGCACAACGGACAGTTTCCCGATACCGTTGATGAGCTTGCCACTCTGCCCGGCATCGGTCGTTCGACGGCTGCCGCCATCGCCGTTTTTGCCTTCCAGCGTCGTGCGCCGATTCTCGACGGCAACGTCAAAAGAATTCTCGCACGTCACCACGGCATCGAGGGCGATCCTTCACAACCTGCCGTTGTCAATCGCATGTGGGCAGTCGCCGAAGAACTGTTGCCGCGCAATAACCTTCCTGCCTATACGCAAGGCTTGATGGATCTCGGTACACTGGTTTGCACGCGCAGCAATCCCGATTGCGCGCATTGCCCGGTGCATAGCGATTGCTTTGCTTACAACACACAGCAGATTGAACTCTTCCCAACGCCAAAAAAACGTCCGCAAGTTCAGGAAATACATTTTCAGTGGCTGATCATCCGTCGTCAAGGACGCATTTTGCTCGAAGAACGTCATCAACAAAAAATCTGGGCGGGATTATGGAGCTTTCCCGAATGTGCGATGAACGAAGATGTCGCGCACATAACATCGCAACGCTTCGGTTTGCATGTCATCGACAGCGAAACGCTGCCGCCCATCCAACATCGATTGACACACCGCCTGCTCATCATCACACCCGTCGAATTGCATGTTCGTGGAACGCTGCACCGCTCGCCGCATCACCGTTTTTTTCGCCGCGAAGAAGCATTGCAATGCGCAATGCCAGCGCCTGTTCGCCGCGTCATCAAAGCACTTTGAAAACAGTCGGTCACGCTTGTTGCATTTTTGGACATTTCCTTCTCGAATCATGACAAGCCTGACGCGGCTTTTACCGTTTTTCCGGTAAACGCGCACGATTCATGCGAGAATGAATCACCATGATTGTTTACGATCTCATCTGCCATCGCGGCCACATTTTCGAAGTCTGGTTCGCCAGTGCGGAATCGTTCGACCAGCAAAAAGAACGCAACCTGCTCGAATGCCCGATTTGCGGCAGCATTGAAATCAGCAAGCGGCTGATCGCCAACATTGGCGCGTCCAAAACGAATGAAAAAGATCACGAGCCGCCCGACGACAACGCCAATCACGACAAAGACCTTTATCACGTCACCATGCCGTCCACGGCGGCGGAAATGATCGCGCACCTGCGGCAAGTCGTGAACAGCACCGAAAACGTCGGCGAACATTTCCCCGAAGAAGCGCGTAAAATGCACTACCACGAAACGCCGCTGCGCCCCATTCGCGGACAAGCCGCGCAACACGACATCGAAGCGCTGGCCGAAGAAGGCATCGACATCGATATCCTGCCCGATTTCTTGCTGCACAATCTCAACTGACAGACACGTAGAAAGGCGGTTTCGTAAATTCCGCTTGGCGAGCGCCCCTTTTTATTTTATAATCGCGCCCTTCGGGCCGTTAGCTCAGTTGGTAGAGCAGCGGACTTTTAATCCGTTGGTCGTAGGTTCGAATCCTACACGGCCTACCAAAACTTCAACGGCTTGGCGTTTGCCAAGCCGTTTTTTTATGCGCACGGTAGCCAAATTGCAGCCGACACAAAAACGCATTTCCCACGAAAAAAGCCGCTCAATGCTTGTCATTGAACGGCTTTGGATGATCTCTTGGTGGCGAGTCAGGGACTCGAACCCCGGACACAAGGATTATGATTCCTCTGCTCTAACCAACTGAGCTAACCCGCCATAGGGTGTGCATTCTCTATGATTTTTCCCAAGTCGTCAAACGATACGGTTTGCGTGTCACTTTATCGATGGACACGCCGTCATAGCGCTCATGAGCGCGCTGCATAAACAAGACTTGCCCCATTTCCTCAGGGATAGCATATAATACGCATCCTTCGGGGTGTAGCGTAGTCTGGTAGCGCGCCTGCTTTGGGAGCAGGATGTCGGGAGTTCGAATCTCTCCACCCCGACCAGCAACATCTGGTATTTCTTGACGGGTTTTCCGGTCAAAGCGCCCGTAGCTCATCTGGATAGAGCACCGGCCTTCTAAGCCGGGGGTAACAGGTTCGAATCCTGTCGGGCGTGCCAAGATTGTTGTATTGTTGTTTTTCTACGGTGGCTGTAGCTCAGTTGGTAGAGTCCCGGATTGTGATTCCGGTTGTCGTGGGTTCGAGCCCCATCAGCCACCCCATAAAATCAATTGCTTGCGGCTTTTGCTTCCCGATATTTCTCCACGGGAAGTTTCAAAGTGGCAAAAACATCAGAATCATCGCTACAATTCGGCTACACCGAAGCTTTCTTCTTTCCAACACATACAGGGTAGCGAAATGAGTACAGCGATGTCCGCGTTGCAAACCGTCCTCGAAGATTTCAGATCAAAAGCGCAAACCGAGCGAGAAAAAGGAACGTACTTTGAAGAGCTGATTCTGTGCTACCTGCGGCATGAGCCTTTGTACAAAGACCTCTACAGCGACGTATGGACATACGCCGAATGGGCAAAAACGCAAAATATGGATCAACGCGACACGGGGATTGATCTGGTCACGAAAGTGCGCGACATGGACAACGAATACCATGCCATCCAATGCAAGTTTTACGCAGCCGACTACACCGTTCAAAAAAGAGATATTGACAGTTTCTTCACGGCTTCCGGCAAGCGCCCATTCACGCACCGCATTATTGTCAGCACGACGAACCACTGGGGCGAACACGCCGAAGATGCGCTGCGCGGTCAACAGCCGCCCGTCAGCAAAATTGACTTGCATGATTTGGAAAACAGCCAGATTGATTGGTCGCAATACCATGGCAACAAACGCCCCGTTCTGAAAGCCAAAAAAGAACCGCGCCCGCACCAAAGCGAAGCGTTAAACAAGGTCATCCATGGGTTGAAAGAAGCAGATCGCGGCAAGCTCATCATGGCATGCGGAACCGGCAAAACATTTGTGAGCTTGAAAATTGCGGAAAAACAAGCTGGCGCGGGAAAACGGGTTTTGTTTTTGGTTCCAAGCCTCGCGCTGCTTTCTCAGGCGTTAACCGAATGGACGCAAGAAAGCAAAACGCCATTGCACAGCTTTGCGGTTTGTTCCGATAGCGATGTCGGCAAAAAGCGCAAAAAAGATGATGATCGTGTTCAAACCTTCATGCACGAGTTGCGCTACCCCGCAACCACCGACGCCAAAAGGCTGGCGCAAGAAATGAGCAAAAAGCACGATGCACAACACATGAGCATCGTATTCAGCACCTACCATTCCATCGCCTGTATCAACGAAGCCCAGAAAAAGCACAAGCTGGCTGACTTCGATCTGATCATTTGCGACGAAGCGCACCGAACAACCGGCGCAACCTTCGAAAGCGAAGAAGAAAGCGCGTTCGTGCGCGTGCATGACAACAAATACATCCGCGCTGCCAAGCGTCTTTACATGACTGCCACGCCGAGAATTTACGGCGACAAAGCCAAAGCCTCCGCCGAAAAAGACAATGTTGTGCTCTGCTCCATGGATGACGAAACGCTCTACGGCAAAGAGCTTTATGTCCTGACCTTCTCCGAAGCGGTCAAACGTGGGTTACTGACCGATTACAAAGTGATCGTGCTCTCCGTTGCGGAATCGCACATCAACCACCGCTTGCAAAATCTGTTCAAAGACGAAAACAACCAGCTCAAGGTGGACGATGCAGCAAAAATCGTCGGCTGCTGGAAAGCGATGGCGAAACAAGGATTGAAAGAAGAACTGCCCTTTGACCCCAAACCCATGCAACGCGCGGTTGCCTTTTGTCAAGTGATTGAAATCCCGAAAGGTGGAAGAACGCACAAAGTCAGCTCAAAACAAATCGCCGCCATGTTCAAAGAAGTGGTGGATGCCTATCGAGAAACGGCAGACGAAGATGAAGACGTTTCCACCTTGATGTGCGAAGCGCGGCACGTCGATGGCAGCATGAACGCCAGCGAAAAAGAAGAAAAAATCGACTGGCTGAAAGCAGAGCCGCCCGCCAACACCTGCCGTATTCTCAGCAACGTTCGTTGCTTATCGGAAGGCGTCGATGTGCCCGCACTCGATGCCGTGCTGTTTCTGACGCCGCGCAATTCACAAGTCGATGTCGTGCAATCCGTCGGTCGCGTGATGCGCATCAAAGAAGGAAAAACACGCGGCTATATCGTTTTGCCGGTCGTGATTCCGGCGGGCGTCGAGCCACACGAAGCATTGAACGACAACAAAACCTACGCTGTCGTCTGGCAAGTTTTGCAAGCCTTGCGCTCACACGATGATCGCTTTGACGCCATGATCAACAAACTCGATTTGATCGGCAGCGACCCCAGCAGAATGGAAGTCATCGCCATCACCGACACCATCCAGAAAAAGCAAAAAAAGCGCACCGAAAAAACGATCAAAGATCCGCACGGCTCTTACGACATCGGCAGCCCTGCGCCCGCGCCAACACCACATCAACCGGACTTGCAATTTGAAATCGGCGAAATCGAACGCGCCATCTACGCCAAGCTGGTGCAAAAAGTCGGCAATCGCCACCATTGGGAAGACTGGGCAAAAGACATCGCCAAAATCGCCCGCACCCATATCGACCGCATTCAAGCGATCCTCGATAACCCGAACAACACCAAAGAACGAAAAGCGTTTGACGCTTTTGCCGAAGAATTGCGCGATGATCTCAACGCCAGCATTGGCGACGATGAAATCATCGAAATGCTGGCGCAACACCTGATCACCCAGCCGGTTTTCGACACACTTTTTCAAAGCTATGAATTTACAAAACGTAATTCAATATCCAAGGCGATGCAAAAGGTACTGAACACCTTGCAAGAACATCATCTGGAAAAAGAAGCCGACACCCTGCAATCGTTCTACGACAGCGTGAAGCTGCGGGCAGAAGGCATTGACAACGCAGCGGGCAAACAAAAAATCATCGTCGAGCTATACGATAAATTTTTTCGCAACGCATTCCCTAAAATGGCCGCGCGGCTCGGTATCATCTATACACGGGTAGAAATTGTGGATTTCATCATCAACAGCGTCAACGACGTTTTGCGCAACGAATTCGGGAAAACGCTGGGCAGCAAAAATATTCATATTCTCGACCTGTTCACGGGCACCGGCACCTTCATCACGCGCTTGCTGCAAAGCGGGCTGATCAGCGAAAAAGAACTGCCGTACAAATACAAAAACGAAATACACGCCAACGAAATCGTGTTGCTTGCCTATTACATCGCCGCCATCAACATAGAGTCTACTTATCACGACTTAGTGAAAGACAACTACCTTCCGTTTGAAGGCATCTGCCTGACCGACACCTTCGAGCTTTACGAAAAAGACGACATGGTGAGCGATATTCTGGAAGATAATAGTAATCGCCGCAAACGACAGAAAAAACTGGACATCCGCGTTATTGTGGGCAACCCGCCGTATTCTTCCGGGCAGAAAAGTGCCAACGACAACAACGCCAATACCAAATACCCGGCTTTGGATAGCCGCATCGCCGACACTTATACAAAAAACTCTTTGGCAACACTACAAAATAAATTATATGACCCTTATATTCGCGCCATTCGCTGGGCAAGCGATCGCATCAAAGATGCGGGCGTGATCGGCTTCGTCACCAACGCGGGTTGGGTAGATGGCAGGTCGATGGATGGTATACGCAAATGTCTCGCCGAAGAATTCAGCAGCATCCATGTGTTTCATCTGCGCGGAAATGCACGCACATCAGGCGAACAACGACGCAAAGAAAGAGATAATGTTTTTGATGATGGTACCCGCGCGCCGATCGTGATCAGTATTCTGGTCAAAAACCCGCAAGCCCAAAAACAAGGCAAAATTTATTTTCACGATATCGGTGACTACCTGACCCGTGAAGAAAAACTCAAAGCAATCGCCGATTTCGGTAGCATTGATGGTATAACGCAAAAAAATGGCTGGCAAACCATCACACCCGACAAATACTACGACTGGATCAACCAGCGCGATGATCGCTTTTATGATTACATCAGTATGGGCGATAAAAAAAATAAGACAGCACCCATGATTTTCGAAAGCTATTCTTTAGGTGTAGCTACCAACCGAGATCATTGGGTATATAATTTCTCAAAAAATAAATTATGCAAAAACGTACAAACTACTATTGATTTTTATAATGCTGAGTTGCAGCGCTATCAAGGTCTAATGGATAAAGTCGACATTGATAGCTTCATTAGCTCAGATCATACAGAAATAAGTTGGACAAGGGCTTTGAAGAATGATTTAAAAAAAGGAAGAGCTTTAGTCTTTTGCAAAAAATCGATAGCAGTAGGTCTATACCGCCCTTTTACAAAACAAAATCTCTATTTCAATAGACAGCTAAATGAGATGGTTTTGTTGGTTCCCAGCTTTTTCCCAACCGCGAAAACTGAAAATTTAGCGATTTGCCTGACGGGCTTAGGCACCCCAAAGGAGTTTTCTACTATTGTTGTCGACTGCATTCCTGATATTCAATTGCAAGCAAATGGGCAATGCTTCCCGCTCTATCTTTATGATAAACCTAGGCAAAAGAAAAAAGGTGCGGATGATCTGTTCGACAAAGGCAGCAACACTGATGGCGAATACGTCCGCCGCGATGCGATCACCAATACCGGGTTGGCGCATTTTCAAAAAGCTTACCCCAAGGAAAAGATAAGCAAGGAAGATGTCTTTTATTATATTTACGGCTTACTGCATAGCGAAGATTATCGCAATCGCTACGCGGATAATCTCACCAAAGAATTGCCGCGTATTCCCTGCGTCAGGAAAGCTGCCGATTTTTGGGCTTTCAGCAAAGCGGGGCGACAACTCGCCAAGCTTCATCTGAATTACGAAAATGTGCCGCTTTATCCGGTCAATTTCAAAGAAGGAAAATTGTTGCTGGATACGATGAGCGCAAAAGATTTCTACGTGGAGAAAATGCGCTTCGGCAAAACCAATGGCAAAACCGATAAAACCATCGTGAACTACAACGCCAAAATCACGATGACCGACATTCCATTGGAAGCCTACGATTATATTGTCAACGGCAAGCCCGCTCTTGAGTGGGTGATGGAGCGCCAAGCCGTAACGACGCACACAGATAGCGGGATCGTGAACGACGCGAATGATTGGGCAATCGAAACCATGAAAAACGCCCGCTATCCGTTGGAGCTTTTCCAAAGAGTGATTACGGTGAGCCTTGAAACGATGAAGATTGTTCGCGCGCTGCCGCCGCTGGATATCTGAATCCCTGTATGGACACTTTATAGGCGCTTTAAGTGCTGAAAAAATCAAAGAGTTGCATCACGAAAATGCAACTCTTTGATTTTTAGTATGAAATCTGGTGCCGACAGTAGGATTTGAACCCACGACCAACGGTTTACAAAACCGCTGCTC
>DAISYG010000026.1:0-22724 GCA_036825435.1 Casimicrobiaceae bacterium | reverse complement strand
GCATCCTGACCCTTCTTCCTGTTGTCAAAATTGCACTTCGTGGTTGAATTCAAGGTCATTAACAGATTTGATGATTATCAAAAGACCGGAATAGGATATGAAGTTGAACTTGTTGAGCGAGGAAGCGAATATATTGGAAGACTAATCGTCGATTTTCCAAAAGGAAAAAGAAGAGGACAGGGAAGAGCATTCTACTTAGAGACATATTACAATGATTTTATTGTTTCTGAAATTCTGAAGATGCCTTATGACGGTAGAGCGTTTCAGGGATATGAAAACCTTACAGTAGAGTTCCAAGAGCTAAAAACAATATATGTAAATCAAAAAACTGATTGGAAGGCCGCACTAGAAAACATTAAAGGAGTTTATGTTATTTTTGATAAATCAACTGGGAAAAAGTATGTCGGTTCGGCCTATGGTTTATCAGGAATATGGACGCGTTGGGGAGAATATATGGCGACAGGAGATGGAAATAATAGAGAACTATCAGAATTGATTTCGAAAAATGGAATTAAGTACGCGTGTGATAATTTCGTGTTTACTTTATTAGAATATCGCCCAATGAAAACAGACGATTCTGTAATAATAGATAGAGAAAAATTTTGGAAAAAAGCTTTGTTAGCTAAAGGAGAATTCGGTTATAATAAAAATTAAAAATGATAGGTGTTTGTGTTGTTTTACTGTTTATCTTGTTATTTCCTTTCAATGTGTTTCAACTGTTAGCTTGGGCAACAAGGGATGGCTTGGTTTAGATAACGACACTGAAGGTGGGTAAAAAAGCCCCGCTGAATCAACGGGGCTTGAAACGAGTTACTGTTTTTATTATTCGGATTTCACAAAATCAATACCTGTCCCATCCAGAACAATCTTGATGGTATCGCCCGCCGCAAATTCTCCGGCTAGCAAAGCTCGCGCCAGCGGATTTTCGATTTCCTGCTGGATCGCGCGTTTCAGCGGGCGCGCCCCGAACACCGGATCAAATCCCGCCTTGGCAACTTGCGCCAATGCATCATCACTGATATCAAGTTTGATATCCATCTGCGCCAGCCGCGTTTCGAGCGCACGCATCTGGATCTTCGCAATCGCCGCGATCTGCTGGTCGTCGAGTGGATGGAACACGACGATTTCGTCGATCCGGTTAATGAACTCAGGGCGAAAGCTGTTTTTCACTTCTTCCATCACTGCGTCTTTGATTGCGGTCTGATCTGCCTTCTGATCAGCCATCTGCTGAATACGATGCGAACCAAGGTTCGAGGTCATCACGATCACGGTATTCTTGAAGTCAACCGTGCGCCCCTGCCCATCGGTCAGCCGACCTTCGTCGAGTACCTGCAACAAAACGTTGAACACGTCCGGGTGTGCTTTTTCGATTTCGTCGAACAAAATCACCGAATATGGTTTGCGACGCACGGCCTCGGTCAAATAGCCGCCCTCTTCATAGCCCACGTACCCGGGTGGTGCACCGATCAGCCTAGAGACGGAGTGTTTTTCCATGAATTCGCTCATGTCGATACGGATCAACGCTTGGTCGCTGTCGAACAAGAATTCCGCCAATGCCCGAGTCAGCTCGGTTTTGCCGACGCCGGTTGGCCCCAAAAAGAGGAACGAGCCATAGGGGCGATTGGGATCCGACAAACCGGAACGCGAACGACGCACCGCATCGGAAACCAGCCGCACGGCTTCGTCTTGCCCCACCACGCGCTGGTGCAAACGATCTTCCATTTTCAACAATTTTTCGCGTTCGCCCTGCATCATCTTGGCAACAGGAATACCGGTTGCGCGCGATACGACTTCGGCGATTTCTTCAGCGCCGACCTCGGTGCGCAGCAGTTTCATTTTTTTCTTCGGCGCGTTGCTGTCAACTTTTTTCAACTGCTCTTCGAGTTGCGGCAATTTGCCATACTGCAACTCGCTCATCTTCTGCCAATCGCCGCGGCGCTTCGCTTCCTCCATTTGCAGTTTGATTTTATCGACCTCTTCTTTCAGATGCTGTGTTCCGGCAACCGTCGCTTTTTCAGCTTTCCAGACTTCATCAAGATCGGCGTATTCTTTTCCTAATTGTTCTATTTCTTCTTCGATCAGCGCCAGACGTTTTTTCGATGCGTCATCGGTTTCTTTTTTCACTGCCTCGCGTTCGATCTTCAACTGAATCAAACGGCGATCAAGCTTATCCATCGCTTCCGGCTTGGAATCAATTTCCATTTTGATGCGTGCCGCCGCCTCATCAATCAGGTCGATGGCCTTATCGGGGAGGAAACGATCCGTGATATAGCGGTGCGACAATTCCGCCGCCGCGACAATGGCCGGGTCGGTAATATCAACGCCGTGGTGAATTTCATAGCGCTCCTGCAAACCGCGCAAGATGGCGATGGTGGATTCCACACTCGGTTCATCGACCATTACTTTCTGGAAGCGTCGCTCCAATGCCGCGTCTTTTTCGATATATTTGCGGTACTCGTCGAGCGTGGTCGCTCCGATGCAGTGCAGTTCGCCGCGCGCCAATGCAGGTTTCAACATATTGCCCGCATCCATCGCGCCTTCGGCCTTGCCCGCGCCGACGACGGTGTGCAATTCGTCGATGAACACAATCGTGCGGCCTTCATCGGCAGCAATGTCTTTCAATACCGCTTTCAGGCGCTCTTCGAATTCGCCACGGTATTTCGCGCCTGCAAGCAGCGCCGCCATATCGAGCGCGAGCACACGTTTGTTCTTCAGACTTTCCGGTACTTCGCCGTTGACGATACGCTGCGCCAATCCTTCAACAATCGCCGTTTTGCCGACGCCGGGTTCGCCAATCAAGACCGGATTATTTTTGCTGCGTCGCTGCAAAATCTGAATCGTGCGTCGGATTTCATCATCACGCCCGATCACCGGGTCGAGCTTGCCCAGGCGCGCACGTTCGGTCAAATCCAGACAGTACTTTTTCAGTGCTTCGCGTTGTCCTTCGGCATCCGCCGAATCAACATTTGCGCCGCTACGCACAGCATTGATCGCTGCTTCCAGCGCCTTCTTGTTGACGCCTGCCTCGCGTAATAGACGAGCGATTTCGTGTTTGCTGTCCAGCGCCGCGATGAGAAACAGCTCTGACGCAATGTATTGGTCGCCGCGTTTCGCCGCTTCTTTTTCGACCAGATTGAACAGGTTGATCAGGTCACGTGACAGCGCGATTTCGCCGCTGGTTCCTTGAACCTGCGGCAATTTCGATAAAGCTGCCTGTGTTGCGGTTTGCAGTGCAGCGACGTTGCCGCCTGCGCGCGCAAGCAGCGAACGGGTGCCGCCGTCTTCCTGTTGCAACAGCGCCATCAATACATGCTGTGGCTCGATGAAACCATTGTCGCTGGTGAGCGCAAGGCTTTGCGCGTCGGCCAGCGCTTCCTGAAATTTGGTGGTGAGTTTGTCAAAGCGCATGAATGCCTCCTCAAATGAATTTGATCATAGATATGCCCGAACTTTCCCTTTTTCAAGCCTGTTTCCATAAGACCACATCGTGCTACCATACTGCGATTCCTGCTTGAGAACATTGAAACAATATTAATTTCGCAACGTTCCGTAAACATAACCGCCATGTATTCTCTATTCCGTTTTTTTGCAATGATCGGGTTGGCGATATTTTCCGTGCCGCTGTTGGCGCAGAATGCCGATTTCGACGACTCCTTCGCGCCATCGGGCAACGTGCCGTTAACAATGGAAATGCAGCGACCGCTTTCCGCTACGGCGGAACAGATATTCGAGCAAGCGCAGCCTCGCTTGCTGCAAATCCGCACGCTGGTGAAAAGCGCGCAAAAGCAATCATCCATTGGTTCGGGCTTCATGGTCAGCGAAGACGGGCTGGCGATCACGAATTACCACGTTGTTTCGCAATACGCCTTGGAACCCAACACGTACCAACTTGAATACGTTGCCGCCGACGGAACCAAGGGCAGCCTGCGCCTCTATGCAATCGACGTTGCCAATGATCTCGCGGTCGTCAAACTCGAAGCCGAAGGCGGCAAGCGCTTTGATGCGTTTTCGTTCAGTCCTGCCGCTATCGACGGCACACTCAGCAAAGGTGAACGGCTTTTCGCCATGGGCAATCCACTGGATTTGGGGTTCACCATTGTTGAAGGCATTTACAATGGCTATGTCGAAAAAAGCTATCAAACGCGCGTGCACTTTACCGGTGCGCTGAATCCCGGCATGAGTGGCGGGCCAACGGTTACTGTCAACAATCAGATTGCCGGCGTCAACGTCGCCAAAATAATTCGCGGCGATCTGGTCAGCTTTCTGGTTCCGGCCAATGTCGCTTACGCAATTTTGAATAAAGCGAAAAGCAATGTGGAAATGGACGCTGCCGATGTCCGTGCGGAAATCGCCCGGCAGTTGCATGACTGGCAACAGGATTTTTTCATCGCATTGCGCACGCAGAGTTTTCATCGTGCGGAATTTGGTCCCTACACGGCACCTGAAAGCGATGCTGATTGGTTCAGTTGCTGGGCGTCGACCAACAGCGATGACCGACCCAAACCGCGCACGATTATCAATCGCTCTTCGTGCAACACCAATACACAAATTTTTCTTGCCAACGATATGTCGGCAGGCAACGCGCGTTTGGCGCATGTTTATCTGAAAACGGAACAACTCAATGCGATGCAGTTTTCCGAAGTGCTATCGGGCACGGCATATACGGGAACACCGCACGGTTCCAGTAAGCGATACACGTCGTATCGCTGCACCGAAAATTTCATGGACAAAGATGCGAAAACGCCGCATCGTCCCATTTTGCGCGTCACCTGGTGCGCGCGTGCTTATCGCGACATTCCCGAGATTTACGATATCGTTGTTTCGGCAGTCACCCAAGATCGCGATAAAGAAGCATTGGTTTCCTCGTTTTCACTGACGGGCGTCAGTTTCGAAAACGGCATATCGTTCTCTCGAGAATTTCTTTCGATGCTGGAGGCCAAGCCATGATCTGGATCGAAATTCTCTCGCGTCACAAGGAGGTCGTCCATCGTTATCGCTCGCCGAATGGTTGTGCCACGATCGGTCGCGCATACGATAATTGTGTGGTCATCGATGATCCTTATGTCGCGCCGCATCATCTGCACATTCGTCGCGATGAAAACGGCGGCATTATCGTCGAAGATTTGGCGACGCAAAACGGTATGTTCGACGACAGAGGCAAGCGCCACTCGCTCATTCAGCCCGATGGCAATCAATTGATCCGTATCGGTCAGACGTGGCTACGCGTTCGCAAAGCCAACTTCGCTGTTGCCGATGAACGACCGCTGCAACCGCAACGCCGTCTGTGGCCATGGATGCTGGCGTTGCTCATCGCTTTGCCGGGGCTGCATGTTTTTTCGTTGTGGCTGAATTACACCGGCGAATATTCGCCATCGCTGTATTTTGGCGAAATGATGTCGGTGGCGATCAGCATCGCGATCTGGATCGGCTTCTGGTCATTATTGACGCGGCTGCTGACGGGAAGTGCGCGTTTCACGCTACACGCCATTATTGCGTTGACTGGTCTTTTGCTACTGAAAATCATCAGCGCGGTGATGAGTTGGACAATATTTGCTTTCTCCAGCGGATCGATTGCCCGATATGGTTTTCCAGTGTTCTGGCTGCTGTTTGCGTTGGTCTGCTTCGCACACCTGCGCGCCATCAGTGGCAAAAACGTGTACCGCAAAGCGGCGATTGTTTTTTCGCTGGCGGTTTGCGCCTGCGTTGCGCAATGGTTGATGGACAATCCGTTCATGCCTGAAGACGATGACGCCAAGCGACCTTATCTGACTTCCTGGTATCCGCCGTCATGGCGTGTCGTTGCGCCCGAGTCCGAGAACGACTTTTTCGCCGAGGCAGGAAGACTCAAAGAGCAGCTCGACGAAGCGCGCAAAAAAGAACCACGCCGCGGTCTATTCGATCGCTTCTTCGATGATTTTTACGATGACGAAATGAGCCATTAATAATTGGTTTATGGAACGCTATTGCCTATTTCTCATGATGGTGTTCGCTGTAACGGCGACGCTAACGGCGTGCACACCCTCTGAGCAAAGTACGAAAACTTCGCCTTCGTTGACATTTTCTTCGTGTCGCTTGGGTACGTTGTCCATGGCGGTAGAATGTGCAACGCTGGATGTGCCGTTGAAACGTGATGATCCAGCACACAAAGAAAAAATATCGTTGCGCGTGATTCGCTTGCCTGCCAACACACCGCATCCTGCGTCCGATCCATTCGTGATGCTGGCAGGCGGGCCGGGGCAGGCGGCTTCGGCGCTGGCGCCGTTTGCGGCGGCGCAGGTTGAAATTCGTCGCACGCGCGACATTCTTCTGATCGACCAACGCGGAACCGGACAATCGGCACCACTGCAATGCGCGACGCTTGACGACGCAGACGACACGACATTGCAGGAAGCACTGACGCTGGAAATCGTATCGCGCGTTCAGCGTTGCCATGAAGAGTTGCGCGAACAGAATCGTGATCCACTGGATTATGGCACGCTGCATTTTGTCGCCGACCTCGACGATGTACGCCGCGCATTGGGCGTGGATACGATGAACATATGGGCGAGCAGTTATGGCACGCGTGTCGCGCTGGAATATTTACGCCGCCATCCCGAACATGTGCGCACGATGGTTCTTGACGGCGTTGTCGATCCTTCGATTTCGATACCGACTAACGGTTGGCAAACACGTAAAGAGCGGCTGCAGGCAGTACTTGATGCCTGCGCGCAATCCGAATCATGCCGCACGTTGTGGCCTCCGCCTCAGGAAGCATTGACGGCATTGGTGTTGAAATTACGTGCACCCGGCATCAATGCATATATCGAAAACCCGAATACCGGTGTGGTGGAAACAGTCACAATCGATTCTGATCTGGTGTTGGCGGCGATGCAGTCGTTACTGTATGCACCGGAAACGGCAGCATTGCTTCCTTATGTGTTATCGCGAGCCACATACCATGAGGACTTTACGCCATTGATGGCAGTGACGCGGGCATTTTCGGGAAAGCTCGAAGGGCAGATCAATCCAGCATTGCACTACGCTATTATTTGCTCGGAAGATCGACAAGTGTCTGATGCATTGCTGAATGATCCTTTGGTTGGTACGTTGTATCAACAATCCGTCGAAGCCTGTGCGCCGTGGCCGATTGCGCCTGACGCACATGAACTGCATGCACCAGTGCATAATCAGGATGTTCCGGTATTGCTTTTATCAGGAGCGCTGGACCCGGTGACGCCACCTGCTTATGCAGAGCAGGTGGCCGCGACTCTGCAACAACACCGCACGCTGACGGCACCCGGCTATGGACATATTCTTTCCATGCATTCGTGTGTTCCTTCGCTGATTGCCGCATTTGTCAAAACAGCCGATCTGCAACAGTTACCGGAAAATTGTGTTCAACTTCTCGAAGAAAGCACGCCGCCATTTTTCTGGCCGGATGCGCTTGCGCCTCAACCATGATCGAAATCACCAGACTGCGGAAACATTTCGGGCGTCATCGCGAGATCATTGCGGTTGACGGCGTTACCCTGTCTGCACCCGATACATGCATCACAGGATTATTAGGTCCGAACGGTGCCGGAAAAACGACACTGTTGCGCATGCTGTCCACGTCGTTATTGCCGGATGGCGGCAGCGCATGTATTGCCAATTTTGATATTGTGGCGCAACGTGATGAAGTGCGGCGCAACATCGGTGTACTTTCCGATATGCGTGGACTTTACCCACGCTTGACTGCCATTGAAAATATTCGTTATTTCGGCGAGCTGTACGGGCTTGATGAAAAGCAATTATCCGTGCGGCTCACGTTCCTTTTGGAAACACTGGAGATGACGGCAATCGCCCATCGTCGAACGGAAGGTTTTTCGCAAGGCGAACGCATGAAGGTCGCGATTGCGCGCGCGCTGATTCACGATCCACCAGTCATCATGCTCGACGAGCCGACCAATGGTTTGGATGTGATGAGCGTTCGCTCGTTGCGCGCTTTCTTGCGGCTGCTGCGCGATCAAGGCAAATGTATTGTCTTTTCATCACACGTCATGTCCGAAGTTGCCAGTCTGTGCGACACCATCGCCATCATCAACCATGGGCAATTGGTGGCGCAGGGAACGAATGAGGATTTTCTCCGGCTGACGTTGAAAGATTCCTTGGAGGATGCTTTTTTCGCGATACTGGAAGGCGATGAACTTGCGCGAGGTGTTTCATGAGTAATCGCTTTTCCTTGCGTCGCGCAACGATCATCTTTCGTAAAGAAAGTTTGGATGCTTTCCGTGACCGACGCACATTGCTGATGATCATTTTGCCCGCGTTGTTCATCGGCCCATTGTTTTTATTATTGATTTTCAATTTGATCGCCACGCATGGAGAAAAAGCGCAATCACCCGCTCTAGCGGTACAAGGCGCGGAATATGCGCCCGCATTGATTACCTTTCTGGAGCGGCAACAGGTGCGCATTGAGCCATTGCCGGACGATTACGAAGCACAAATCAAACGCGGTAATCTGGACGTGGCGTTGATTATCCCCGAGCATTTTGCCGACGATATTGCTGCCGGAAAAGAAGCTCAGGTACAACTGGTTTATGATCGTTCTCGTGATCGCGCGCAAATTCCGATCGGTCAGATCGAGAGGTTGCTCAATATTTACAATCATCAGTGGGGGCAGATGCGGTTGATGATGCGCGGCATCGCGCCGGAAGTTGCTTCGCCGCTTTCGGTACGCTCGATCAATCTGGCAACGCCGCAACAATCGGGCGCATTGCTGCTATCGTTGGTTGCTTTTTATGCGTTGTTTGCCACACTCACCGGCGGCATGGCGCTGGCACTTGATACCAGTGCCGGAGAGCGCGAGCGCCAGTCATTGCAACCATTGCTGATTACACCGGCGCGCCCGTTCGAAATCGTTAGCGGTAAATGGTTGGCTGCTAGCGTCGTCAACATGATTGTGGTATTGCTGACCTTGATCGGTTTCTATCTGACGTTGCGATTTGCGCCACTGCCCGCAGTCGGCATTCCGTTTTTGTTCAGCATGAGTGAGTTATTACGTTTCTGCTGCATACTGCTGCCATTGGCGTTGTTGTTGCCCGCGCTGCATTTTTATGTTGGCATTCGCGGGCGCTCGGTACGCGAAGCACAGGCGAGCACATCAATTTTATTATTGCTTTTTTCGCTGTTGCCGATCATGCAGATGTTCATGCAGCAGCGTGAGCCGGAGTGGATTGCGACAATCCCTATCGCCGGGCATTACGCCATGCTGTCGCATGCTTTGCGTGGCGATATCTTCCGGCCTCTTGATGTTCTGGCAATTTACGCGGTTCCTGCTATTCTGTTGTTCTTGACACTGTGGGCGTGCGCGCAGCGTGTTGACCGAGAGACTCGCCAACCATGAGAATATCACCGAAAAAAATAGCAGCCTTTACCCTGATGGAAATCATGGTGGCGCTCGCTATTCTGGCGATACTATTATTGATTGCGGTGCCCAGCACCGGTAGCTCGGTGATTCGCAAGAAAGTGAATGATGCGATGCAGTTGGCAGACGTGGTTAAAAAACCGATTGAAGCGCAGTGGTTGAGTGTCGGCATGCTGCCCAAAAATAACGCCGAAGCCGGGGTGCCTGATCCCGACAAAATCGTTAGCGAATATATTCATTCGATCGAGGTTGACAAAGGCGCAATTCATCTGATTTTTGGTAACATATCCACGCCGCCCGCGCTCAAGGATAAAGTGCTGACACTGCGACCGGCGGTTGTTGAGGACGAGCACTCCGTGCCGATTTCGTGGGTATGCGGTCACGCGCCTGCACCCGATGGCATGCAAGCGCAGGGTACGGATAAAACCGATATTCCCGAAAAGTATTTACCGATACGATGTCTCGACAAAAAATAACCATTGACAGTGAAACGGCGATGAAAGAAAAAAATTTGCAAACACCTTATTCCATCCATCTTGTTTCTCAAACTTGGGATCTTTCTGCGGCAATGCTGAGAACCCGCTTCATCCGGGCTTTTGATGAGCGTCGTTCCAGTTATCCGATCTATCGTCGTCTGCGCCTTGCCGCACGATGTGAGATGCAGACTCTTTTTGACCGTTTCGCGACCGAGACCGGTTGGTGCGCGCAAAGAACAGAATCGTATAACATGGTGCTGAGTCATGACGATATTTTGGTTGAGATGTACTGTAGTCGAAAAACCAATTATTCTTCATGCTCCTTCGAGATTTGGGCTTCTTCCGTGACACATGCCGAGATGGCGAAAGAAAAAATTCTGGCATTGATCGGTGACACCAGAATCACTGACCCCATGTTTTCGATTGACTGGAATTTTATTACCTCAAAGGACGAGTTGGAAAATGTTTATATCGAGGAATTGGCCGATGATGTTCTGCTTGATGAGGCATATCCCGAAATCAAAGAGGGCATCAATTGTTTCATTGACCGCTATCTTTCCGCGAACGAAACAGTATTGGTGTTGCAAGGGGCCCCGGGTACCGGAAAAACGCGATTGATTCGCGCTATTCTTGGTGCCATTTCCAAACGTTCAGGTGAGCAGGCGCAGGCTCTTTACACCGGGGATAAAAAATGCATGGAGTCTGATGAAATCTTCGTGAAATTCATTACGGGCGACGACAATGCTTTTGTCGTCGAAGACGCTGACCATTTGCTGAAGCCACGCTCGGATGGCAATGAACATTTGCATCGGTTTCTTACCATCGCCGACGGTGTCGTGCGTGCTCAGGGACGAAAAATCATCTTTTCCACCAACCTGCCCAACGTTGGCGATCTTGACGATGCCCTGATTCGTCCAGGCCGTTGCTTCGCTCTTATTCATACCAGGGCATTGACCAAAGACGAAAGTCTTGCTCTATTGGCGAAACTGTTGTGTACAAATAATCCCGAATGCTTGGATCGTGTCAAGGCGCATATTTCAAATCACACTCAAAAATCGTTTTCTCTGGCCGAAATTTACCAGATCGCGGGACATGAATTTTCGTGATGCTGAAGGTTTATTTGATTTGGTTTTGAAAAATAGTATTTCTCGCGCTGTTGCGACAAAGAGCAATGGCTCTCAAGATGACCATTCTTCCAGAAACGCTCGCCAATGCGCCGCATCGCCGGAGCTGAGTTTTTCGCGTACCAATGCAATTTCCTGTTCGTATTCTTCGCGAAGATAAACGCCGCGCATGAGTTGGAAGCGCAAAAACAATAAATAAGTATTGAGCGTGTCACATTCGCAGTAATTGCGAACTTCTTCGATGCGTCCTTCAGCGACAGCTTCCCCGACATTGCCGCCATCCATCAACAGTTTGCCGGGAAACCCGCACAAACGTGCCATTGTGTCGAGCCCGGCATTGGCGCGTGGTTGATATTGTGCCAGCACATCCATGAGGTCGATGTGGCGCGTATGGTAGCGGCTGAGATAATTATTGTATTTGAAGTCACGATCCTCTTCGCCCCATTCCCAATAACGCTGCGCGGTGATGCCGTGCAGCATGGCGCGATAATGCAAGACCGGAAGATCAAATCCGCCACCGTTCCACGATACCAACTGCGGAGAAAAGCGGTCGATACCCTCGAAAAAGCGACGAATCAATTCATCTTCAGAATCTTCGGCGTTACCCAATGACCAGATTTGCAGCCCTTTATCGTTGCGTAAAACGCAAGCGATGGCGACGACCTGTTGGAAATAATGATGGGCAAATTCACCGCCGGTCGCGACGCGGCGCTGATGATGATACCAGTCGAGTACGTCGTTATCGGCAAGCTCGTCGGGCAGGCGATGCACACGACGAATACCGGACACATCAGTGATTGTTTCAATGTCGAAAGCCAATATAGGTGTCATTGTGCCAGCGCTTCAATATAACGGGAAACGCCCGTGGCAACATCCAGCATTGGTGCTTTGTAGCCGACCTCGCGCAAACGGCTGATGTCGGCTTGCGTGAAACTTTGATATTTCCCCACCAGTGCTTCGGGGAACGGAATGTATTCCACCACACCTTGCGTCACCCATTGCTCCAACGTTTGCTCCGCTTTTCCATCAAGGCGCGCCAGCGTATTCAACGTTGCCAGTGCTACCGCATTGAACGGTTCCGACCTTCCGGTGCCCAGATTGAAAATACCCGACAGGCGCGGGCGATCGAGAAAATAAAGATTGACTTTGACCACGTCTTCGACGGAAATGAAATCGCGACGTTGCTCACCGGGCGCGTAGCCATCGCTGCCTTCGAACAGACGGATTTTTCCGTTCGCTTGATACTGCTGATAAAAATGCCATGCTACCGAAGCCATGCGCTCTTTGTGCTGTTCGCGCGGACCGTAAACATTGAAGTAGCGCAAGCCGACGATTTGCGCCGTTTGATCGGCGAAAACCCGACGCACCAATTGGTCGAACATGAATTTCGAGTAGCCGTAAATATTGAGCGGCGCTTCATGTGCGCGATCTTCGACGAATGTCGTACCGGCACCATAAACGGCGGCGCTCGACGCATAGATGAGAGGAATATCGTTATTCTGGCAATGTTCGAGCAGGCGAACCGAATAACGATAATTGTTCTTCATCATGTAGCGTCCGTCGGTTTCCATCGTGTCGGAACATGCGCCCTGATGAAGAATGGCGCTGATGTCGTCGTCGAATGAACCCGCTTCGATTTCGGCAAGAAACTCGTCGCGGTCGAGAAAGTCGGCAATATCACAATCAACCAGATTTTTGAATTTATCGGCGCGCGACAAATGATCCACCGCAATAATATCGCGCTCGCCGCGTGCATTCAGTGCCTTGACCAGATTGGAGCCGATGAATCCGGCAGCGCCCGTCACAACAATGTACATATCAATTTTCCTTATTCTTATAAATCGAAATGAACGCGACCAATTTCAGTGGTCACGAATTTCACCCGCGGCGTGACCGCACATAATAATTGGTATGAGATCAGTCCTGACCAGCGCGCAACATCATCGACCGGCAAGCCATCGCCCCACAACAGCACCGGGCTTCCCGGACGTGCTTCGGGGATGTCGGTGATATCCACGGTCAGCATATCCATCGACACGCGCCCGGCGATCATCGCGCGCTTGCCTGAAACATAAACCGGCGTTCCCGGGCGCGCGGTGATCGGATAACCATCGGCGTAGCCGCAGGCGACGACGCCGATGCGCGACGCGCGCGTGGTGCGATACACCTCACCATAGCCAACGTATTCACCTTCGGCGACATCTTGCACGGCGATCAACTCCGAACGCAACGACATGACCGGTTGCAGACCGTACAGGCGCGCCGGCTTATCGATGATCGGTGATGCACCGTACAGCATCAGGCCTGGCCGAACGATTTCGCCGCCGATGGCGCGGTAGCGCAGCACACCCGCCGAATTGGCGATGCTTCGCGGATAGGGCAATCCCACGCACGCCAATTCAAAACGTGCCAACGCATCGGCGGAACCTTCTTTGGTTTCAGCGCGCCCCAAGTGCGTCATCAAGCGCAAAGCAGCGACGGATGGCAACATCGATAGTCGCTCGCAGAATGCTTTGGTTTCATCGGGCTTGATGCCCAAGCGATTCATGCCGCTGTTGACCGCCAGAAAAACCTCCAACGGTCTTTCGAGCTCGGTGCTTTCCAGCATGCGCACCTGCTCATGGTTATGCACCACCGCCGCAATGCGATGATGCGAAATCGCCTTCAATTCCTCAACATCGAAAAAACCTTCCAGCAGAAGAATACGCCGCGTGTAATTGTTTTCGCGCAACCCAATCGCGGCGGGCAACTCCATCAATGCAAGGCCATCCGCTTCATCAAGGGCGGGCAGCACGCGCTTCAAGCCGTGTCCATAGGCATCTGCCTTGACGACCGCGAGGATCTGCGCCGACGGCGCATGCTCACGCACCCGCTGCAAATTATGACGCATCGCGGAAAGATTGATCTGTGCGACAAGCTGTCTAGATGTTATAGGCATCCGTATTATTCTCTGAAACGATGAAGCTGTTTGAAGCAGACTAAATCATCACGGCAGCCATTCCGTTTTCCTCCGACACACGCTCCAGCGCGTAACGGTCAGAAATTTTGTCTCAAAAAACGAAATTTATCCGTGCGTCACATTATACTCATTCCCTTGAAACTTCGCCCTCATAATCACTTTCCATCAGAATGAAGCTCGGTTTTTACACCGTTATCGCCGCTCAATTTTTCTCGTCGCTTGCCGATAATGCGTTGTTGATCGCCGCCATAGCCCTGCTGTTCCAGACCGTTCCCGACGATGCCTCATGGATGTCGCCACTGCTCAAGTGGACATTCACACTCTCATATGTCCTTTTTGCCGCGTTTGTGGGCGCGGTTGCCGACGCCCTGCCCAAAGGGCGCGTCATGCTCATCACCAACGGCATCAAAATTCTCGGCTGTATTCTGTTGACTGTCGGTGTCCATCCGCTCGCCGCTTATGCCGTGGTCGGCCTTGGCGCGGCAGCCTATTCACCCGCCAAATACGGGATCATGACCGAGATGTTGCCGCCCAAACAACTGGTGATCGGCAATAGCTGGATGGAAGCCGCCACCGTGCTGTCGATCATCTTCGGCGTATTGCTCGGCGGCGTGCTGATCGACGACCGCGCCGCGCTCGTGCTGGTCGATTTCTTTCCCGGCTTCGTCAACACCGCGCCCGAAGCCGCGATGCTCGTCATCATGGCGGCCTATCTTGTCGCCGCGACCATCAACCTCTTCATTCCTAACACCGGCGTCGATCACCGCATGCCCAGCAAAAAACCCACATACCTCATCAAAGAGTTCAGCCGCTGCTGCGCGCTATTGTGGAGAGACCGGCTCGGGCAAATATCGCTGGCGACCACCACGCTCTTTTGGGGCGCGGGCGCGACGCTGCAATTCATCGTGCTCGACTGGGCGGCGCACACGCTCGACTATTCCTTGTCACAAGCTACGCGCCTGCAAGGCGTGGTCGCCATCGGCATTGCTGTTGGCTCCGTACTCGCTGCCAAAATGATTTCATTGCGCAACTCCGTCAAAGTGCTGCCGCTCGGCGCGTTGATGGGTATCCTCGCCATGCTCATGGTGCTCGTCAACGACCTCAAAAGTGCGATTGTCGTGCTCGTGATTCTCGGCATTTCGGCGGGTATCTTCGTTGTGCCGATGAACGCACTGCTGCAACATCGTGGCTATATCTTGATGGGTGCGGGGCACTCAATCGCCGTGCAAAACTTCAACGAAAACATCGGCATCATGATCATGCTTTCGCTCTACGCACTGATGCTCCACTCAGGATTGTCCGTTAACGCAGCAATTATCATCTTTGGTGGTTTTTTGACGGCAACTACGTTGCTCGTGATCGTCAAACACGCCCGCAATCAAGCGCGAGGCGACTCGCTGCACCTGATCGGGATGGCGCGTCCTGAACGCCGCCCGCCGTTGGTGGTGCCGAAGAAGAAAAAGAAGAGGAAGAAAAGGTGAGAGCGCTTCGAATGCAATCCTGTAAAGATCGTGCTGAACTGACTCTTGTCAATTATCCCTGAAATGGTATATCATGAAAAAGAGCATAGCTTCAGAAAAACCACTCTTTTGGATAGGAGGCAGCAAAAAAGATTTGATGGCTCTTCCTTTCGACGTGCGAAAATTTTTCGGTCATGCGTTGCATTTTGCGCAATTTGGCGAAAAACATAGTGCGGCAAAAGCGCTCAAAGGTTTCGATGGCGGAGGCGTTATCGAAATTGTGGAAAGCGACGGGCATGGAACATACCGAGCCGTTTATACCGTGAAGTTTTCAGAGGCAGTGTTTGTTTTGCACTGTTTTCAGAAGAAAAGCAAAAGTGGGGTTTCAACACCGAAAAAAGATATGGACACTATTCGGGAAAGATTGAAAACGGCTCAAGCAAAAGTAAAGGAATGGCATCATGGTTAAGAAAAAAGCGGAACATGTGGAAATTGTGGAAAGCTCGGGGAACGTTTTCGCCGATCTTGGATTGCCGAATGCTGAAAAACTCAAGATGAAATCAGAGTTGGTGATTGAGATTGTTCGCGCAATACGTCGACTTGGCTTGACTCAAGAAGAAGCAGGTAAGCGCATGAGTATCTCTCAACCAAAAGTTTCCGCAATGATGCACGGCGATTTCTCCAACTTGTCTGAACGGAAACTAATGGAATGCCTGAACCGCCTTGGCTACGATATCGAAATCAAGGTTCAGCCATCCCGAAAAGAGACAGGGCATTTAACCCTTCTAGTCGCTTGAATAAAGAGAGACTCATGACTATGATCAAACGCCTTTGTTTTATTGTTTTCTCTCTGGCACTTCTATACGGATGCGCAACACCTGTCACCTATACCGATAAAGAAATGAAAAGGTTTGACGATCATTCCAAATATGCAATCGAAGAAAAACAGGGTGGTTTTTTCTTAAATATAGTTTACTCAAGATATCAATTTATCCCAGAAAGTGATGCACTATTGGTGGCGTGCAAACAAACACTAACAAATATAGCTTGGGAAATTGCCGAAGAAGACGGAAAGAAAATAAAACCTATCAATGAACAAAGAATCCAAATTTCCGCTGGAAGAAATGGATTTACTGGAATTACATCATGCTCGGCAAGAGTCCCTGTTGATTTTGAAAATTAATTTCTAATGACTGAAAGGTATTAGCCATGAAAAAAATTTTGGCGCTTATCATTTTTTTATCGTTCTCTATCCACGCGCTGGCAGCAGATTTTAACGTCAGCGGCTTCTGGTACGACCCTGCTCTAACCGGCTCTGGTTTCAACTTCGCGCAAATTCGCGGTGAGACACATATTTATTATTATGGCTACACTAAAAGCGGCCAGAGGCTATGGCTCATTTCGGACGGCGGGAGAGTGTTGCACAGAAATGAAAAACAGACTTATCGAATGATGGAAATCAAAGACGGTACATTTGAAAAGCCAACTCTTAACCTCAAAAATTGGGGCACGCTTGATTTAACGATGACTGACTGCGATACAGGAAGCGCCGATTTAAGCGGCGAAGATGGAGCCAAGCAATTTAGCTTGACTCTTCTCGGTAAGGTTGATGGAACAAGCTGCACCGGTAAGATACCTTTTCGACTTTCTTTGATCCATAGCGGCGTCGCAGTTGCTGGTGATGTCTACGAAATCGAGATCAGCGGAGGACAGTCGCCATATTCATTCCAATCTAGCAATGAAAGAATTGTTTCCAGCGCAAACATCGAAACTCAAGGGGATAACCTTATTTATATTTACATTCGTTCAAACGCCGTAGATCACGAAACCACGGTTTCTATCGTGATAACGGATAAAAACGGCACACAGGGAGAGGCAAGTTTTGTGGTAAATCCGGCACCGTAAAAGCAAGCCTATACCGCCCTGAGAGTGGAGAAAGAAAGAGGAAAACAAATGAGGTGGGGTGTCTATCGTGGGAGCCGCACTAAAAGACAGCTTATTTTTATGGTGATAATGATTCCAGTGCTGATAATCATTGCTTGCATCTTTTTACCAAGTGCCTTTGAACAAGCAGTTCAAGTTCTTCAAAGAAAATGATCTTTTTTCTGGACAAAAAAGCAAAAAGGCTTAAACGAGAAACCGTTTAAGCCTTTGTTTTAACTGGCGCGCCCGGCAGGATTCGAACCCACGACCCCCTGGTTCGTAGCCAGGTACTCTATCCAACTGAGCTACGGGCGCAAGGCGCGCATTATAGCAAACTCCGCCCTTTTTTGGCGTTCGGGCGTTATTTTTTCGTAAAGACTTCCTTCAACGGCCACTGTGAACGCGCAAGCGCATTGAGCCAGCGCTCTTTGTCGGCGTTGGGCGCGTCTTCGCCGCGATAGGTGAATTGGTAGCTGACCAGTCCTTCAACGCCTTCCTGTTTCAGGTAGCGCACCATGTTGAGTTCGGGGTTTGTCGCGTTTTGTGGCTTATGCTGATAGGAAACGAGCGCTTCGTCTTTGTCTTTGCGCGAGATGGAAAGATCAACGGTGTTGGCGGGGTCTTGTTTGAGTGAATTATCCAACAGCGCGCCCGCAGTGCGGGCATCGTCCAAGTGTGGAAATTGGCGAAAGCTCAGCTTTTTCGTCCAGTTCGCGGCAGTTTCGTTTTCGGGAACATATTCGATGACTTTAATCGCCGAGGAAAAATCTTCGGAGAGCTTTTGATACATCACGCCATCGAAAGCAATGGTTTGCGCACTTGCGAATAATGGAAAAAAGATCAGCAGTACGAGGAGCGCGATTCTCCGAAACAGGGTGTGATTCATATCAATCTTTCTTGGGTTGTTGTTGTCCGATCACGTCCGCGCCGGGTGGCGGCGTGAATACGAATTGGTCAGGAGAAATTTCCGGGTTGTAGCGCACTTCAATAAAGCGGGTGACGATTTTTTGTTGGAACGCGTCGTCAAGCTCAAGCATTTTGAGTTTGCCGTCGACGAAACCCAAACGGATTTCCTTGAATCCGGCTTCTTTGTTATAGGGAACTGCGGCTAGCCACGACATGCCGTCGCGATCAGGCAGTGGTGAAATCTGAAAAGTTTTATCGAGGTCGGCATCGCCTGCGAGCAGTGCCGCCGGTGTGCCACCGAGCGCTTCTTCGCGTGAGCGTACGACGACTTGGCTCAGGTCTTCGTCGTAAAACCATACGCGTTCGCCGTCGCCAACGATAAGTTGCGGGTAGGGCATTTTGGTTTGCCAGCGGAATTTTCCCGGGCGCGACAGCATCAAGGTGCCCGTTACGGGTTGACTGAGTTTTCCTGTTTTGCTGTGCGTCACTTGTTCGAAGTTGGCGCTGACGGTGCGCGTGTCGTTCATGAAGCTGCGCAAATCGGACAGCGCGTCGGCGTAAGCTATGGATGAGCACAGCAGCATGGCAGCGAGAAAAGCAATAATTCTTTTCATGATTCCTCTGAGTTGATTAATCGTCTTGCGGCGCGGGCGCCAACACTTCGCGGTTGCCGTTGCTTTGCATCGCCGAGATCAACCCGGCGCGTTCCATTTGTTCGATGAGGCGAGCGGCGCGGTTGTAGCCAACGCCGAGGTTGCGTTGCACCCATGAAATCGACGGACGGCGCGATTTGAGTACCAGTGCAACAGCACGATCATACATTGGGTCGGCTTCCGCATTGGCGGATGAAAAGCCGTTGCCATCGCCACTTTCCGGATCACCTTCCTTGAGCACGCTTTCGACGTAATTGGTTTCGCCGTGTTGCTTCAGATAATTAACGACGTTGTGTACTTCTTCATCGGAAACGAACGCGCCGTGCATCCGCTGCGGAAAGCCAGAGCCGGGCGGCAGGAATAGCATGTCGCCTTGACCAAGCAATGCTTCCGCACCCATTTGGTCGAGAATCGTGCGCGAATCAACTTTGCTTGCAACCTGAAACGCGATGCGCGTCGGAATATTGGCTTTGATCAAGCCGGTGATCACGTCAACGCTCGGTCTTTGTGTGGCGATAATCAAGTGAATACCCGCCGCGCGCGCTTTCTGTGCGATACGTGCAATCAATTCTTCGAGCTTTTTGCCCGACACCATCATCAGATCGGCAAGTTCGTCGATCACAACGACGATTTGCGGCATTTCTTCGAGCAATTCGGGATTTTCCGGATCGCTTGATTGCGGATCGGCAAGCGGCTTGCCTTTGCGTTTGGCTTCGATGATTTTGTTGTTGTAGCTGGTGAGGTTGCGCACGGCAAGCTGCGACATGAGTTTGTAGCGTCGCTCCATCTCGCCAACACACCAATTCAACGCCACCGGCGCCAGGTGCATATCGGTCACCACCGGACACAGCAGATGAGGAATACCTTCGTACACCGACAGCTCAAGCATTTTCGGGTCGATCAGAACCAAACGCACATGACGCGGATCGGCTTTGTACAACAGCGATAAAATCATCGCATTGATGGCAACCGATTTTCCTGAACCAGTCGTGCCCGCTACCAATACATGCGGCATGCGCGCCAAGTCAGCAATCACGGGGTTGCCGGCAATGTCTTTGCCCAGACCGAGCGTTAAATAGCTGGCAGCATCGTTATAAGCTTTCGATGACAAGACTTCGATCAGACGCACGATCTGACGTTTGGCGTTTGGCAATTCGAGCGCCATGCATGACTTACCGGGCACCGTTTCGATGACACGAATCGACACCACCGACAACGCGCGCGCCAAGTCGCGCACAAGGTTGACGATTTGGCTGCCTTTTACGCCGACGGCAGGCTCGATTTCATAGCGGGTGATGACGGGGCCGGGATACGCCGCCAACACTTTGACGGAGACGCCGAAATCGGCAAGCTTGCGCTCAATCAGACGCGAAGTGAATTCCAACGTTTCCTGACTGACCGACTCGGTGCGCGGCGGCGCATCATCAAGCAGCGAAAGCGGCGGGATCAATAATGAATCGGGGAGGCGTTCAAACAACAAGCGTTGTTTTTCCTTTTCAACGCGCGACGATTGTGGAATTTCCGCAACCGGTGGTACGACCAAGACCGGCTCGCGCATTTCGCTGTCGTGGCGAACCTGTTCAATCGTGTGCTCGCGTTCGGCGGAAACCTGCCGTCCGATTTTGCGATCGTGCCGTGCCTCGAACGCTTTTCGCACACCGACAAACGCGCGCTCCAAGCCATAACCGATTTTCTCTGCGAACGTCAGCCAGGAAATGCCGGTGAAAAACGAAAGACCGATCGCCCACAGCAGAATCAGCAACAAGCCTGCACCGTCGCCGCCCAACAATTTCAGCAGCGGAAAGCCGAGCAGTTGACCGAATACACCGCCGGGCGCACGCAGATCGTCCATCAGTGCCAGACGCGGGTGCGTTGCTTCCAGCGCCGCGCTCGACAACACCAATAAGACAAATCCGATGATGGCGATCATGATTGAGTAATCGCCCATTTCGTGCGCGCGAATGCGGCGAAACGCGACGATCAGCGCGATGATACCGGCGGCAACAATCCACCATGCGGCGCTGCCTAAAAGATAAAACAGTAAATCCGATACCCACGCGCCGACTACGCCGCCCATGTTGCGCACGGCATCGCCCGTGCCCGAGAACGACCAGCTCGGATCGGTGTTGTGGTATGTGGCAAGGATCAGCGTCAGATAAACAACCGCCGCGAGTAAAACAAACCACCACGCTTCATGAATCAAGCGGGTTACGCGCGGCGAGCGCGGTGTCGCACGTTTATAGCGCGAAGAAACCTTTTTGTTGTTGCGTTCTTTGCTCGTTTTTTTGAAAAACATCCAGCTATTCCCGGAGAACTTGCGTGCGCAAGGCACTTCTTGAGAAACGAATAATCAGCCGCATATTGTACCCTGTCCCGCGTGCGGGGCGGCGCTTTTACTACTCTTTAGTATTGTTTTGCGGCGAGTTTGGTATATTCAACGTTTATCGGCAACAAACCACTTCAAAGGAAATTGTATGGCAGCAGAACACTCCCGACTGATTATTCTGGGCTCCGGCCCCGCCGGTTATACCGCTGCCGTTTATGCGGCGCGCGCCAACCTGCAACCGACACTGATCACCGGCTTTGCCCACGGTGGGCAATTGATGACAACGACGGAGGTCGATAACTGGCCTGCCGATGCGAACGGCGTGGAGGGGCCTGAATTGATGGGGCGCTTTCAACAGCACGCCGAACGTTTCAACACGAACATCTTGTTTGATCATATCAACGCGGTCGATTTTTCGTCGCGACCATTGCGCTTGAGCGGCGATTCCGCCGAATACACCTGTGATGCACTGATTATTGCCACTGGCGCATCGGCGCGTTATCTCGGGCTCGAATCCGAAGAAGCGTTCAAAGGACGCGGCGTTTCTGCATGCGCAACGTGCGACGGTTTCTTTTACAAAGATCAGGACGTGATGGTCGTCGGCGGCGGCAGCGCGGCAGTTGAAGAAGCGATGTATTTATCCAATATTGCACGCTCGGTGACGGTCGTGCATCGTCGCGACGAATTTCGCGCCGAGCCGATTCTCAGCGACCAACTTATCGCCAAAGCGGCAAACGGCAACGTCACGATCATGTGGAACCATGTGCTCGCCGAAGTACTCGGCGACGATTCCGGCGTGACCGGCGCGCGCGTCAAAAACGTGCAAACAGGTGCTACGCAAGACATTGCGGTGCAGGGAATTTTCATCGCCATCGGGCATACGCCGAACACGGAAATTTTTGCCGGTAAGCTGGACATGAACAACGGCTATCTGAAAGTGCATAGTGGCACCGACGGTAATGCGACGGCAACATCGGTGCCGGGCGTTTTTGCTGCGGGCGATGTTGCTGATCATGTTTATCGCCAAGCGGTAACGTCGGCAGCGACGGGGTGTATGGCGGCGCTTGATGCGAAGGCTTACTTACAGGAGTTAGTGCATCAGACATCACGAAACTGAACCAATATTTTTAGGATAAGACAATGAAAAAACAACGAACTTACGAGTGGGGAAAAATTATCGGAATGATTGCCGCTATTCTCATCATAGGTTTTTTGTTGCTTTTCTTTTGTTATTTACTATATTTTTTCATATTTCTCCTTCCATCGCTGGATCCTATAGCGGGGACAACTTTTCTTGCTGCCATTATGGCATTTGTGGGTGTTTTCTATACACAATGGCAAATCAAAAGTCGTGATATTTTCGAAAAGCATAGAGAAAGTAAGATAGATGTCTACACTACTTATCTCGAAATTCGAGAGCTGATTGCATCGGACGATAATATGGAGGTAATTAATAACGCTAAAGACGAGCAAGAGTTACCTAAAAATTTACCAACTCTTTTGAAAAAACTT
>DAISYG010000025.1:0-23417 GCA_036825435.1 Casimicrobiaceae bacterium | reverse complement strand
GCATCCTGACCCTTCTTCCTGTTGTCAAAATTGCACTTCGTGGTTGAATCCAAGCTTCCTAAAAACTCTTGAAGAGTGTTGCGAGCGGGGGCAAGATAAAGAGGAATCCGGCGATTATTGAAACCAAAGCCGCATGGCATCCCACGCACGACGGAAAAAACCACCGGGTGGCACATCGTCGAGCGCGGTCAACGGCAGTTCAACGACGGATTTATCATCAAACTGCACCAGTACTTTGCCAACGACCTGTCCTTTGTTCACGGGCGCAGCAAGAGGCGTTTGTGCTTCCATCTTGGATTTGAGTTTGTCGCCCTGACCTTTAGGCACGGATAAATAAGCAGGCTTCGCCAAACCGACGTTGACCTCGGGCGCATCACCTTTCCAAACGCGGATTTTTGAAACGGATTGCTCTGCCGAGAAAAGCTGCACAACATCAAACGCCTGATAGCCCCAGTTGAGTAGCTTCTGATTTTCTGCCGCGCGCGCCGCGTCGGATGCCGCACCCATTACGACCGAAAGTAAGCGTCGTTCGCCGCGCTTCGCCGACGCAATCAAACACCAGCCGGCGCTGTCGGTGTAGCCGGTTTTCACGCCGTCCACATAAGGGTCGGTTTTGAGCAGGCGATTGCGGTTCTGCTGCGTGATTTTGTTGTAGGTGTATTCCTTTTGTGAATACAGCGGATAGTATTCGGGGAAGTCGTTGATGACCGCAATCGCCAGCTTCGCCATATCGGCGGCGGTGGAATAATGTTGCGGATCAGGCAAACCGGTGCTGTTGACGAAATGCGTTTTGGTCATGCCCAGTTTCTTCGCTTGTTCGTTCATCATTGCGGCAAATGCGGCTTCATCACCGGCGAGCAGTTCTGCCAACGCGATGGAGGCGTCGTTGCCAGACTGGATGATCATGCCGTGCAGCAGTTCATCGACCGAAACCGGAACGCGTGGGTCGGCGAACATTCGTGAGCCGATCGCTTTTTTGGCGTTTTCGGAAATTTTGACGGTTTGATCGAGACGGATCGTTTGCTCGCGTAACGCCGTGAAGGCAAGGTAAGCCGTCATCAGCTTGGTCAGCGACGCGGGTTCGCGCGGCTCGTCGCTGTTGTGCGCGAGCAGCACTTGATTGCTGGCGACATCCACGAGCAGATACGATGTGGCGTCAATCGTTGGCGCAGGCAGCGCGGCGGCAATTGGCGGCGCGGTTTGCGCGGAGACGGTGAAGGAAAGGGCGAGGAGGAAAGCGGTAAGGAAGCGCGACATAATCAATTCAGTAAAAAGCCAACATTATAAGGACATCGACAAAGAGCGAGTAAATCATTGGCGGGCAGTGACAAAAAACATGCGTTGATTGTGCACGATAAATGCGGCAAAACCATGACAAATCTACGAAGCATCCGGGCGATGGTGTACCATGACAGAAGTTGTTTCATCTTATGAGTGAGGAAAAAAAGATGTCGCAGAATGAACAAAAACGCGCTGTCGCCGAAGCGGCGTTGCGCTACATTGAGGATGATGCTTGGTTGGGTGTTGGTACGGGCAGCACGGTCGAATATTTTATCGAAGCGTTGGCGGAGAAGCGGAAAGGCGCCATTCACGGCGCGGTGTCCAGTTCGGAAAAAACGACGACGCTGTTGAAAAAACACAATATCCGCGTTGAAGAATTGAACAACGTTAACGATCTGCCGGTGTACATCGACGGCGCGGATGAAGTCACCAAACATGGCGCGATGATCAAAGGTGGTGGCGGTGCGTTGACGCGCGAAAAAGTCATCGCGCAGGTGGCGCAAAAGTTCGTGTGCATCGTCGATCAGTCAAAACTTGTGCCGGTGCTCGGGCAGTTTCCGTTACCGGTGGAAGTGATCCCGATGGCGCGCAGCTTTGTTGCGCGCGAGTTGGCGCGTTTGGGCGGGCAACCTGAATGGCGCAGTGGCGTGGTGACGGATAACGGCAACACGGTTCTGGATGTGCGCGGTTTGGATCTGGTCAATCCGGTTGAAATGGAAGCCGCGATCAATCAAATTCCGGGTGTCGTGACCGTCGGTATTTTTGCTCGTCGCGGCGCCGATGTGATTCTGATCGGTGGTGCTGACGGCGTGCAAACGCTGACGGTGCGCTGACGACGCATCGGGTTTGCGTTGGAAAAAACGGAGCGAGGTGGTAACATCGCCTTGCTTTTCAAAACATGAAATACGGGCCTCTAGCTCATGCATGGTTAGAGCAGCGGACTTGACGAACAGCGCCTAAACGTTCACCGCATGGCGCTGTTTTTGGGTTGCGGCGAGGTAAGTTCACTCTGCGTCGTCGTAGAATCGCTCAAATTCGGGGAACCCTCTGTGGCCGACACGTGGCAATCCCGAGCCAAGCCCGCCGCAAACGGCGGGAAGGTGTAGAGACTGAACGGGCGAGTCGTAAAGACAAGAGACAGTCCAGCCTACAAACCCGAAAGGGGCGGTGAAAGCCGTAGTGGGACGCATAATCCGTTGGTGCTGGGTTCGACTCCCAGGGGGCCCACCATCCTCCATAAATGGCACGTTTTTTTGCGGTTTATCTGGCTTATAATACGAACCGACACGGCGCAGAACGTCGCTCGGGCGTCATATGGAGTATAATCCTCCTTGTTATTACTGGATGAACATAACATGTCAGAAGCCAACAATATTCTGAGTATTTCGGATGTGACCGATATGATCGAACGTTCGGTTCCGACCACGATTGATGACAAAGGTCGCGTGCGTCCGGATACGTCTTCCCCCGAAATGGCGCGCGTTTTTGACGCCGTTTCCCGCTATTTTTCGCTGCTTTCCGATCCCACGCGGATGAAAATCCTGCACTTTTCCTGTCAGAAAAAGCGCTCGGTGACGGATATTGTCGAAGCAACCAAAGCAACACAAACCAATGTTTCCCGTCACTTGGCGCTCTTGCATCAGGCGGGGCTGGTGAGTCGCAAACGCGAAGGCAAGCGGGTTTTGTACTGGACGCGCGATCCGGAGCAAATCAAAACCATGTGCCATACCTGCGCACATCTGATTCACAAAATCAAAAGTGAAGGTACTTTGCAGAAGGAATGGGTTGACGGCATCCAATTACCGGCGGAAGAAAACATTCGCTTATCCGCGTAAAACGCGCTCTTCAAATCACAGTTTCTATTCTCTTTGCGCCCGCGCGATTCTGCTCGGGCGTAACAAAGCGCTCCAGAACGCGCGTTTCGTAAAATCATCGTTTGAATATGCGCCGTTCGGGTATGATCGGCGTACCTTTTTCACCATATAAGACCAAAACAGGAGTGAACGATGAAAACAATCGGCGAGAAATTGGAAGCGTTTGAAGTCATGGGCGTGAAACCCGGGTTTAACCATCCGGAAGAAAACGGTGTGTCGGCTTTTACGCCCGTCAACGAAAAATCGTTTCCCGGCAAATGGAAAACACTTTATTTTTATCCCAAGGATTTCACCTTCATTTGCCCGACGGAAATCATCGCTTTCAACAAACTGTCCAAAGAATTTTTGGATCGCAACGCGGTCCTGATCGGCGGTTCTCTTGATAACGAGTACGCCAAGCTGGCGTGGCGGCGAGACCATGCTGATTTGGATAAACTGGCGCACTGGCAATTTGCCGACCCCATGGGGGCTTTGATCGATCAGTTGGGCGTCCGTGATTCCAAAACGGGTGTTGCATTTCGCGCGACGTTCATTGTCGATCCCGGCAACATTATTCAACACGTTTCAGTCAACAACCTTGACGTCGGGCGCAATCCGGAAGAAACACTGCGCATTCTCGATGCGTTGCAAACGGGCGCACTGTGCATCTGCAACCGAGGGATTGGCGAGCCGACGTTGAACGAGGAACGGTTGGAAATTTAGCCTTCTTCAAAAAAAGTATTGATACCTTGAAAACTGAAAAACAAAACGAACCGACGGAATACGGTCTGATAAGCAAATAATTGCTTTTTGACGCGTTCAACAAAAAGCCTGCCGGGATTTTCCGGCAGGCTTGGTGGGAATTGGTTCGTGTCTGCTTGAAATCAGTTCAATGACGATTCGATCTGATTGAGTTCCGTTTTGATCCGATTGTATTGGCGTTCGGTAATCGAATCATCAAAAGACAATGAATCGACCAAGCTATTTATGATTTTGCACAATTTAACGAGTTTCTGGTTTGCCAGCTCCGTTTGAACCGTGTATTTCGCCAGTTTTGTTTCTAATTTTTCGATGTCGGTTTCGTTTTTCATGTCATCCTCTGTTTTCAAATGGCGTTCAAATGAGCGCACTACGATGATGGCACTGGTTGCCATACTTTTCCATGACGTTTTGTTGGCATCTGGAAACAGTTCATATCACAATGGCGGGAAAGCGATAATTTTTTAATATTTATTGGTGTTTGAAAACGTTTGTGTTGCTGTCTTTCGAGAGAAAAATAGTGCACTTGAACGATCAACTTTCTGAATGAACGCTTTTACTTTCCAGGGAGCGTTCACCGATGTACCGCCTCCCAATCCAGTCCGAAGCGCAGCAGATATTTGCGCAGGCGGTCGGCGTCATTGGTTTGTTTTTTGTGTTGACGCGACGCAGCGAACAAGGTGCGTCCGGCTTCTGACAGGGTTCGGCTGTCGTGGCAAACCCGCAGTACGGTATTGAGCTGGCAGCGGTCAAACAGGTCGATGGTCTGTGCAGCATCGCCCAGCACGACGGCAACCTGATCCGCACGGGCAGGCTCGTGCCAGCTTTCGCGCAAACGGGCGATTTCATCGAGAACATCTTGCTCGGTGATGCGCCCACCCGTCGATAGCGTTGCCATGCGGGTAACGCTGGAAGTCAATTCACGAAAGTTGCCGGGCCATTGCGCTTCGGTGGAGCAGGCGAATGTCAGGTAATGGCGGCGCGCTTCGACATTGAAGCGAACCTGTACACCGTAATCGCATGCGTAACGCTCAAGTTCGTAATCCAGGTTCGGCTCGATATCTTCGGTGCGTTTGGCAAGACCGGGCAGGGTGAACGTCCACAGGTTGATGCGGGCGTACAAATCTTCGCGGAAAAGTCCTTCACGAACGCGCTGCCTCAAATCGCGGTGCGTACCGGCGATGAGTTGGAAATCGCTGCTGACCTCGTTGTCGCCACCGAACGGAAGAAAGTGTTTTTCCTCAATGGCCTTGAGCAGCATCGCCTGTTCGTCCTGTCCCAGTTCGGCGATTTCGTCGAGGAACAGCACGCCGCCGTGCGCCGAGCGCAGCAACCCGGCGCGTTCCGACTGTGCGCCGGTAAACGCGCCTTTGACGTGGCCGAACAATGCCGACATCGCAGCATCTCCGCGCAGCGTGGCACAGTTGACTTCGACGAAGCGGCCTTTGAGTTGTTGTCGCTCACGTTTCAATTCATAAACGCGTTGCGCGAGGAATGATTTGCCCGCTCCGGTGGGGCCGACCAGCAGCATCGGCGCGCGCGAACGTCCGGCCACCCGCTCAATGCGTTCGATCATGGTATTGAACGCGGGGTTGCGTGTGGCAATGCCGGACTTGAGGCGGCTGACGGTATCGGCTTGCTCGACGCGAAAACGCTGTGCGATTTTGTCGTAGCGGGAAAGATCCAGATCAATAATCGCATGCGTGCCTGCACGGTCGAGCACGCCTTTACGGTTGAGTGGTGGCGATGCCTGCAACAGTTGCGCTGGAAAATAATGTGCTTCGGTGAGCAGATACCAGCAGATCTGCGCGACGTGCGTGCCGGTGGTGATGTGAATCAGATAGTTTTCGTTTTCGGTGTCGAACGGGTACGAGCGCGCCAGATCAAGCAACAGCGTATAGACCTCTTCAAAGTCCCAGGGGTCGCGTAATTGTTTTTCGATGTGCCGCACCTCGGTGTGTGGCGATACCGAAACGATGTCCTCGGCGACGCGCCCCGCCAGACTGCGGCTGCGTGCATCGTGAATCAACTCAATCCGATGTACGGGCAGATTTTCCTGCTGGCAGATGGCGATGCTGGGGCGCCATTTTTTCCAACGGTCGCTGCCGCGTCCGCCATTGTCGAGCTGCGTGCCGAGAAAACCGATGACCACCGTCTTCTTCATGATTATCATTTTATATAAAAATATATCAAATATTCTAGCAAAAATAGAAAAATGAATGGGGAAATTTGATAGCAGAAACTCATGAAAAAATTTTATATCTGTTAATACAAAGACTTGCAGTTATTTTCAGCGTCAGCGATTTATTGGCACAGAACTGGCAATAAAGAAGGCAGACATGATGGTCAAACACTGGCTGACAGGTTCGGGGTTCTAGAGCGTGCCGACACGGGTTTTGTTGTTGCCACTGGTACTGGTAAGCGGCTAGTCGAGGAATGAGGAGAGCAGTTTGGTTAATCCAAATAAACGACGAATGACGAAGAATGGCTGTTTACCAGTGCCAGCCCTTCGGGTTGAACGGCACAGCGCGCCATACTGCGTTGGAAAACTTGCCCATGGGAACCACCATGCGTTGCGTTTTCCGCCTTGTCTGGCCCGCCGTGCCGATCAATGACAATAGCAAAACTCGTGTCGGCACGCTCTAGCCCCACCGGTGCGCACGAACCGGACTTCGGCTGTTGTCTGTGCGTATGCCGCTGCTGTTTGATGCTTGTCTATTGGAAACCGTTAAGGCATGGGTTCGAATCCCGTATTTGGATAGCTCAGTTGGATAGAGTAACCGACGAGGAATCGGTCTGTCGCGGGTTCAAGTCCCGCTCCAAAGCAAGTCATTCTTGATGACACTTTTATAAATGTAATACCTGCCGACTGCGGATCGCGCAAGCGCCGCCGCCGGTTTGGCCGACGCCCAATCTGCATCGGTGACGAAGCGAATGATGAAGTCGGTGTGAACCTCGCAAGCACAGCAACACCGTGCGCTGCCAGATGAACATGGATTTTGTGATGAGCCTCCTCGCAGGTGCCGAGAAGGAAGTCCGTCGAACCGGCGACAGGTTGGCGATTGATGGGAGAATGAATATGTTGTTTTTCAAAAGATATGTTGTGAAGCACAACGAAAAGGGCACTTTGTTTCGTGATGACGATTTTGAACGGATTCTTGCGCCTGGCCGCTATTGGCTGTTCGATCCGCTGAAAAGACGGACGATGGGCAATTGCGTACAGGACAGCGTGATGCATGCAAATCATGTGGTGGAATATTTGCTGATGAATGATCCGCAGGTTGCGGAAGAACATTTCATCACCATGGTGCTGGAAGAAAATGAAACAGGTTTGCGTTTTGAGAACGATATCCTTGTTGAGGTGTTGGCACCGGGCGCACGGCACTATGTCTGGAAAGGTTTGAAGCAGCACCGTTTGGAGCGTTTCAAGCTGGAAGACCATACCGAATTGCCCGAAAAGGTGGCGAAGCAGCTCAACGCGGCCAACCTGAAAAACCGTGCGGTGATCGGTCTGGACGGCGTGTTGGTCGCGCAGGTGCCCGCGTACCATGTTGGTGTGTTGCGCATCGACGGCAAGGTGGAGCAATTGTTGTCGCCCGGCTTGCGTGCATTCTGGCGCTTCAACCGTGAGGTGCAACTTGAACTGGTGGATACGCGTTTGCAGGCGATGGAGGTCAGCGGTCAGGAAATCCTGACCAAGGATCGCGTTGGTTTGCGTCTGACGCTGGTGGCCAACTGGCGCTTTACCGATGTGGCACTGGCGTTTGCGCAGGTCAACAAGCCGGTTGAATACTTGTACCGCGAATTGCAGTTCGGTTTGCGTGCGGCAGTGGGTACGCGTACGCTCGATGCGATTCTTGAAAACAAGCAGAGTATTGATGAGATGGTCAGCGCACATTTGAAAACCAAACTGGAAGGTTTTGGTCTTGAAGTGATGAGCCTCGGCGTGCGCGATATCGTGCTGCCGGGCGAGATGAAGGATATTCTTGCCCGCGTGGTGGAAGCGCAGAAAGTGGCGGAAGCCAACGTGATCCGCCGTCGTGAAGAAACCAACGCAACACGTTCGCTGCTCAATACCGCCAAGGTGATGGAAGACAACCCGGTGGCGTTGCGCCTCAAGGAACTGGAAACCCTGGAGCGCGTGGCCGAACGGATCGACCGCATTTCGGTGGTGGGTGGCCTGGATCAGGTGTTGAATGGTCTGGTGTCGCTGAAGGCTGGTTAAAGGATGGTAGGGGAGGAATTTGCCTCCCCTGCTACAGATGACAGAGAGCGAAGAGCAGAAGGCTTCTCCAACATTGTGGCGTCATTCCCGCGCAGGCGGGAATCCAGAAAAACGATTGTGGAAACGGTCGGTGGAAATTGTGCGCTATCGAAAAGGTAATCCGAAATGGCGGGATGATCTTTATTGATCAATGTGGGCTGGATTCCCGCCTGCGCGGGAATGACGCCGATATTTTGGATGTTGCGGAGAACAAGGAAACTTTTGGGCTTGATCGGAGATAGAAGTTTTTCAGTCAGAGCGAAGAGATACTTTTACTGATGTCTGATGCCTGTTCTCTGACATGTGATTTTGGGAGCGATGATGAGTATCAAGAAAAAAGTATCCGCCAGAAAGCAAAGAAAGAAAAGTTTTCTGGAGAAAAATCATCAGCGGGTACCGGTAAATACCGAAGGATTGGATCCCTGGGATGCATGGGTTCTGTCGATGCGTTTTCCCGAAGGCTATTATGAAGATTTTCCGTTCACTTGCAAGGATTGTGGAAAAGAGGAAATCTGGTATGCCGCACGGCGGAAGCGCTGGTATGAGCAAATGCGTGGAAATCCTGACTCGATCGCAGTGCGTTGCCGGGCTTGTCGTGCAAAGGAACGACAACGGAAAGCCGAGGCACGTAGAATCAGTGAAGCAGGAAAAATGAAAAAGATGGAAAGAAAGATAATCAATGAATGAAGTGAAAATGGACTACAACATTATTGAACAGGAAGGCAGCGCGGCAATCAAAATGTGGACGCAGGGTGTGCCGGTGGAGGATGGCGCGCGCAAACAATTGCTGGCGACGGCACAGATGCCATTCATCTTCCATCACCTGGCGGTCATGCCGGACGTGCATCTCGGTAAGGGCTCGACCATCGGCAGTGTGATCCCGACGCAGGCTGCGATCATCCCGGCGGCAGTCGGTGTGGATATCGGTTGTGGCATGATGGCAACGCGCACCACGCTGACGGCTTCCGACCTCCCGGATAGCCTGTATGCATTGCGTTGCGCGATTGAAAAAGCGGTACCGCATGGGCGTGAAGTATCAAGGGGCAAGCGTGATAAAGGGTCGTGGCACGATACGCCGCAGAACGTTGACGCGATGTGGACGGCGTTGCTGCCCGGGTTCGAGCGCATCACCGAAAAATACCCGTGCCTGAAAAACACGAACAACCATAAACACCTGGGAACGCTGGGAACGGGCAACCATTTTATCGAGGTATGTCTGGATGAGAGCGAGCGTGTCTGGTTGATGCTGCATTCGGGTTCGCGCGGTGTGGGCAATGCCATCGGTACGCTGTTTATCGATCTGGCGAGAAAGGACATGGAAAAACACATGATCCATCTGCCCGATCGTGATCTTGCGTATTTTGAAGAAGGCAGCGAGTACTTCGATGATTACATTGAGGCAGTGGGTTGGGCGCAGGATTATGCGCGTCGGAACCGTGATGCGATGATGGCGAACGTGGTCAGCGCAGTACGGGCATCAATCGCCAAACCGTTTGCCACCGATAGGGGGGCGGTAAACTGCCACCACAACTACGTACAGCGCGAAACGCACTTCGGTGAGAACATCTGGGTTACCCGCAAAGGTGCGGTGTCGGCATACAAGGGGCAGTTGGGTATCATCCCCGGATCCATGGGCGCCAAAAGTTATATTGTTCGTGGTCTTGGTAATGAGGAATCATTCTGTTCGTGCAGCCATGGTGCAGGGCGGGTGATGAGCCGCAACGAGGCCAAGCGTCGTTTCAATGTGGACGATCAGGTTCGTGCGACGGCGCATGTGGAGTGCCGTAAGGACAGCGATGTGATCGACGAGATTCCGATGGCCTACAAGGATATTGACGCCGTGATGCATGCGCAGCATTCGCTGGTCGAAGTGGTGCATACGTTGCGGCAGGTGGTGTGTGTGAAAGGGTGAAGAAGACAAATGAAGAAACGGTCAGGCAAATGAACCCGAAAATATCAAGCAATCATCCCATTGATGAAAACGTACGTGCTGCCATCGTGCAATCATTGCAGGGCATCGAACGAAAGTACGAGGTCACGATCCTTTATGCCTGTGAATCGGGAAGCCGTGCCTGGGGCTTTGCATCACCGGACAGCGATTACGATGTACGCTTCATCTATGTGCCTCGTTTGCCATGGTATCTGTCGGTTGAACCTCAGCGCGATGTCATCGAATTGCCCATTGATGATGCGCTTGATATCAATGGTTGGGAACTGCGCAAGACGTTGCAGTTATTGTTGCGATCCAATCCGGTGTTGCTGGAATGGCTCGATTCGCCGGTTGTTTACCGCGAAGAAGCGGAAACGGTTCGGCGGTTGCGCGTATTGGCGCAGACGCATTTTTCATCGTTGAAGGGCTACCACCATTATCTGACGATGGCGAAAAGCAATTTTCGTGGCTATTTGCAAGATGATCAGGTGCGCCTGAAAAAATATCTGTATGTTTTGCGCCCGCTGTTGGCGGTACGCTGGATTGAAACCCGTCAAGGCCAGCCGCCGATGCGCTTTGCCGATCTTGCTGTTGGTACGCTGGACGATCCGGCGCTGCTTGATGAAATCAATCGTCTGCTGGATATTAAAATGCGTTCCGGTGAAGCGGAATACAGTGAGCGCTGGCCGGGTATCCATGCATTTATCGAGCAGGAACTGAATCGCCTTGCTTCAAATGATTTTGAGCAGAAAATGGAGCACAAGAACGTCGAGGAACTGGATCACTTTTTGCGGGAAACCGTACATTTATATTCGGATGGACTACAATAACCAACAGGATTTTCTGACGACGAAACAGATTCTTGCAAGCATCGGTTTTCTTCTCTTTGCTTGTTCAAAGAAAGCCTTTGTTTGAGGTCACAAAAACACACCGCGGCATGATGCGCGATGCGGTCGAAAAAACAGACGTAAGGAAAGGAAGTGATTACGCTCGCTTTTCCTTGAAGCGATAACCAAGCCATAGCAATAGGATCCAGAACGGCAGAACCAGTACGGAGATGCTGACATTGCTCAACAACATACCAAGGCCTTTGCCGATTTCACCTTGTGCGATGAGGCGGTATGGTTCGGTGCCGGGCATCAGCATCAAGATCACCAGAATGAAAATCATGAAGGCGATGCACAGGTAATTGCTGAACGGGTAGGCGATGGATTTGAATTTTGTCACGACGCCTTTTTTGTTCTGCGCAGCGCGGAATTTCAGATGCGCCAAGCTGATCATCGCCCAGTTGATGACGAGCGCCGCAACCACCAGCGACATCAAAATACTCAGTGCTTCTTTCGGAATGGTGTAGTTGATGATAACGCAGATCAACGTTGCCGCTGACGACAGCGCAATCGCGAAAACGGGAACGCCGCGCCGATCCACCTTCATCAAAAATTTGGGACCATTCCCCTGCAAAGCCAAGCCATACAACATCCTGCTGTTGCAATACACGCCGCTGTTGTACACCGAGAGTGCGGCGGTGAGGATGACGAAGTTCAGAATATGCGCAGCAGCGGGAATGCCGATTTGCGAGAAGATCAACACGAACGGACTGTTGCTGTAATCGTGTCCGCCCTGTCCGATGATTTCGACCAATTGATCCCACGGATAAAGCGCGAGCAATACTGTCAGTGCGCCGATGTAGAAAATCAGGATTCGATAGATCACTTGGTTGATCGCACGCGGAATGGTTCTTTCCGGTTCGCTTGCCTCGGCGGCGGTGATGCCGACTAACTCCAGTCCGCCGAATGAAAACATGATAATCGCCATCGCCATGATCATGCCGGTGATGCCCATCGGGAAAAAACCGCCGTGCGACCATAGGTTGCTGATACCGGCTTGTTCTCCACCGGTTTGGGTTAATAGCAAATACGCGCCGAGAAGAATCATGCCGATGATGGCGACGACTTTGATGATGGCAAACCAGAACTCCATTTCGCCATAGAGACGGACATTGGCAAGGTTGATGGCGTTGATCAACAGAAAGAAGACGATGACCGAAACCCAAACCGGAATATGCGGCCACCAGAATTGCACATAAACACCGACTGCCGTGAGCTCCGCCATGCTGACCAACACGTAAAGCACCCAGTAATTCCAGCCGGAAAGGAAACCGGCAAAGTTGCCCCAATATTTATAAGCAAAATAGCTGAACGATCCGGCGACGGGTTCTTGTACAATCATTTCGCCGAGTTGGCGCATGATGAGAAACGCGATGAGTCCGCCGATCGCGTAACCGAGCACCATCGAAGGCCCCGCCATTTTCATGACGCCTGCCGAACCGAGGAAAAGCCCCGTGCCGACTGCTCCGCCTAAAGCGATTAATTGGATATGACGGTTTTTGAGTGCGCGGCGCAGTTGGCCGTAATGTCCTGCTTCCATGGTTCTCTTCCCCGTATAGATACGTTCTAAACGCGTTCAATAAAAAATACCGTTGCGAATCGAGCAACGGTACCTCAAGGCGGGCGAATTGCCAAGCCGCTGGGGCAAAGGGGAATCAGATAGTTTTGAGAAACGCAACGACTTCGTCTGCCACCGCGTGTCCATTTTTGATGCAGTCACCCAGCGCGATACCACCTTTCCAGTTAGCGCTAAAGAAAATGCCGGGGAATGCGTTTTTCACGGCTTCGACACGCTCAATGCGTTTGAGATGACCGAACGTGTATTGCGGGATCGCACGCGGGTGACGGTTGATCTTCGTCCACAACGGAGGCTGTTGAACGCGGATCAGTTTGGATAAATCAGTTTGCATGATGCCGAGCAATGCTTCATCGCCTTTATAAGGTAGCCCCGGACAACGCATGCCACCGATGAACGTGGTCAGCACAGCATGATCGCTGTCGGTACGGTAGTCGAACATGGAACTGGAAAACAAAGTGCCGAGAATTTCAAGCCCTTCCAGGCGCGGCACCAGAAAACCGAAGCCATCGAGTTGATGCGCGATATCTTCGCGTTTCCAAACGCTGACCAGCGTGGCGACCGGCGCATAGGGAATGGCTTTGAGCGCGGCGGCGGCATCTTCAGCGAAAGGCGCTAGCAATGAGGACACAGCATCAGCGGGCGCGGACAAGACGAGTGTTGAGGCTTGCCAGCTTTGCGCTTCGCCATCACGTTTGCCGTTGACGTGCCATACGCCCGAATCATCACGATGAATACTGTCGATTTCGATACCAGTCTGCACATCGGGAAGGTTTTTCGTCAACGCGTCGGTGAGTGTTTGCATACCTTCTTTGAACGAAAAACTCTTGGCTTCGTTTTTTGCTTTTTCCGCGTTGCGCTTGCGCTCGCGCGCGCCCATGACCGTGCCGCGAATCAGACTGTGATAGCGTTGCTCCAGTGCAAAAAGTTTGGGGAATGCTGCTTGCACGGAAAGAATTTCCGGATCTCCGGCGTAGATGCCGGAAACAAACGGGTCTATGGCGAAATGCAGAAATTCTTCACCTAAACGGCGACGAACAAAACCAGCGACGCTTTCTTCCATTTCCGGTGACGATGGTTTGATGAATGGCTCGCGCAATAAGCCGAGCTTGGTTTTGCGTGAAAAAAGCGGCGTGGTCAAAAAAGAAGAGGGTGACATCGGCAGCGGAATCAATTTTCCGTCACGCACGATGAAACGGCGATCGGCGATTTTATTGGCGCCGAGGCGCTCTTGGCGAATGCCAAGGTCGTCGAGTAATTCGTTGATTAAAGGTGAAGTATCGAGCCCGTTATTGGGGCCGGACTCCCACAGAAAGCCATCTTTTCTGCCGGAGCCGATCGCACCGCCGGTACGTGATTCTTTTTCGAGAACGGTAACGTCAACGCCTTGCTTGTGCAGACGATAAGCAGTCGTCAAGCCGGAGAGACCGGCGCCAATCACAATCGCTTTTTTTGATGTTGCAGTATCCACTTGTTTTTCCCTGTATGTATCAACCCAAAGGTGGACGCGGCAACGCGGGACTACGGAGTCAGTTTTACGGCAGCCGTGCTGGTTGGTGCGTCCGCTTCTTCTTCGATTTCCGCTTCGGCGCGAGCAATGGCAACGCTCAGCTCTTGGTAGGAACGGGAATCAGGCGCAAGCATGTCGCGCAAAGCCCGCCAATGGCGCGCAGCAGTTTTGTAATCGTGCGATTCGTAAGCAGCACTGCCCGCCATTTCCAGAGCGACCGGGTTGCCTGGCGCCAATTCCAGCGCTTGTTTGACGAGCTCATGTGGACGACCGCGGAACGTGCCACCTTGACGCATACCGATCGCTTCGGCCAATTCGCAAAGAACGGTTGCGTCGTTCGCTACTTTGCCGGATGCGGCAATGGCTTTTTCGAACGCGGTCGTTGCTTCGTTGAAATGATTGGCTTCCATTTCGGCGCGACCGAGAAACACCCAAGCGCGCGCGTCTTCGGGATTGGCAGCAAGATGTGCGCGCAGTTGTTGCGAGATGGTTTGACCGCCGCCGGATTCATCTTTCATGACCGTAAACATCTGGATGTTGCCGATATGCAGATACAAACCCGCGGCGAGCACCGGCACCAGCCCCATCACCACCAGCCCGATTTTTTGAGTAGCAGAGGAAAGACAATGCGACAGCGGCGCGCGCGATTTCACGTCGTCTTTATCATCCACTTCAGAGAGCATCCGTTTGCTTAATTCCGTGCGCGCTTCTTCAAAATCTTTTTGGGAAATATTGCCTAGGGAAAACTCACGATCGAGTTGGGCAAGTTCGTCTTGATAGACGAGCAGGTTGGACGTGTTTTCATCGACGGAAGGTTCGAGCTCCGGTGCGGAAAAAAGACGGGGACCGATCCAAGCCAGTGCCAGAACCGTCATCAATACCGCCACAACGATGAAAAGATAAAGCGCGAAAGAAGTCATTGTGTCGCAACCAAAAAAATACACTGAGACAACAAGGCTGTCTCTAACAATCTACGGAGTTCTTATTGTCAGGCAACGCGCGCCACAATGGAAGCGGGGTTTGTGATTGGCTGTAACATCGTCCAGAGCATGGTTTTGCGAGTGATTCGCGTCACACGTCGTACGCATCAATTGAATTCTGCGTGAAGATTAGCCTGTGCGGCGGCCAGTGCCGCCATGTTGACAATGCGGCGCACCGTGGCGGACGGCGTCAGGATATGAATGGGGCGGCTGACGCCGAGCAGAACCGGACCAATCGTGACATTACTGCTACCGGTAATTTTCAACAGATTGAATGAAATGTTGGCAGAGTCGATGCCGGGCATCACCAACAAATTGGCCGCACCCGAGATACGGGCGTTGGGGAAAACGCGTGCGCGCACTTCTTCGCTGAGCGCGGCATCGCCCTGAATTTCGCCTTCGATTTCGAGATCGGGCGCGAGTTGTTGCACCAGCGTCAACGTGTCGCGCATTTTTTTCGCCGTTGGCCAATCGCTGGTGCCGAAATTTGAATGCGAGAGCAGCGCGACTTTGGGTTCGATGCCGAAACTGCGCACTTCTTCGGCCGCCATCAACGTGATTTCCGCCAACTCTTCGGCGCTTGGTTCGCGGTTGATGTAGGTGTCGGTGATGAACAGGGTTTGGTTTTTCAGCATCACGGCGTTCATTGCCGCGTAGGTTTTGACGCCGGGTCTGGCGCCAATGATCTGATCAATATAGCGCAGATGACGCATGTATTCGGTGACCAGCCCGCAGACCATGCCGTCTGCTTCGCCGCGTCGGATTGCCATTGAGCCGATCAGCGTCGGGCGACGACGCACTTCCAGTTTGGCATAGGCGGGTGTGACGCCTTTGCGTTGCGTCAATGAATAATATTCTTCGCAGATTTCATCGAAGCGCTTGTCTTTTTCAATATCGATGATTTCGAAGTCTTTGCCGGGACGAATGCGCAAGCCGAGGCGTTTGATGCGACGTTCGATCACTTCGGTGCGACCGATCAGCGTCAGGTCGCACATCTTGTCGTCACGGATGATTTGCGCGGCGCGCAACATGCGTTCTTCTTCGCCTTCCGCCAACACGATGCGACGACGTGTTGCGCGTGCTGCGTCAAACACCGGCTTCATCATGAAGCCGGAGTGATAAACAAACGCGAGCAGTTTCTCTTGATACGCTTCGAAGTCGGTAATCGGATGTGTGGCGACGCCGGTATCCATCGCAGCCTTGGCGACTGCTGGCGCAATTTGCAGAATCAAGCGCGGATCGAACGGCTTGGGAATCAAATATTCGGGACCGAAATTGAGGTCTTCGATGTTGTATGCCGCTTCAACGATGTCGGATTGCTCGGCCATCGCCAAGTCGGCAATGGCGTACACCGACGCAATTTTCATTTCATCGTTGATTTGCGTGGCGCCGACGTCGAGCGCACCACGGAAAATGAACGGAAAACACAAAACGTTGTTGACTTGATTGGGGTAATCGGAACGCCCAGTGGCGATCACCGCATCGGGGCGCACTTCCTTCACCAATTCGGGAAGAATTTCCGGCTCGGGATTCGCCAACGCAAACACGAGCGGTTTTTCCGCCATCGTCGGCAACCATTCCTTTTGCACGACGCGCGCCGCCGATAAACCGAGGAATACATCTGCGCCATCCAGCGCTTCCTGCAACGTGCGTTTATCGGTTTTCTGCGCATAATGTTCGCGCAGCGGATTCATGTCGACAGTGCGTCCTTCATACACGATACCGTGAATATCACACAACCAAATATTTTCTTTTTTTGCACCCAACAGTTCAAGCATTTTCAGACACGCCAAGCCCGCCGCACCGGCGCCCGAACAGACGATGCGCACATCCTTGATATCTTTTTCCACCACGCGCAAACCGTTGATGATTGCAGCGCCGACGATAATCGCCGTGCCATGCTGATCGTCGTGAAAAACGGGGATCTTCATCCGTTGACGGCATTGCTCTTCGATGTAGAAACACTCCGGCGCTTTGATGTCTTCCAGATTGATGCCGCCGAAGGTCGGCTCCATCGCGCAGATCATGTCCACCATTTTTTGCGGGTCGGGTTCGTCCAGTTCCAGATCGAAACAATCGACACCGGCGAAGTTTTTGAACAACACGGCTTTGCCTTCCATCACAGGCTTACCCGCGAGCGGGCCGATATTACCCAAGCCGAGCACGGCGGTGCCGTTGGTCACCACGGCGATCAGGTTGCCGCGAGCGGTGAGCGTACGCGCTTCTTCCGGCGCACGCACGATTTCTTCGCACGCGGCAGCGACACCGGGCGTATACGCGAGCGCCAGATCGCGTTGTGTGACCAGCGCTTTACTGGGCACGACTTCAATTTTTCCGGCGGTGGGTTGACGGTGGTAGAAAAGCGCAGCTTTACGGAAATTTTCGTTGGACATGTCGATGTTCAAACCAATAAAAGTTTACCGCCCGAACGGCAGGAGAAACATGATGGCGGCTAATAATGTGGGACCAAGTGCGGCCAGGAAAAGTTTTAACGGATTGACAGAATCGTCTTCGAAACGGTTTTTCAGAATGGCGATACCGGCAGGGTTGGGCGCGTTGGCGATGACGGTCAAACCACCACCGACAATCGCGCCGGACACCAGCGAATATTTGAACGCGGCGTCGGTGCCTTCCACCAATGAGCCGAGATACGTCAGCGCCGCATTGTCGGTGATCGCGGTCAAAGCCGTCGCGCCCCAAAATAATGCCTGTGGTGACATGCCGCCAAGAACATCCTGAAGCCACCAAGCCTGCATGCCGCCAAGCACGACCAAGCCACCGAGGAAGAACGCGACGAGCATGCTCTCGCGTAGCATCATCATGCGGTTCTGAAACTGCGGGTAGGCGGCGGCGAGACCCAGAAAGAACAGCAGGAGCGGAATGAAAATAACCGGATGATGCGCAAAGACAACAATCGCGGCGAGAAAAATGAAATGGATGATGGTGATGATCAGCGGAATGTGCGTTTCCTTGGAGATCACGATGGTTGCGTGGCGCGGAATATCTTTGCGGCAAATGTAGCTGACGATCAACGCGTTCAGAATGACGGCAATCAGAGAACGCCAGCCGAATGTGGTGATCATGAAGGTCAAATCCCAATTCCACTGACCGGCGACCATCAGAATGGGTGGTGCTGCGTAAGGCGTTAACGCGCCGCCGATGGAAATATTCACAAACAATACGCCGAGCGTGAGGTATTTCACGCGCGCGGGCATCGCTTGCGATAAAAATGTGTCGCGCAACATCAATGCCGCCAGAGTCATCGCCGCAGGCTCGGTGATGAATGAACCGAACAGCGGAATCACCGACATTGTCAAAAAATAAAGGATTAGCGATTCTTCCAATGGTAGCGGTTTTGATAATTTTCTCGCCAGCCAGCGCACTACGTCTCGCACCGACCGCGTGATCGGACGGCTCGCCGCCACCACCATGATCGAGAACACGAACAGCGGTTCGGTGAAGTTACGCCCTTCGATATAGGCAAGCGCTTCCTTGTTGCCGAGGTGAATGAACATCACCACCATCATGACGCCTGCCCACAGGCCGAAAACAACCTCGACCTCACCCAGCAGATGCCACATTCCCGCGTGCACCGGGAAGCGATGTCCCAGACCCGCAATGAAACTGGATGAGAATGTATGGATGACCGCCAGACCAAAAAGCGTCGTGGCGATAATCTGCATGGTGGTGGGGTTCATGCGATAACCTTGTGATTTCCGTGAAAAAATGGGCGAAACATCATGACATGAAAGACGACACTATAAAACAAAGCGTGCATTCTTTCCAAGTGTATCGGCAAGCTTTGAGAGCGAAAAAATGGTGTGATCAGCGGAAAAGGCGAAAATTCGCGGAAATTACCTGCGATTCGTTGGAAATGGCGAACGGGCTGCGGTACAATGCCAAGCCCTGCCGCGGAGAGATGGATGAGTGGTTTAAATCGCACGCCTGGAAAGCGTGTTCAGGGGAATACCCTGACGCGGGTTCGAATCCCGCTCTCTCCGCCAGTCGATTTTTTCCAACGCCACCTGAGCATTTCATCAAATTGAAAACGGCGCCATTTATTGCGCGCTGCTTTACACGAATTGAGTTTTCTTCTCATCGGTATTCTTCTCTTGTCTTCGGCAAGTCGTTACGTTCTGGCACATGACCGCCTCATGTTAATATTGCGTTAATTTCTCTCGGCGATTATTTGTCGCAGGGAAAGTCTCCCAAAATCAAAGAACAGGAGTTATCACATGAAAAAGCATCTCATTCTTCCGATCATCATCGCCGCTTCTTTTCTGGCGACGCCCGCATTTGCCGACGATGATCGCTATTGCAACAAAGCACCTGCGGCGCAACCGATGTTGTTGTCGTCATTTTTCCTCAAACTGGAGCAAGATGGCTATCAAGTACGCGAATTCGAGTATGAACATAATTGCTACAAGATCGAAGGCTATGATAAGGAAAAGCGACGCGTCAAAGTGTATTTCAACGACGCTGACGGGGCGTTGATTCATTCTCGCCCGGACAAATAATAGCGAGCGAATAAACCATCATGCGCATCCTGCTTTTGGAAGATGATCCGCTGATCGGTGATGGTCTCAAAGCGGGCTTGTTCCGGTACGGTTTTGCCGTGGATTGGTTTCGTGATGGTATTGCCGGACAAAAGGCGCTTGCGTCTGCCCCTTACGACGCGGTAGTGCTTGATCTCGGTCTGCCAGGGCTCGACGGCATGGATGTGCTGGCGCGATGGCGACAGGATAAGCAAGATGTTCCCGTGCTGATCCTGACCGCGCGCGACGCGTTGGATCAACGTGTCGCCGGGCTTAACGCGGGCGCCGATGATTATCTGGTCAAACCATTTGCGCTGAGTGAATTGGTAGCGCGGCTTAACGCCCTGATTCGGCGACGGCACGGGGAAGCGACCGCCGTGTTGCAATGTGGTGCGCTGACGTTTGATCCGGCCTCCCGCACGGTCACACACCACGGAATGCCGGTGGTGCTGGCGGCACGCGAGTTGGCGCTGCTCGAACTTTTCATGCAGAACAAAGGACGAGTATTGCCGCGCGAAATGATCATTGAAAAACTGTACAACTGGGAAAGCGAAATCGAGAGCAACGCGATTGATGTTCATATTCATCATCTGCGCCGAAAGCTGGGTAATCAGGTTATTCGCACGGTGCGCGGCATCGGTTATGTTCTGGATGAAGTTCCTCAGGAGCATCAGTCGTGAAAAGCCTTCGTTTGCGTCTGACGGTTTTCTTTTCAGCCGTCGCTCTGATTATTTGGTTGGTGATCAGCGCGGTTTCTTATTTTCAAACGCGTCATGCGCTTAATGAACTGTTCGATACACAGCAAATACTTTTTGCCAAGAGTCTGGCGTATGCCGACCTTGATGCGTTGTTTCAGAATCGATCGTTTAGTTTACCCAAAACATCACATGTTATAGAGGAAGGCGATGAGGGCGAGGAAGAAGATGACGCCCTGGCTTTTGCCGTTTTTTCCCTTGATGGACAGATGTTTCTCAACGATGGTGACAAAGGACGGTTCATACCATTCAGTACTTCGATCAACGGCTTCATTAACAATTATTTACGTGACGACGATGATGACGAAGATGAGCTTTGGCGTTTTTTCTATCTGACGTCTCAGGATGGACGTTTCCGCATCGTGGTTGGCCAGGAGTTGGAATTCCGACAGGATTTGACGCTGGGACTGATTGCCACAACTCTTTTACCATGGTTGTTAACGTTGCCTTTGATGTTGATTGCGATTGTTTGGCTGATCAGCCGCGAACTTTCTCCGCTGCGTGCAGTAGCAAGAGAATTGCCGAACCGAAATCCAGGCGATGCCACACCAATTGCTCCCGACCGTGTGCCAACCGAAGTTCAACCGTTGGTGCGGGCATTGAACAAGCTTTTTCAGCATATGGCCGATGCGCTGGTTCATGAGCGTCGTTTCACCGCGGATGCTTCGCATGAGTTGCGCACGCCACTTTCCGCGCTACGCGTTCAGGCCGAAGTCGCGCAACTTGCCGGTGATGATGACGAGGCGCGTAACCATGCGCTGAATCAATTGATCATCGGAATTGATCGTGCGACACGTCTCGTCGAGCAATTATTGGCTTTATCACGGCTGGATTCTTTGCGAGAGGTTCAGGACGCCGAACCGATTGACTGGCGCGCCATTGTTGAATCGGTGTTTGCTGAAGTGAAACCGTTTGCCGATAAACGACACATCGTGTTGCGATTTGAAGAGGTTTCACCGCCACCTGTACTGAATGGTAATTCGGTTTTGCTGACGCTGTTGTTGCGCAACCTGGTGGATAATGCAGCACACTATATTCACGACGGCGGCGAAATCGTCGTTCATCTTTCGCACGAAGGCATTCGCGTTGACGATGACGGTCCCGGCGTTGCATCGGAATATCTCGATCGTCTTGAAGAGCGTTTCTTCCGTCCGCCCGGGCAGACACAAACAGGCAGTGGTTTGGGCCTTTCGATCGTCAAGCGGATTGCCGAACTGCATGGTTTTACATTCCGTGCGAGCAACCGTTCTGATGGTGGGTTTAGCGCAACATTGTCTTTTGACCAATAAAGCCATCAAATAAAAAAACCTGCCTTGAAACAGGCAGGTTTTTCTCGGTGATAATGTTTTCATTGTTTGATTGCAGTGAAATGTGCTTCTTCTTCATAGTTCCGATATTCGGTTTCCCAAGAGCCGACCATGCCGCCGCTGGACGTAAATTGCAAATCAAGCTCGCCTTTGGCGCTGTAGCCGTTGCTGCAGGTGTAACGACCGAAATCATCGTCGATCTCGTATTTCCGTCCTTTGACTTCGAGTGGTCCGGTAATCTGACAATCAACGCCGTCGTTGTTGGTGAAGCTTAACGTTCCCTGATTGCCGTTTTTGGTGAAGCGCATCGTTGAGGTATGCGTTGAATACCATACGCGATCATTGCCACGATTTTCTTCTTCATATTTCGTTTTGATCGTTGCCTGGTAAACGGCCGACTCTTCTTCTTGTATGGTTGGCGCTTTGAGCGTTTGACGTTCGACTTGTTTGGTCAAAACCACGCCATCGTCAAACGTCAGTGTGATTGTGCCCTTTGTCGAGGACTCAGGGGTGAAGACGGCGTTGCCGACAACTGTGCGCTGAACGTTGACAGGCGTCCAGATATCACGCGTAGGCGCGCTTTTGGTTTTGATGATCTTTCCGCTGAAAATATTGTTCTGATAATCCATTTCGGCAACGTACCAGCACGGGTTACCATCCACGTCGTAAACGAAAAACGTCGCAAAAATAAACTGATCGGACTGCACCATGTTGACACCCCAACCGGACGTATCAGGATTCCACCAAATATCGGTGTAATCCGACAGCGATGAAGTCGTTTGTGCATGCGCCGATAGTGGAATGATCAGCGCTGTGGTCATGGCCATGAAAAAATTTCGAATAGACATAAAATCCTCCGCAAATGAATGATAAGTGATGACAAATTAGTGGCGGAAGATTAACGAAGCATTAAATGTGGCGTTTGTTTTCGTTGTGAAGAGACGACGCGCATAAGTTTACGGAGTCGTTGTTTGGCATTTGACCGTAAACGGGTGATCGAATATAATCCGCGATTCAGACGCGGGGTGGAGCAGTCTGGCAGCTCGTCGGGCTCATAACCCGAAGGTCACAGGTTCAAATCCTGTCCCCGCAACCAAATTTTTAAAAGGGCTACGTTTTTGCGTAGCCCTTTTTTTGCATAAAACGACTTGTTTTGACTGCTCTCGAACAAAAATTACTTTTTGGCGGTCTTGGTTTCGCTTGAAACCGAAATGGACGGTTTCAAATTTTCTACTGTTTTCTCGCCGAAACCGCGTACTTTGGTGAGATCATCGGTCGTTTTGAACGGGCCGTTTTCAGTGCGGTAATCAATAATGGCTTGTGCCTTTTCCGGACCGACGCCTGACAAGGTTTGCAACTCTTCCTTGGTGGCCGTGTTGATATCAACCGCAGCAAATACGCTGAGAGAGAATAAAGCAATGAATACAGCAACGATGAATTTCTTCATTTCTAAACTCCTTCAAAGGGATGGGTTCAATACAGAGCAGAAGACCGTGAAGGCTTTCTGTTCCGGTACTTATTGCTTATTTTAATAATATAAGCTGAAAAAATATAAATGAACGAAATGCAATTATCAACAATACCAAAAACAAGGTTATCGTATATTTTCCATTAATTTTTAACTTCTATATTGGACTTATGCGTATGAAATTTCGTAATTTCTTGATAACAAATCTGCGGTACACGTCTGGTATAGGAAAATCCTTAAAATGTCCAACTTGGAAATATTTTAGATGGCTAGGTATGGAAAAGGGTCCACTCAGTCTCTTGAGTTCAGTTG
>DAISYG010000024.1:0-23544 GCA_036825435.1 Casimicrobiaceae bacterium | reverse complement strand
GCTTCATAAGCTTGCGGTTTTTTACTCACAGCCTGCCTACCAGGGCGAGGCAATCGGAGCACTGGAGCGCATCATTACCGGTACATCGCCATCGGGCGCAGCCGTATTCCCCTGAACCTCTTTGAGCGGCGTAGCACTTTGGTTTTGCGGCGCCTCACTCGCCATAAAACTGCGCAAGCCTGAAGAAATACCGCTGGCAGGCTTAGCCACCGGTTTTTCCTGCCAGAATAGCATCGCATGTTGATTATTCCCTTTCAATGCGATGGAAATTTTACCGCCCGGCAGCACTTGGTATTTCTCAACGGAATACGATCGCGCAACATCTGCGACCTTACTTAAAGCCAGCATCGACGGCTTCGGTTGACCGTTTCTCGTCAGCAGCCCAAATCGATGTTCATTGATTTTCGGGTTGTCTCCATCATCGAGCAAATCGTACCACCATATCCCTTTGATAAAGGGCCGCGATTTGGCCAGGAAAGTATATTTCACCACATATTGCGCAGCCACATCTTTTGATAACCCGCCTTTACCGTCATAGGTTGGCACGCCGATTTCAGTGATATAAATCGGCACCGTCTTACCTGCTGCCTTTGCAAGCCGGGCCTCGAATTTATCCACGACGCCGAGGTTCCCCTCAGGGGCCCGTATAGCGTAATTATCGTTGCCATAGGAGTAAGGGTGGATGGAGAAACCATCGACGTAATTCAATACGCCGAGTTTAACGATGTTATCAACCCAGGAAGGATCGCGGGTTCCTGTTGGGTTGGCCGTTCCCGTAATGACAATTGCGTTGGGATCGGCCTTTCGAACCGCAGCAGCCGTAGCTTTCACCAACGCGACGAAAATCTCCGGCGGCGGTGGCGTACGCGGCTTCGGCTTAATCGCAGTGGCATTCGTCCATTCGTTCCAGATCTCGTAATACTTGATCTTGCCTTTATATTTGGAGGCCGTCCAATACGCGTAGTTGGCAAAAGCCTGAATGGCTTCAGGCGTCGTTGGATAACCCGATGGATCGTAGAGTTTGTTACCGTACGCCAATACTAATAACCCATTCAGACCAAATTTTGCCTGGGCATCGTTAAACGCTTGGTCGGCCTTTTGCATATTGCCGGTTATGACATACTGCCCTTTTTGCTGTTCCAATCCGCTCCAGGGAAAATCCGCTCGATACGACGTGAAACCGTAACGCTTAATCAGATCCAAATATTTATCCGGATCGTTGGGGTACCAGCGAAAATGCGCATGAACCCCGACTTCGAAAGCCAACGCGTTCGCACTGATAAACATCAGCGGCAATGCGAGGGCCAGCGATGAAGCCGCCCCCTTCCAGCACCTCAGTTTACGGTTTGTTTTAGTCAACATCTGACCGACCTCCAGTTTTAAAAGAAAAATGAACTGTCTCAACATCCCCAGAGATCAGGAAATCCACATTTCCCAGGCGCGACATCCTTAAAGAAAATCTAATACGCCGCTTTATTAATGAATCCCTTGAAAATGGTCAGGAAGACGATTTTAATGTCCAACCAAACGCTCCAGTTACGGATGTAGTCGAGATCGAACTCAACGCGCTTTTGCATTTTTTCCAACGTATCCGTCTCGCCACGCCAACCGTTGATCTGGGCCCACCCCGTGATACCCGGCTTCATTTTATGGCGCAGCATATAGCCGTTGATCAACTTTCTATACTGCTCATTATGTGCCACGGCATGCGGCCTTGGGCCTACAATCGACATGTCGCCTTTCAGTACATTGACGAATTGCGGCAATTCATCCAGAGAGGTACGACGCAAGAAGGAGCCGACCGGCGTCAGGCGCGCGTCCCCTTTTTTCGCTTGAACGACTTTATCGCCATCTTCCATCACGGTCATCGAGCGGAATTTCCATACCTCGATGGCCTTGCCATCCATGCCATAACGCCTTTGTTTGAAAATGATGGGCCCGGAAGAGGTAAATTTGACCATGCAGGCGATCAGCAACAGAACCGGAGAAATGAACAGCAAAATAAATATTGACAGAATGATGTCTTCAATACGCTTAATTACCTGATTAATCCCGCTCATTGGCGTATCGAATAACGAAACGACGGGAACGCCATTAATCTCTTCCGATCGCGACTGTAATATGTTGAACGTAAAGATATCCGGGATCAGCATCACTGAGCAGGTCGTATCAGAAAGATCCGCGATCGTATCTTTGATCAATTTTTCCTGCTCCATCGACATTGCGATATAGACCCTATCGATACGCCCACTTTTCGCGTCGCTCACGAGCTGAGACAAGTCGCCGCAGCGTTCGATTTTGCTGTTCAACGGAGAATTATCGTTGTCGTAAATGCCCAACACTTTAAATCCCATCCAGTGCGCGTCACGTAAAGATTCTGCCAGACGAATACCGACGGGCATCGCACCCATGATGGCCACATTACGGGTATTGAAGCCAATATTGCGCATGTATCCCAAGAGCAGCCGGATCACGCTGCGCGTAATGACCAAACCGCAGCAGACCAGCAGATACCATTGGATATAGACGGAATACTCGTTATTGAAGACATTTATCAACGCCACCGTTCCTGAGGTCAACAGCAGGCTCAGCGACCAGTTTTGCAAAATGAGCTGGATCTCCAGCCCCGCACGCACACCACGCCACGAACGATAAAAGTCAGTAATCCCACCAATCATTTGGAAGATAACGATCGATATTAATACCATAATCCAGTGTTGCACGCTAAATGCGGCACCGGAGATTAGGCAAGACAAGTACAGCCCGCTAAAGATAACGAAAATATCAGAGAAACGCTGAAGCATTGAAGTAAGAGACGCATTAGTATGCAACACGCCCCGACGGAAACCGTTCATAGATAACTGCCTATTAACTATCATAGTATAGATGCCTTTTTTTAGTTTTCTCTGGTACCTATATCGCTTCACAACGCTGGGCATATACCGCTCGCCCAGCATTAAAATATAGCTTTAAAACCAGAGATCAGCGTCGAAGCAAGGCCAGTATTTCCTCTGTTTTTTGCTGCATCAGTGCAGGATTGGCTCGTGATTCGACATTCAAACGCACCACCGGCTCAGTATTTGAGCTACGTAAATTAAATCGCCAGTCTGCAAATTCCAGACTAATGCCATCGGTCGTGTCAAATTCCTGTGCCGAAGGCTGATAGCGATTGAGTACTCTTTCAATTGCAGCTTTTGGATCTTGCAGTTTGCTGTTAATTTCACCCGATGCTGGATAAGCGATCATTCGATCCCCGACCAACTCCCCGAGCGTCTTGTTTTTAATGCACAGCAATTCAGCAACCAACAACCATGGGATCATGCCGCTGTCGCAATATGAAAAGTCGCGGAAGTAATGGTGGGCGCTCATCTCACCACCGTAAACGGCATCTTCCAGGCGCATACGCTCTTTAATGAATGCATGGCCCGTTTTCGACATCACCGGCACCCCGCCTGCCTGCTTGACCACGTCGATGGTGTTCCAGCTCAAGCGCGGGTCATGAATGATCTTCGCCCCAGCGTCTTTCTCCAGGAACGCCTCCGCCAACAAGCCAACGATATAGTAACCTTCAATGAATCCGCCGTGTTCATCGAACAAGAAGCAGCGATCGAAATCACCGTCAAACGCGATTCCCATATCCGCCTTGTGCGCACGCACTGCTTGCGCCGTATCTTCCCGACACTCCGGCAGCAGCGGGTTAGGGATACCGTTGGGGAAATTGCCGTCAGGCTGGTGGTGAACCTTGATAAATTCAACCGGCACCTGAAGCTGCTTGAAACGCGATTCGACAGCATCGATAACGTGACCTGCAGCGCCGTTGCCGGAGTTGACGACCAGCTTCAACGGTTTGAAGTTAGCCGTATTCACATAGCTCAGCAGATGATCCACATATTCTTTTTCAATCGATATTGTTTCGTAGCTGCCGCGTCGGGTCGGATCCACCGCAGCGAAGTTATTATCTTCTGCCAAACGCTGAATATCGCGCAAACCGGTATCGCCGCTGATCGGTTTAGCCTGGCTACGCACCAGCTTCATTCCGTTGTAATCCATAGGATTATGACTGGCCGTCACTTCTATGCCGCCATCGAGACCTAAGTGGAAAGTGGCAAAATAAATTTCTTCCGTCCCACTGACGCCAATATCCAGGACATTAACCCCGGCATCGCGCAGCCCTTCCGCCAACGCGAGTTTCAGTTCCTCGCTGGTCAAACGGATGTCTCCCCCGACGACAACGCTTTTAGGTTGCAAAAACTCCCCATATGCACGGCCGACACGATAGGCAATATCGTTGTTCAGCTCTTCACCCAGCTGCCCGCGAATGTCGTATGCTTTGAAACAAGTCAATGATTGAGACATGTTGAGATCCTTACCAAACGTAAATACAGTGATGCGGCTCAAATATCCACCGCACCAAAATGATTAATTATGCTGAGCGGAGTCGCCGATTCGCACGATATCGTCTTCTCCCAAATAGGCACCCGACTGAATTTCAATCAAATCCAGCGGGATTTTTCCCGGGTTTTCGAGAGAATGTTCGACCCCAAGAGGGATATAAACGGATTCGTTTTCACTGATCAGTTGCATTTTACCATTGGTATGCACTTTGGCAGTGCCTGACACCACTACCCAGTGTTCCGAACGATGATGGTGCATCTGCAAGGACAATTTCTCGCCTGGCTTTACAGTAATGCGGCGCACCTGGAAGCGATCGCCCTGCGCAATCGCATCATGTTTGCCCCACGGACGATAAACTTCACGGTGCTGTTTGCTTTCGGAACGCTTTTGTCGCTTCAGTTGGTTGACGATTTCTTTTACGTCTTGGACGTTATCTTTATCGGCAATCAACACGGCATCTTTGGTTTCAACCACAACCAAATTGGTCACCCCGACAGCGGCCACCAACTTATGCTCCGCGCGAATATAGTTATTTGAACAGTTATGCTCAAGAACATCACCGAAAGTAGAGTTCCCTTTTGTGTCTTTTTCACTGATTTCCCACAACGCAGACCATGATCCCACGTCATTCCATCCCGCATCCAGGGGTACGACGACAGCATCGGCAGTCTGTTCCATCACGGCATAATCGACAGACTCATCCGGGCAGGCAATGAATGCATCTCGGTCAACGCGGATAAAGTCCATATCGGGGGTCAAATGCGCAAGCGACTGCTTGCACGCGTCCAGAATATCTGGGCGGAAACGGCCTAATTCTTCCAGGTAACGGCTGGCTTTGAACAAAAACATACCGCTATTCCAGAGATAGTCGCCGCTGGCCAGATACTGCTGCGCCGTTTCAAGATTAGGCTTTTCGACAAAGCGCGAAACGCCGCAGATACTGGAACCGTCGACGCTGGCACCTTTTTGAATATACCCATAGCCCGTTTCCGGGCCCGTCGGAACGATGCCGAAAGTAGCCAGTTTTCCCGCTTCAGCATAGGGAATTGCCTGATTGACCGCATCGCGGAAAATCGCTTCGTCCTGAATGACGTGATCCGCGGCCAATACCAACATGAGCGGATCGTCACCGCTGGAAACCGCCTGCAAAGCGGCAAGCGCAATCGCCGGCGCCGTATTACGCCCTACCGGCTCCAGAATAATATTATGCGATAAACGCGTGATTTGGCGCAGTTGTTCGGCCACGATAAAACGATGCTCTTCGTTACATATAACAAGAGGATTAATAATCTCTAACCCTTTAAGCCGCATGACTGTCGTTTGCAACATGGAAAATTCATTGCACAGCGCTAAGAACTGTTTGGGGAATAATTCACGAGAAAGCGGCCACAGGCGACTCCCTGTTCCCCCAGCCATAATAACAGGATAAAGGTTACTCATTTTTACTCTCACCGATTAAATATAAATAGTAAAAAATTATTTTCATTCCAAAAAACGGATGTATCGATTATCTGTAATGACGATAAGTATTGGATATCATTTTTTCTGAAGTAAAATTAGCATTGTAGAAATCGACACAGTCAACTTTCATTGCACTCCAATCGCGTTGGTCGCGAGCATTCAATATCTCAACGGCCTCATCGGACTGATTGGTCGTAAACAGATACCCCGTAACGCCTTCGCTCACCACCTCCGGCAATGAACTGCAGCGGCTGGCGACAACGGGCAACCCATAGCTTTCAGCTTCAACGGCGACCAGACCGAACGACTCCCATCGGCTTGGCATCAACAACACGTCGGCGTAGGTGAAATAAGGCGCCATCTCTGCCGAAGTCAACCAACCTTTAAAATCCATCCGGGAATGTGGCGCCGGTTGCTCTTTTGCGTGTACATTGCCACCGACGATCGTGATTAAAAATCTGTCATCCAATTCGTCGGCAATCCGATGAACCAAATCAAATCCTTTTTGATAATCAAAACGGCCGACAAACAATATATTTATTTTATCTTGGCGATAAGGATTGGTATCATCCGGCAGCTTTACAGGGGGTTCAACGCCATTATACACCACAGTCAAATTATCAGGACTCAATCCGGCCATCAGTGCCGTTCGTTTCTCATATTCGCTGGTACAAATGATAACATCGGTATTCTTTTGCAGAATTTTCTCTATCTTGGCATAAACCTTCTTTTTCTTTTCTGATGTGTCCATCAGGAAAGAAAAAGCATGCGGACAATAAATAATTTTAGGCCTGCATGTCATTCTTACCAATGGCGTTAACAGCCGGCAAACAACCCCCGCAAAAGTACTGTGGACGTGAATGACATCCGGTTTTTCTTTACGTACCATCTGGATATAGTTAATAGCCAAAGAGATAAACGAAGAAATATTTCTCCCTGTCCGCGTAAATACCTTCATTTTTTCTGCGGGGAAAGCGCCAATCTCACGATATTGACTATCGGGCAACACACAGTAAAAATCAAATTCATCATTTTGCTGTACAAGTTGTCTAATTACCGTAGCGACGCCACCCTTCACTGTTTCGGCGACATGCAGCACTTTTTTTTTCATTGCATAGATCTCGTCATTATCTCGCTCAACGCTGCTGCCGAACGCATCCAATCGAAACGTTTGACATTCGTAAATCCCTCAGCGATTAAAATTTGGCGCAACGCTTCATCCTGCATAATCCGCTCCAGTGCCTGTTTCATTTCCAGGATGTTTTCCGGATCAAAGTACAATGCACTCTTCGACAATACCTCGGGCATAGAAGCCCGATTGGACGCTACTACCGCACAACCACAAGCCTGCGCTTCTAACGGAGGAATGCCGAACCCTTCATATAAAGAGGGGAACACAAAGGCGCGAGCATGAGAATAGAGTTCTACAAGCTGTTGATCGCTCACACGCCCCAAAAACTGTATGTTATCGTTCCTTGCAGTTCCTTCCGTCGAAAACCCAACATCCGCGAAATTCTTGTTGGCGGCCCCAATGATTTTCAGCGTCACATCCTGGCCGTTTGCCATTTGAGAGAAAGCGGCAATCAGACCATGAAAGTTCTTATGATAATTTGGAGACGAAACGGCCAATAAATAAGGGCGTTCTGTATTGGATGCCGACGCAATGGGTTTAAACTGCTCGGACACCGCATTATAGATTACGTAAATATTATTTAATGGGTAGTCAAACGCCTGGCTAATTTCTTTTTTAGAAAATTCGCTAACTGTAATCAACGCCTTACTGTGACGCAACATCAGGGGAACAAAGTTATTATAAACGAAACGAAACTTTGCAGAGTAACTTTGCGGATAGCGTTTATATATAACATCGTGATGAGTAACAATTTTATTACGATAAAAGATCGGAGCCGTATTGCAAAGATTTATTAGAAGCGGGCTTTTATTTTTCTTTAAAAAAGCAGGAAGCTCTACCTGCTCCCAAAAGTGACCGCTTTTCTTACCCACCACCTGAACATTCAATTGCGACGCGATATCGTGGTGAATAATGTTAGGTGGCGAGACAAAAACGATATCATGCCTAATCTTACTCAGCGCAAGGCATATTTCCTGAGCGAACCGCTGAACCCCTGTCAAATCCTGCGTTAAGAATCGCGCATTGACATAAATCATTAATTACCTCGCAATTTTAAATAATACCGTGTCAATGTAGCGATTGCACATAACCTACATTCTTTCTTGAGCGACTCACGGAACCCGTCTCCGGCGTTCTAATCGATAATAACAAAATCGATATTATGATTGCGAATATATAGCCTGGATAGTTTGTCAACGGGTTATTATAAACGAAATTCATCGAAAGCGAGATCATCCAGTATAGGTAAACACTGGGATTAAGGCCAAGACGAGTACGCTGATAAAGAATGCCAAGAATTATCGTAGCGACAATAACCAGAAGGATAATTCCGACATTACCGTAATTCGACAACATGTAGATATACATACTATCAAGCGGGATTGAGTTCGTATTGTCATCACCAACCACCGCGTTACCATTCACAGCGTACCCAGCACCGATAAATGGCGAATACTCACTGTCAGCTCGCACGGCTTCTATATTGACCGTACGAAGTAAAATGCTGTTCTCCGCGTAAGCATTCTCCTTCGGGAATATCATCTCATAAATACTGTAATTGGTCGTCGTAATATAAAAGAACAGTGACAAGACCATCGTTACCATAGTGACTGAATTCAGGCTAAAACGTTGAGAGAAAAAGCGTCTCAGCATCAGGAACATGATATAAAGCAGTGCCATGATAATCGCCGTTTTCGATGTTGAAAATGCGATCCCAACCATAATGAGAAGAATATATTTCTTGCGATTTTTTTCGCTTACATAAGGCGATAATACCAGTGCAAAAAACAGATATTCACTGAGGCTGAATGGCCCGGTGAGCAGACCAAAAGCACGTAATTGCCCCTGAATGGTGCGTAACAGAAGACCATATTCTTTACCAAACTGTGTCAACTGTGGGCCAGGGTCAAAACCGATTAGTGCATAAAGCAGGCCTGCCAAACTGGATTCGGCGACCGCAAAGAGCGCATTCAATACGGCAAAGAAAATATAGTACTTAATGATTTTATTAACAATCTCGACACGCTCATTATATTCAAAAAGAAGTAAAACGGCGGCAAAGAAAAAAGAACCGAATGTCAGTAACTCTAAGCGAAACTGAACGATAGAGCGGAAGAAATCAAACCTGCCGGTGATCATACTTAAAAGTACATAAACTAACGAGAAGATCACCATCGACAGGAAAAAGATCATTACGCTTCTACACTGTTTTGACACGTTAGGGTTACGCGCAAAAAGCAAGATTAGGACGAAAACCGGCACTGCCATGGCAAAAAAGTCTTTATATAATAAAAGTGCCCTGGTCGACATATACGCAGCGACGGTCACAACGCCATTCAATGAGAGCAATGTCATGTACATCAGCAAAAGAAAAACAACCAACGACTTTGTCGATACCCTCATTATGACCCTCTATACACGCTCTCATAAGCATCGGTTATTTTTTCTAGTTCAAAAAACGAACGACGCGGTTTGTTGTTATTTTCTCTCACGACGCTAACCACACTGGCGACAGAAAAATCTTTTAGCTCGAAAATATTATCATAAAAAGCTGCGATTTCTGCCACTCCGCCATTGAAAGGCGTATACACAACCTTACCAGAGATGGCCGATTCCGCAACGGTTCGCCCAAAGGGCTCATTCCATCGCGTTGGTAGAACAACGGCGTCAATCTGCGTCATAAACTCTTCAATCTTGATAAAGCCAAGCAAATGAATACCTGCCTCCAACGCTAACACCTTCAACTTCTCGCCAGCGGCGTCACCATTGAATCTGCCGGCGGCGTAGAATGCAACCTGCGGATCGCCGCTGGCCTGTTTTGCCAGAGCACAAAACTCATCAAAACCTTTGTCTTCGGTGAGGCGACCGACAAAACCGATCCTGACCTTTTCGTTGACGGTCGGTACATACTCTATCGCGGCGACAGGGTTGTAGATATGCGTATGTACCGCGTTGCGCGCAAATCCATTTTCCCGATGCAAGGCGGAAATATATTTACTTATGCCAACAAAAACGTCTACGCGCTGACTGGCTTTTTTCTTCAGAAAAGATGCGATGCGCACTGCAGACGACTGTACGTCCATATTTTGGCCATGTTTAAACAACGTGCCGTTCGGATGGAATAGATAATAATCGCGAGTCGTGTGTACCACGCGCGCCCCCAGCTTCTTGGCCACTCGCCACGCTGCGACGGAAAAACCGCTGAGGTTGTTGGTATGCACCACATCCGGAGAAAATTTGCGCAGCTCCTTACGCATGGCACGAGCCATAAATGGATTATAAGAATCAAGCAGATGCCACACCGCTTTCTTTAATTTGCTTGCCGAAGAAGCCTGAAATGGCCAGTACATATTTTTGAGAGGTAAATAAGCAATATGAACGCCATTAAGAGTGTCATATTTTATCTCATCAAATTCATGAAGACAAAACACACCAACTTCATGCCCGGCTCGTTGCAGGCTTTCAGCCAACAACTGAACTGATACTTCAGCACCACCGATTTTATAAGGAGCATAAAGTGTGTTAATTAAAGCAATCTTCATTTTCCATCACCACGGTAAATTTATAAAATTAAAATTTGTTTTTAATCAGCGTAATATCCGCGTTTTCATAACTCTCATAGTTTTTATAAATCGCGTTAACAAATCCACTCCACTCTGGCGATAAAACTTTCTCATCAAGAACGTAAGCGATTATTTTAATTTTTTCATCATATATTTTTACGAGATTGTCATACAATGATGAATAAAATCCGGCTATACAACTGACGTTCTCACCAGCCACAATGGGATAAACCTCAAAGGGAAAATCCAACCGACGGACCTCTACAGACTTTCTGATTTCATCTATTTTCTCTTCACGCTCGCGGCGGTGGGGAATATAAACAAGCTCGGCACCCATCTGATTTGACTTTAAGTCATTTATCATTCTTAGCGTCAAGTCAATATCATCAACAGACGTTACCCCTGCCTCATAAAGCGGTGTACCTATAATGAAGACCCTGTTCTTTCCATCAGGAAGACTGGCCAGTTTAGCCTTAAAATTTTGGTAACTGTGCTTAACGACCACATCTCTTTTTGAAACATTACCTTCGATGTCATAAACAGAGAAAAAGGTTATTTTTTCTCTCTCATTATTGGTCATACCAAGTGACTTGAGGAAAACCGACTTCACGACGCCCCGAGCAGTGAGATTATTGTAGCGTTTAATTCTGAGCGTTGCCGTACCATCATCCAGCAGGACCACATTTCTTCTCGAATATTTATGCGCTAAAATCCAAAAAACCCTCGCGCGATACTCACCGGCAATCAAAGTGACAGTTTCCTTCGCACTCACCACCGATGTTACACTCTTCAATTGCCGTTTAATATCAAAAGCATTACCCAGTTTCCCTTCAACATCAATGGTTTCCAGGGAGCGATGCTTAATCATGTTCAACAGATAAACAATCTGCCCGTGATTCAACGCAGAATTGGCCGAACGCTTATTGACAATCAGCAGATCGAGCACAATGTTCTTCGCATCAAGATACTCAATGAGATTAAAAGCCTGAAGCGGTGACTCAATATACGCAATGTATTTACTCATATTTCTAATATCCGATTAAGCTACGGGCATGAATGTATAACTGCCGTTCAATGAAATTTGCCTTCAGCCTTAAGCTGCAGATAGTGAGCAACATCGCGTTGCGAAAAGGGTTTCGCTGGATGGCCGCCGGCTATAGCGTAGGGCTCTATATCTTTAACCACCACGCTGCCGGCTTGGATAATGGCCCCTTCCCCAATGGAAACCCCGGGCAGAACAATCACATTGATCCCAAGCCAAACATTATCCCCGATATGCGTATCCTTAATCACATAAGTGTTATCGTAGGGAATCGCATTCCCATGATGATTGTGATTTTCTGTGATCAATACACAACCAAAACCACAGTGGAAATTATCACCGATAGTAACACCGCCCTTTCCAACCACCGTCAAACCATTGGAGTTAAAGTTATCACCAAGTCGGGTTTTATTATTAACGATAGTTAAAAAGTTAATTTTCGGATCTTGACCACATCTTTCAGCCATTCTGATAACTTTTGAACGATAACGCTGCTTACGTAAGTTTCGCAACCATCGTTTAAGACTTGCTATCATCTTTTCCTCTCAATACTGATCTGTCGCTTACCACAATAAAAAGTCACTGCACACGCATAAAAACTAGAAATTGCATAAACCAGGCAGAAATACTCAACTTTGATTTCTGTCATGGTGATGACAAATATACCAATCAAATGCGTTATCATCGAACCCATGGTAATAATTGAGATTAATTTATTTTTACGATAGTAAAACAGTGAGTGCGTAAAAATATAATAAATCGATAAAAATGCAGTTCCAGGCAAAAGAATGTTGAAGTAATAAATAGCGCGATTGAACTCAGCATTAAACAGATACGGGAAAGCAAATGGCAAAATAAAGAAGTAAATAATGCACGAAACGATAACCAGAGCTGTGTAACCATATTGAATGAGCTCGACCCCTCTAAAATCGTTCGCTTTAAGCTTGCGATAAATGAAAGGTTGGAACGCCTGGTTGATTACGCCGAAAAAGAGCATAACGATAGAGGTTAGCTGAAACGCCAAGCCATAAACCCCGACTACCGCCGTACTCATGTAATGCGCTATGAAGAATCTATCTACCGAGGATTTAATCCAATAACTGCCATGATGTGGCAATAGGGATACCCCGTAGCTAATGATTTCCTTATAACGCTTACGCAACGGTTGGAGCACGCTGCGTTCAACCGCTATTTTTCTGTAAACAAAGAACTCGTAGGCCAGCTGAATGCTGAAAAATGATGCCGCGATCGCTATCAAACGTTGTCCTGGCGTCGACGCTATCATTTCAAAAAGAGCGATAGTGAATAAAACGTTGAATGCGGAAAGCAAAAATTGGCCGATAGCGGCAACTTTATAGGTCTGACTAATGCGCAAATGCGATAAATTGATAAAGTTCAGCGCCTGCGCCAGAGATGCCAAAACAACCAGAAAACCGTCGCTGAAAGAAACAGAGATCTTGGTGACCAGTGTGACAATGTAGAATATAGCCACCAGTAGCGCGCTCGACGCGAAAGCCAAGGCGATGTTATCTCTGCGGAACACCAGGGAGCTCCCTTCCCCCTCCTGCATGTATTTGACCGGCAACAGACCTTGACCACTGAACGAAATGAAAATGATCAAGATCTGAATAACAGACAAATAAAGAGTCAGCGCGCCGTACCCCGACGCGCCTAGGTGTGCTGTCAAATAAGGCAATATGATGAAGCCGATGACCTTGCCGAGAATATCCCCTACCGACAAGGCCGCAGCCCCCATAATGGCTTTACTCATTTACAGATACTTTTCCAGGAAGTTAAGCGCATGCCAGAACCCTTCCCCTTGGTTTTTGTGCCCCTGCCACACTTCAGGAATAAACTGCGCTCCCGGCGCATGACGACGCAGATCATCAGCCAGCTCGTCAAAGTTCACATCGCCTTTACCGATCTGTACCCCTTCACCATCCACTCCCAAAGCATCAACAATATGCATATGTGCGGTGTAAGGGCCGACCTTCTGGGTAAACTCATGAAGATCCCATTGGTAGTAATTACAAGCCATCATGGAATGCGACGTGTCATAGCAGATGCGGTAGCCGTATTTCTCACAGAACGCTTTAATCTCGTCCGGATCGACAAACAGGTTATGGTAGCTTTGACCACCAAAGTGCCATGGGAACGGAGGCATCGTCTGGATGATGATTTCAACGCCTTCTTGATTGATTTCACCCAGAGCGGCGCCAATGCGTTCGTACATCGCCTGACGTGATTCTTTTGGCAAGAAACCGGTGGTATTGAAACCGCCTGCATTCACCACGATGACCGGACGCTCAGTTTTCGGGAAATATTGCTTCAACGCGCGAGTCACATCGCAGACACGCTGCAGCTGTTTGATCGAATGAGCAAGATAAACGGGATCATCCGTCGCCAGATCCAAAATATGATCGTTGGCGAACAGCTCGGGGCTATGTACCGCAAAACCGATATTTTCAGCGCCGGAGAAGAATTCTGTCAAATCGAGTTCCATATCCTGATAGCTCAGATGGAACTCGACGAAGTCCAGATTGGATTTATTCTTCAACTTGCCGTAATCGTGGTAGCGCACTGGAATGCCGAACGGACGATTGAAATCATAGTCCTTGGCTTCTATCGCCACATCATTTAGATCCGACTCATAGAAATACCCGCCTTTTTCGTGGTCACGATTGGCTTTCTTACCGACCAATTGCTCCAGATAAAGAGGCTGCAGACCCTGCCCCGGACTCTTCACTTCAACCATCTCGCGAGTGATGATTTCACCTTTTTTCAGATCGCGATTGATAATCAAACTTTTTGCCAGAGTTTCGCGGTTGATCATTTCCCCTTGGGTGATAGTACGTTCGCCGGCGTTGCCCATGGACTCTTCAACTTCGCGGATACGTACGACCATCTCTTTGAACTCAGGGGGTAACAACGACACCTTGTGGTCGTTGCCTTCCATGGATTTGTCGATGGTGAAGTGTTTTTCGATTACTCTTGCGCCCAGCGCGGTCACGGCGATCGGCACTGAAATGCCACGTTCATGGCCAGAATAGCCGACCAAGCAGCCCGTCACCTGCTGCAGACGTTTGATATAGGCCAGGTTGACGTCTTTGAACGGCGTCGGATACGTAGAGTTGCAATGCAGGATCACAAACTCGGCACCTTTCGATTTCAAGAAATCTACCGAGCTTTTGATTTCTGCTTCGCTGCACATACCGGTAGAACAAATCAGCGGTTTGCCCGTAGCGGCCAACGCGGCCAACATTTCGTGGTTAGTGAAGTCAGCGGAAGCGACCTTATAACCTTCCATGCCGTAGTTTTCCAACACTTCCAGGCTCTTCAGATCCCAAGGAGTACACAGCGGGGTCAGCCCCTTCTCCTTGCAATAATCGAACACTTCAATCAGTTCTTCATTGCTGAGCTGGAATTTTCTCAGCAGATCCAGCGTGTACTGTGCGCCAAGATCGGCGGATTTGTCTTTATCGTTGCCGCCCTTATACAAAGAGCTCAGATCGCGCATTTGGAACTTGACGCAATCGGCGCCCGCGTCAACCGCCAGGTCAACCAGATGCTTAGCCAGCTTAATATCGCCATTATGGTTGTTGCCAATTTCAGCAATAATGTAAGTCGGCGAGGTTTCCGTGATAGTGTGTTTGCCAATCGTCAGGCCTTTTTCGCTTTGCAGCGCAACGGCGACCAAACGACGATAATCATCAACCAGCGGCAGAACGTCAACGCCATTCGAAAACAGCGATTCAATCTCATTGCGTGGCGCATCCACTTTTTTATAGCGGACGTTCTGATTCATCACTTCCGACATTTCGCGGCTCAGATCGAAGTCGCCGTTAGTGATCCAACGACGGAAATCACCGTCTGAGAAAGAACCGCACAGCTTGCCGTCTTCGGTGACAACAAAAATAATGCGTTTTTTATTCGAGTTGATTTTTTCTAAGGCTTTAATGATTGATTCGGTTTCAAACACTAAAAAGTCAGATATTTTTTTCTGAATTAACATAAATTATCTCCCACTCCAATTTTTCAAAATTACTTCAACAACCGCCCAGTCCAGCATGGTGTCAATTTCAAAGCTTTCCTCTTCCGACATCTTATGCGCTATAACTTTGCCGCCAAGACGATTACCGGTACTGAGGAGAATTTCGCTTTTCGTAACGTAAATTGAACCATTTTCTTTAAGTTTGATATTTTCAGGCTTAATATCTTGCCGACGCGGACGGTTTAAGTAGTCGTAATAGGCTTTCGGATTATCTTCATTTTCCCACAAGAAATGCCAAAACTCACATACGCTCAGCAGTGAATCGGCTTTCTTTTCAATAATCTTTCTGATTGCAGAATCAATCGCATCATCTTTGCGCACAGGAGAAGTAGCCTGCAACAGGACGGTATACTCAGGGTGGTAACTCTCATGTTCAGCCAACCACTCCAGCGTATGCAAAAGCGCGGGCTCAGTCGCAGCGGTATCGTTCGCCAGATGGGCCGGACGCATGAACGGGACTTCCGCGCCATATTCTCTGGCTACGGCAGCGATATCTTCACAATCTGTAGAAACAATGACACGATCAATACTCGAAGAATTTAATGCCTGCTCTATGCTCCAAGCGATTAATGGCTTACCTGCAATTTCTTTAATATTTTTTTTGGGAATACCTTTCGACCCACCCCTTGCCGGAATAATTGCAAGATTACTCATTTATTCTCTCCGAAATTGGATTTTATGCATTACTTTTGAATGAATCAGAAAGCTCCTCATAATGAGGAGCTTTTACATAGAAGGGAGTTTATTTATATTCGTAAGCGTAGTAGCCGTAGGCGCTACCCGATTTATTTTCAACGGCGTTCAGGATAATACCTTTAATTTCCATGCCGTTTTGTTCGAAGCGACGAATACTCACCTCAATCTCTTTCAGCGAGTTCACGCCGTAACGTGCAACCAACAGCGTCGTGCCGACATTGCGCGCCACAATAGCGGCATCCGTTACCGCCAGGATCGGTGGGGTATCGACCAACACGATGTCATACTCTTTGCCCGCCCATTCCAGGAACTCTGTCAGGCGGTTGTGCATCAACAACTCCGATGGATTCGGAGGAATCTTGCCGCGCGAGATAAAGCTGAGATTCTCGATCGATGTTTGCTTGATCGCTTGCTGCGCCGACGCCTGGCCGGACAACACGTCAGACAACCCCAATCCCAATTCACAGTTCAACAACGAGTGGGCATAACCTTTGCGCATATCGGCGTCAACGACCAAAATGCGCTGACCCGCCTGGGCGATCACCGCCGCCAGGTTAATGCTGACAAACGTTTTACCGATGCTTGGGCTGGCACCGGAAATCATCAGAACGTTATTTTTGGCTTCCAGCGAGGCAAAATGCAGACTGGTACGCAAGCTTCTGACGGCTTCAATCGCCAAGTCCGCCGGGTTGCCCACGGCAAGTAGGGTGTAACTCCTGTTACTGCTGCGCTTGCCGGACAGCATGGTCTCCCGGTCGCTCTTTTGCTGCCATTCGGACAGCGGAATACTCGCGTAAACGTTGATCCCCTGCTGTTCCAACTGTTCCGGACTTTCGATGCCGCGATGCAGCATGGTTTTAAGCAAAACAAAACCGGTGGAGAATAGACCGCCTAACAACGTGACTATCAAAACGATAATGGTTTTTTGCGGTTTAACCGGACGAGGCTGCGTAACGGCAGGATCCACGATACGTACGTTACCAACTGTGCTTGCCTTGGTGATGCCCAGTTCTTGCTGTTTATTCAGCAACTGCATGTAGATCTCTTGCCCTGCCTGTACATCACGGGTCAAACGCAAGATTTCCTGCTGGGTCTTCGGCATAACGCTAACGCGCTTGTTCAGCTTATCTTTTTCTTGTTGCAACGTGGCGCGTTTTTCCATCAACGCACGATAAGCCGGGTGCTCTTTGGTATAAAGCTTGGAAATTTCCGCCTCTTTGAACGTCAGCTCGTTCAGTTGAGCCTCAACCCCCACAATCGTGTCCAAAACAGACTTCGCTTCAAGGGACAAATCGACAGAATCATTCGCCTGACGGAAACGGTTGAGTTTATCTTCGGCACTATCCAAAGAACTACGAACTTCAGGCAACTGATCTTTCAGGAAGTCCAGACTTTTAGCCGCCTCTTCCGATTTACGTTCGACGTTCTGCAACAGGTAATTTTTGCTGATGCTGTCAAGAATGTTTCGCACCAAGACAGGATCATCCCCGACCAGACTCAACGCCAGCACGCCGGTGTCTTTACCTTTGTCTTCAACCGTCAAAGCATCCAGCAGATTGTTGGTCGCCACCAAACGCGGCAACTTGGCGATTTCAAAGACAGTGCCTGGCTCCGCCGAAATTTCGCTAACCAGCAAAGAAATCCCATGGCCACTCTCCAGCGCGCCAACTTTCCCCTTGATAATCTCGGTGCCGTTGTTGCTCAGCACATATTGCTGGGCATCAATCACGGTCAATTCCAGCTCAACATCGTCAGAGTTGGCAGGCACATTGAGACGGGACAGCGCAATTTTGGCAGGTTCGGTACCCGTCAAACGAGCCCAGCCGCGGCCAAAAATCGGGAAGTACTTCTGCTGCACCACCGTTTCAAGATTCAGATCATCGACAGTCTTACCCGTCACCATGCGTGACTTGATCAGTTCAATCTCCGTGGAAGAACCCGGCTGACTGTTAGGCAGCATTTGAGATAGGTCGTTGACCAACGAGTTCCCGACGTTTTGCTCAACCTGAACCATGGCGTCAGCTTGATATATAGGCGTGGCGAACAGGGAATAAATGATACCGGCAACAGAGAATAACGCTGTAATCCCGATGATGAGCCAGCGGTGATCAATTAAAGTTCCCAGCAAGCGACTTAGATCAATCTCATCATGATTATTGGCTGTTGATAAGCCTGGTTTCGTATTATCAGTCATTGTAATCTCTGGTTAACGATTTAATGCCTGGGCCCATTTTTGGGCTGCATCATCAAGAAGGCGGTAAACAAACTCAAACGCTTCGGCGCTCTTTCTGTAAGGATCGGGAATTTCTTTCTGCCCCAACCAATGGGCGAAAAGCATGGTTTTGCCTCTGACCTCCGGCGCCAAGCGGCAAACAGCATCAATATGCCCTTTCTCCATAACCAGAATTAATGAATATTCCCGGCACATTTCTTTCGTCAGCTGCCTGGCTTCATGCCCTTCTAACGACAGCTGATGTTTTTCCGCAATGGAAATAGCGCTCTTATCCGCGGTTTTGCCAACCAAGGCACCGATGCCTGCGGAAGCGATCTCTTTGTCCGGCAGATGCTGCTTCAAGAGACGCTCCCCCGTAGGGGAGCGGCAAATATTACCTACGCAGACAACCAAGATAGAATCAAACATGGCTAGCCTCCCTACTACGGCCAATTACGGATACGCAGTGAGCCTTCCGTGAGATTGTTGAAGCTATCGATGGTTGGTGCCAGCTGAACGATCAGGCGGTTCCAACGCGCGATAGGCGCTGCCGTCACGTAAACAATGTCATACGGTTGCAGATGGAATTCAGCCCCCATCACCAATGCTGTCGCATCGGACATGTTGAGCTGATAAATATTAGCCAGTTTGTCGCCCTGTGTTCCGTGCAGTGGGCGGATAACGAAGACACCGGTCGCATCTGCCGCAGCTTGGCTTATCCCCTGAGAATTGCCCAGCGCTTCCGTCAGCGTCATGCCGCTGCGATCCATTTTTAGCGTCGATGGGGTTTTAACTTCACCCATGACGAACACTTTAAGATCGTCGTTGCGCGGAATATACAGAATATCCCCAGGATAGAGCAGATGGTTCTGAGTCAAATCCCCATTCTGCATCAATTGCTGCAATGAAAGACGCTGTTCTTTGCCGTTGTGGGTCAGGATGATGTTGCGCCAGTCGGCATTCTCCGTCAGCCCGCCGGCGGCGTTGATCGCATCCATCACCGTCAAAGGTACGTTGGTGATAGGCTGCTGCCCGGATTTGGTAACTTCGCCCGTCACGTAAGCTTTTTGCGAGCGGAAAGCGGCGATATTAACGTCAACCTGCGGGCTTTCGATGTACTGAGCCAAACGGGAGGCGATCTGATCGCGAATTTGGGTAACGGTTTTACCCACCACGTTAACCTTACCGATATAAGGATAGAAAATCGTGCCGTCGGAGTGTACCCAGTTGCCTGTGTCGCTGGCGCTGCGGTATTGGCCCGCAGGCGTGGTCAATTCTGGATGGTCCCAAACGGTGACATTAAGGACGTCACCTACCCCGATCCGGTATTCATACGTGCGCAGCGATGCGTCCAACTGCGCATTCGGCTGAGCAACCACCTTTGTCGGACGCATCGAGTCCAACAACTTCGGTGTCATCGGGTAAATGTTAACCATCTTATCGATATCGAAGTCAGCATCTTCTTGTTTTACGACTTCTTTTCCGCTGGTCGATAAATGGGTTCCAGGAAACACGGTGCATCCACTGATTACGCTGATCGATATCAATAGCGATATCACTTTCAATTGTCGTTTTGCCATCAAATTATCATCACTTTCAGGTAAATGTATCTGCAAAGCTACTATGCGCGCCAACCGTGGCAGCGTCTCTGTAACCTTATCAAACTGTCTGTCGCTTGCTGTGCCGTCTCAAAACATGAGCTCTGTTTGCAATTATCAAGAACGTTTATCTGCCGTTGATAAGAGCAAAGCTATTATGAGCGAGATAAATAAACTGAAATGCCCGGCACCGGTAAAAATCAGTGCGGAGGCAAGTTTAAAGCTTTAATTTTTTAAAAATAACAGCGACTTGTCAGAATCAGACGGCCATACGCATAAAATTCTCTCGCCATAGCAACTTGGCTACTCGCAGTAGAATGTATACTAAAATAAAAATTGGAACAGTGAAATTCCCCAAAATTCAACAACTATTCTAGCTTCTCCCGCCATGATGGCAACGGCCCTCATCGAGAGAAGCGATAAGTTTTACTCAAAGCGACAGCCGTTCAGCCCACTCGCGGAACGCTTTGCCTTGGGTCGGGTGACGCAAGCCATAAGTGACAAAAGCGCGCAGGTAACCCAGTTTTTCGCCGCAGTTGAACGATTCCCCCACCAGCTCTGTCGCCTCTACCGGTTTGCGTTTCAACAATTCTGCTATCGCATCGGTCAGTTGAATGCGCCCCCAGGCTCCCGGTTCCGTGGTCTCCAGCAGCGGCCAAATATCTGCAGACAAGACATAGCGCCCCACCGCCGAGTAGTTGGATTCCAACTTGGTTTCCGGCGCCGGTTTTTCGATAATTGATGTGATACGAGCACTTTCGCCAGGAGCCAGGCTGCTGGCCTCACACTCCACCACGGAATAATCGTGCAGTACGTGTTCGTCTGCCTTTTGCACCAAAACCTGGCTCAGACCGGTCTGCTCAAAGCGCGCAATCATGTGTGGCAGGTTGTCTTTCTTCAAATCGGCTTTCGCGTCATCCAGCAAGATGTCCGGCAACAGCACGACAAAGGGAGAATCACCGACCAACGGCTTAGCGCAGAGAACGGCATGCCCCAGTCCTTTCGGCTGCCCTTGGCGAATGTGCATCAGCGTCACGCCTTTTGGCGTTATCGACTGCACCTCATCCAGCAATTGCCGTTTCACGCGCGCCTCCAACATCGCCTCCAGCTCGAATGAGGTATCGAAATGGTTTTCAATGGCGTTCTTGGAAGAATGCGTCACCAGGATGATCTCTTTAATCCCCGCCGCGACGCATTCGTTGACAATGTATTGAATCAACGGCTTATCAACGATTGGCAACATCTCTTTCGGAATCGCTTTGGTCGCCGGCAGCATACGCATGCCCAATCCGGCAACGGGAATAACCGCTTTCAACTTCGTCATGGTAGACCTCATTCAATCTCGTGATCGCTTTCAGCCGCGGTGGCGACAACCTGTTACTTTCCTAACGTCTGCTTCAACCAGCGGCTGAAATTCTCACCTTCCGTACCGTGACGCAGACCATACTGCACAAACGCCTTCATATAGCCAAACTTGTCGCCGCAATCGTGGGAATTGCCGCTCATGTGGAATGCTTCCACCGTTTGCTCATCCATCAACATCGCAATCGCATCGGTCAGTTGAATCTCATCGCCCGCGCCAGGAGGGGTTTTCTCAAGTAACGGCCAAATATCGGCGGCAAGCACATATCGGCCGACGACGGCCAGATTGGAAGGCGCATCCTCGCGGGCCGGCTTCTCAACCACCGCCGTCATCGGCGCGCTTTCTCCTGCCGCGATCGTCGCGCCAGCGCAATCTACCACACCGTATTTGGACACATCTTGTTCCGGCACCGGTTCAACCATGATTTGGCTGTAACCCGTATCACCAAAACGCTGGATCATTTTAGCCAGATTTTCCTTACGCAAATCCGCCGTAGAATCATCCAATAAAACATCGGGCAACAGCACAACGAAAGGAGAATCACCCACCATTGGCTTGGCGCACAGCACCGCATGCCCCAACCCTTTCGCCTGTCCCTGACGCACCTGCATCACGGTAACGTCCGGCGGGCAAATACTTTGCACTTCGCTCAGGAGCTGGCGTTTCACACGCGCTTCGAGCATGGCCTCCAGCTCAAACGAAGTGTCAAAATGGTTTTCAATCGCGTTTTTCGATGAGTGCGTAACCAATACGATATCTTTAATCCCCGCCGCCACGCATTCAGCAACAATGTACTGGATTAAGGGCTTATCGACCACGGGCAACATTTCTTTAGGAATCGCCTTGGTCGCCGGCAACATACGGGTTCCCAACCCCGCAACGGGGATCACTGCCTTGAGTCTTGTTTGCATTTTCATTCCAATTCATCGTAGCGCTGCATTCACCTGCGCAGCGTGAACAAAGGGATTCAATCGGGCACGCTACCGCCCTTGGCTTGCAGCTACCAAAGTACTGTTATGACGTATCCACCACGTCATTGCATGAGCCAAACAATTTTTATGCAAAACGGCTCTCATTCTTCGTTTGAACTGCCATGCCGTTCACAAAAAAGTAAAAAAACCGGTGCCTTTATAACCAAACAATGCTAGTTACTGCCGTTATATGACTAAGATTCTTATACTAATGTCTAAGTGATACAAGCCTTAGATCCCCCCAGCCAGCCGTTTTCAGAATAAGACTACTCATGCCTGATACCGATAAGAATCATAGTCAAGGAAAATTGTTTTAATGTTTTGATTTAAATAAATTTAATAAGGCGTTTCTTTTCTGAGCGCATACATCCCGGTAGATATTTGCGCCCTCCGGCCCCTGGCTCCGTTGGCCACTCGGCGCCGATCGATGTTTGCGGCAATCCTCCTGTTCTGATCCACGTCCTCCCGATTAAAGTTGAATTTTGCCGCCTCAACGCCCATCATTCCCGAGCGGCATAAGCCGTAGAACTTACAGGTGAAATTGGGCGTATGGAATGGATCGCTGATCCAACAATTTGGGCCGGCCTGGCCACGTTGGTCGTGCTGGAAATCGTGCTGGGTATAGACAACCTTGTCTTCATCGCCATTCTGGCGGACAAACTACCAAAACAACAAAGAGATAAGGCCCGTGTCGTCGGTCTGTTGCTGGCGCTGGTCATGCGTCTGGCGCTACTCGCCTCCATCTCGTGGCTGGCGACGCTGACCAAACCGATGTTCATCGTCGCGGAGCACCCCTTCAGCGGTCGCGATCTGATCATGCTGGTCGGCGGGATATTCCTGCTGTTCAAAGCCACCATGGAGCTTAATGAGCGGCTGGAAGGCAAGGATGAAGAGCAGCACGGCGCGCGCAAAGGCGCACGTTTCTGGCTGGTGGTGGCGCAGATCGTGGTGCTGGACGCCGTTTTCTCGCTCGACTCGGTGATCACCGCCGTTGGGATGGTCGATCACCTGGCGGTGATGATGATCGCGGTCTGTATCGCCATCGGCCTGATGCTGCTGG
>DAISYG010000023.1:0-23839 GCA_036825435.1 Casimicrobiaceae bacterium | reverse complement strand
AAATGTCTTTACCTGATCTGTTAAATATGTCTAAATATTTAGGATGTTGACTATACTTCCAGAGCGAAAAACTCCAACAACTTGATCTTGATATTTTCTTTAACTCACAATTAATCAGTTCATTTCCGTAGATTAACATGACATTAATCCACTTCAACTCTTTTTCATCGTACTTTGCGCGACCCGTTTTTACTGACACCTGTATCCTGAAACCTGTCACCTGAGCGGTATACCCAACAACGCGAGACAATAAACCCGCACAATGCCAGTGTACCGTCGATAACCGGTTTGATGAGCCATGCCAGATAAAGCCCCTGCCAGGCATCGGCAAAATAAACCACCACCGTGCTGACAATCGTCGTCGCAAACCAAAGCACGATAAAGCGTATCAGATTCGTTTTGTTCAGCTTTCCTTCGGTTGCCGTACGAAAAGTGATTTTTCCGTTCAACCAAAAACCGAGTAATGCACCGGAAACACGCCCGGATACATTTGCCAGCACAACAGGAAAAGCCAGGAAACTGAGCAACACAAAAAGCAGCCAGTCCACGAGCAGTTGCACCAGACCTACCATAAAATACGATGAGCCTTGCTTAAGTACACTCATTACCGACACTTCCTTGCGGCTCAAATATGGCCATGGATTCAACGTGCGCCGTATGTGGAAACATGTTGACCACACCCGCAGCGCGCAGATGATAACCGCGTTCGTGTACCAAACTTTCAGCATCACGCGCCAGCGTTGCCGGGTTGCACGACACATAAACAATCCGTTTCGGCGCAGAATGGCTACCCGCTTTCGGCAACGCCTTCACCAGTTCCGCAGCACCTTCGCGCGGTGGATCAATCAGAATTTTATCGAGCGGCAGCAACGATTCCAATAACGGTGCTACGTTTTCAAACAGATTGCTCACGCGAAACGAACAGTTAGCATCAAGCTGATTCGACATCGCCGCCTGCTGCGCGCGCGTTACCAGAGAAGCGCTGCCTTCGATACCGGTAACCTGCGCTCCGGAACGCGCAATCGGCAGCGTGAAGTTGCCCAGTCCGCAGAAAAAATCGGCTATCCGCTCGTGGGATTGTGGCGCCAGCAGCGACAGCGTGCGTCGAACTAATACGCGATTGATGTGATGATTCACTTGGGTAAAGTCCGTCGGCTTGAACGGAATACTAATATTGAATTCCGGCAAGGTGTAGCGCAGCTCATTCATGGCGGGATAAAAAGGTGTCGCCGTCTCGGGCCCGCCGGTCTGCAGCCAGAAAGCTATTTGATGCCGGTCGGAAAATGTACGCAGTTGTATTTCGTCCTGCTCGCTCAACGGTTCCAGAATACGCAACACCAATGCATACAACGGCGTACTTCGCCCTGCTTTCGATAATTGTTCGCCTACCGCCAGTTCCATCTGTGGCACACGATCACGTATCGACAAACCTTCCACCAGCGTGCGCAAGTGTGGCAGCAAATCCGATATATGCGGCGGCAGCACCGGACACGTCAGCATATCCGCCACGTAGCTTGACCGTTTTTCATGAAACCCGACCAGCACGCCACCCTTTTTGGCAACATGACGCACCGAAAGTCGCGCACGGTAACGATACCCCCACGACGGCCCATACACTGGCGGCAGCATTTGCGTTGCGCGCACATTGCCGATACGTTGCAGTGCATCTTCAAGCGCACGCTGTTTGGCCGCAACCTGCAACGGCACACCAGCATGCTGCATCGAACAACCACCGCATACGCCGAAATGCGGACAACGAGGCAGCACACGATCCGCACTGCCTGCAAACACCTCCGTGGTTTGTGCCAGATCCCAGCTTGGCTTGCGTTTGATGAAACGTGCGGATACCGTTTCTCCGGGCAGTGCACCTTCGATAAAAACTGCCTTGCCGTCGCAATGGGCAATACCTCGCCCTTCTTGATCGAGCGATTCAATGGTCGCTATGAAATCTGTCATGGTCCATGAAATTCAAAAAATGGTAATCATCATTTCATTGTGTGCGGATTGTCGATACAATCGCACACTTCAAAGAAATCGCTGCTTAATTACTGCGCGCAAGCAATACCGTGTTGGAATCCTCCTCAAAATGCTCATTTACCTTCAAGTAAACTGCGCTTTTTCGTCGAAATTCCGCCTTGTCTTGCTCGCGCTCGCTACATTAATCAGTATTTCTCAAAGAAAATCTGGAATAACCGTTAGTTTAATAGTAAAACCCTGCTGCAAAAACCCATGCCCGCCCTGAAAATCGATACTTCCAGCAATAACACAGCATACGCTACCCGTCGAGCAGAGTATTTCGCTGGTGTGCGCGCCGAACTTCCATTGTTGCTCGGGCTCTTCCCGTTCGGCATGGTGTACGGCGTGCTGGCGCTGGCGGCGGGCCTGCCCGTCTGGGCAATCGTATTCATGTCCGCCATTTTTCTCGCAGGCTCGGGACAACTGGTGTTTGTGCAGCTTTTTGGTGTCGCCACACCCTATTCGATCATTGCCACCACCGTCAGCGTCGTCAACCTGCGCCACCTTCTGTACAGCGCGAGTCTGGCACCTTATCTTGATCATCTGCCCACGCGCTGGAAGATGCTGCTTTCGTTTCTGCTGACCGACGAAGCCTATGCGGCTGCCGTGCCCCGCTTTCGCGACGGTCCGGCAACGCCTTACCGCCATTGGTTCTTGCTGGGTACCGGCACCACGCTGTGGACGGGTTGGTTCACATCCGGCATTGCCGGTGTCCTGATCGGACGCTCGATTCCGGCAAGCTGGTCGCTCGATTTTTCGATCGCATTGACATTCATCGCGTTACTGGTGATGTCGTTGCAACGCAAAAGCGAAATCATCGCAGCCATCGTCGCCGCCGGAGCTGCCTTGTTATTGCAACCATTACCGTACAAACTCTGGATTCTCGCCGCTGCGCTCATTGGTATTGTCGTCGGCGTGCTTTGCCGCCGCTGGGAGGAAAAATCATGAAGCTTTTTCTTCTCATCGTGGTGTGCAGCGCCATCACCTTCCTGCTTCGCTATTCATTCATCGCGGCCAGCAAATACCTGCCCAAGGACCCGCGCTTCCATGACATGCTGCGTTTCGTGCCACCCGCCGTGCTGGCTGCGCTGATCGCACCGGAAATTTTTGTACAGAATGAAAACTATTATTTTGATTACGACAACCTGCGCATCTGGGCGGCTGCACTCGCTTTTCTGGTTGCCTACTTCACGCGCAATGTACTTGCCACCATCGCTTCGGGAATGGTGGCGCTGTGGTGTTTGCAAAGTTTTTTATAGGTTTTTTCGTAAACGGCATCGGGACACTTCCATTTTCATACTCCTAGAAGGAGAAGCTAATAATAAAATATTAACCGTACCATCTCAAAATAATAGTTATTGTTTTACCACCTTCGTTACGATTGCATTACGATATTGATACTTGGTTTTACGCTGAGCTGTCAGACAAAAAACACTATAACTCCATCGCATTGAGCACATCGTTGAATGAGGTAGCCACCACATAACGCGCCGGGTTCTCTTCCACCGCCAACGCAGCAAAATGCACCTTGCCGCATTTGATCTTGCCGCCTTCTTTGCTGCGCAAATCATCAGCGAACAAGCTGTCCTTAGTCTCCACCACAAAATATAACCGCTGCGTGTCATCTTTCTCCACCAACACCGCCCAATCCGGGTTGTAGGCACCAAGCGGCGTAGGCACCTCGAACCAGCCGGGAAGTTTGACATAGAGCTTGACAACATCGTTTTTTTCCAGTGCGTCCGCAAAATTGTATTCTATTGCCGAGTCGTACACCACGTGTTCATAGATCGACTTATGGGCATCCCGCAACATGTTTTTGAGGTAACCAGTGAGCTCTTCCTCTGCGAACAGTTCCTGAGCATAAAAATATTCATCACCAATTTTCTGGTATTTGATGCCATCTACCAACACCAAGCGCTTGCAACGGTTGATAAGTTCGGCTGTTTGTTCAATAAATTGCTGCGGATTACGTTTGAAATCGTCCAACCGACCACTTTGGGTCAGAATGGTGACGATGCTGCGACGGGTGAGCTGAGTTCTATCCTGCAAGTCGGTCAGTAAATCGGGCAAATCAATATCTGTCTCATCCAATACCACCGTAGCAGAACCTTTCTTCTCGGTGGCCTCCACACCTGCCTTGCCAATAGCGATATCTGCCTTGCGCCATTGTAACCGTGCCCTGCCAATAGGTGGTGCTTCTTTCAGAGCAGCAATACATTGGCTCAATAGATCATCATTGTCGAACTGCACACGATAAGTCGTCTTGTATTTGATACGATCCCACAATAATTTGAAATCATCCGATAAATAAACAGCCTTGCCATCCTTGTCCTTGCGCAAAGGCACGCCCAGACGATCATCAGCATTCTTGATCTCCAATCGTCCCGAAACTTTACGCAGCACCTCGGTAATTTGTTCGCGCTGAGCTTCGAATACCTCCGGCAGCTTCAAGGTTTTTTCTTTCAAAGCGGCTCTAAGCGAATCCTGCACCTTGCCCTTGGCATCAATATGCCCGGCTCCTTTCAGATAATCCCACAGTACCTTGGACTGTTCCACACCCAGCGGAGTCAATCCACCATCATCGGCCTTGACGGCGATACCAGCAAACTGATGCTGCTCCAGTACACCAAAACGAATACCCGTATCTGCCTCGATCTCTTTTTGCAAATTCTCGGCGAACTGTTCATAAGATTCGGTAGCAATCACCGTCAGGCGATTGACCTCGAAACCGTGCACCCGCTCACCATCTTGATTCACGCACAGACGTAACCCTCGACCAATCGTTTGACGGCGCTCGCGTTCACTGCCTATGTCTCGCAACGTACAAATCTGAAACACGTTGGGGTTGTCCCATCCTTCCTTGAGCGCAGAATGTGAAAAGATGAACTTCAACGGCGTTTCAAAGGACAACAACTTCTCCTTATCCTTCATGATCAGGTTATAAGCACGTTCGGCATTTTCCCGATTGCCCGCATTGTTCTCTGCGGTATCCGTCCAGCCGCCTTTTTTGTCGATGGAAAAATAGCCATTGTGTACTTCTTCGGCAGCAGATTCCAAATCAATTTCAGCAAACAAGCTTTGGTAAGTCGGCAGTTTGGCCGCACGACGGTATTCGTCCTCAAAGATTTTTGCATACTTTCCTTTGACGGGATGACCATCCTGATCGTACCGACGATAACGTTCCACCGCATCGATGAAAAACAGACTCAATACCTTGATTCCCTTGGGGCGCAGCACTTTCTCCTTATCCAGGTGTTCACGGATTGTGCGGCGGATCATTTCGCGCTGCACAGCAAGCGTATCGACATCACCATGGCTTTGCCTCACAAACAAAATTTCCTCGCCACCAGGGTAGCGTAGCTCCAGAAACTCTTCGCCTTTGGCTGTATTGATCTCACCGATACGGAAGTCGGCATACAAATCACGTTTGGTCGTCTGTTGCAAATCATCGCCATCACTGACCGCCATCACCCGACGCTTTACACCCGTAGCTGTTTTTATATCCAGTTCCACTTTGGCACTGATAACACCGCGTTTGTTGCTGACCGATACCAAGCGCACAAAGGCCTTGTTGTGTGCATTTTCAATCGTTGCCGCCGCCACCTCAATCTGCTTGACCAGTTTGTGCTCATAGGCGTCCACCGCATCAAGGCGAAACACCATGTGATGCTTGTCCACGTGGGTAGCCGAATAACGCAGCGTACACAGCGGGTTCATCGCACCCAGCGCAGTCTTGCCCGCTCCTTTCAGGCCACCGTCTACGCTCTGCGGTTCATCAACAATAATAATGGGGCAAGTTGCTTTGATCAGATCAATGGGTTTTTCCCCGCCGGTTTTTTCGCTGTCTTTGTAGAGATTGTTCACATCTTTTCTGTTGATTGCGCCTACCGTTACTACCATGATCTGGATATTCGAGCTGGTAGCGAAATTGCGCACCTGCCCCAGCTTGCCCGAGTCGTACAAAAAATAATCGAAGGGTACGCCCGCATACAACCCTTTGAAGTGTCCCTCGGTCATCTGCAAGGTTTTGTACACACCTTCCTTGATCGCCACCGAAGGCACCACGATGACAAACTTATTAAAGCCGTAGCGCTTGTTCAGTTCAAAAATCGTACGCAGATAAACGTAAGTTTTTCCCGTGCCAGTCTCCATCTCGACCGTGAAGTCGCCCGAAGTCAGCACGCAGGACGGAGCAAGACCACTGCGCAGTTGCACGGCGTTGAGGTTTTTGAGCAGTTCATCGTCCAGCAGCGTCAGGCGATTGCCGATGCCATATCCAGTATCATTCTTATTGAAGCTCAGGCTAGGCATGGTCACCGTGAATTCGGTACGGCACACCTCCTGACCACGAAACAGATCGCAGACAGCCTCTATGGCTTGCAGTTGGTAGTCAAGGTTGGGATCAAAGTGCAGTTTCATAAACCATCCTGATCCTGATTTTTGCAGAGTTCGCAAACAGCACAAATATAGTTGTGGAGCCTGAAACTGAAATCAGACTCCAAAAGCTTAATACCAAGGCAACTGACACAGATCATGTCCCTCTCCCTGCTCGCGCCATCTTCACGGCAACTTGATTCAGCGCACGTCGGGCGCGTGCCAGACTGGGTGAACGGTCTGCCGCTCTTTGCGGGCACCATTCGGTTTCTACCCACCGCACCAAACGTGCGTTGTAACCAAGCCCCTGCTTGGCCATTGCCCCCGTCGCCGCAACCAAATCTTCCCGAATCGCTCGAGGGGCTTTTTTTGCTTGCTCAAGCAAAAATTGTTTGGGCTCAGGCAATATATCTGGCGCTCTTGCCAGTTTGGCTCTCTTCCCCATAAGTCGAACCAAAGCCTCATGGTCAGCCAGAAGCCACGATTCCACTTCTCGCTCGGCAATTCGAAAAATCAGGTTATCAGGACACGCACGGTCAACACCCAGCCAGTCCTCCAATAAAAGTACCGGACAAACAATTTTATCCAGATCCGTTAACAACATGACGATTTGGTTTTGCGCCATTTGCTTCCAGCTATTCATACGTGAACGCAAATATCCGAAGCCTCCCCTGCGTAGCGGCATTGGCGGTGTTCGCACGAGAATTTCATGCTCATTCAGCAAACGCAACCCGACTGCCTCGCTTAATTCATCTTCTGTGGCAAGAGCAACATACATGCCCATCATTCCCACAAGCCGAATTGACCAACAGACACCGGCCAAGTTTTCGGGAGCACGACTTCGGCAACGGACAGTCCCGTCTCAAGTGCCGTTTTCTCGTCCGTTTGCAATGTTCTGGCAGTGGAACCATCCGCCGTAGTTTCCAACAAAATGATACCGCGCCCATCAATTCCCGGGTTACTTAGCAACGCATCACTGTGCGTACTGATAACGACTTGCCGTTTTTGTTTTTTATTCCTTTGCAACCTCTGGATAATCAGCGGGATTTGTCTCACTACCGCATCATTCAGTGAGATTTCCGGCTCTTCCAAAAGCAACATGGAACTACCGTCCAGCAAAGACCATAACAAACCGAGGAGTCGGAGAGTTCCATCGGAAAAGTGCTCTTCGGACTGCCAACCTGCATTAGGGCGGTGGTGGGCATAAAGAGCCTCCAAGTGAGGATGCCCAGAATCATCCTTGGTAAACCGCAGTTCCTTGAACTGCGGCACCGCCAAAGTCAAGGCTTCGCTGATTTTTTTCAAACGTGTGGTGCGGGTACGCTCCGGCGTTTTGGCAATCCGCTCCAAAAAACCCTGCCCGAAGGGGTCGTTCTCCAAAACACGTCCTCCCAAGTGATCCGAAAATTTCAAAAGTTGTGGAACAAGATGCAGGTAGGTGATTGACCCAAAAAAGTCCGCAAGCTCCCTGAATCTGGCATTGGCCGCAATTTGTTCAAGACGCGTTTGCGTCAAAAGAACCTCATCTTTCTCGTCATTGCTATCAGGTCTCGAAAAGATTTTTTTCTCTCCTTGCCAGACCTCTTCTCGAGAGATAAGAATGCGTTGGGCGCCTTTGCCCTCAGGTTTGAAGCCCAAGACATAGCGCCAATCGGGAGATGCATCATCTGGCGAATCGGAAAGCTCAATATCAATACAAACCTCTGGGTCTCGACGCGCATGAAGACAGCGAAGCTTGCTGATGCCACCTCTGGCGATGACTGCCGCCTGAAGCCCCCCCCCCGTTGGCTTACTGACATCTCGTAAAAAGCGAAAAGCATCCAATAAATTGGATTTTCCAGACGCATTAGGGCCAAGGATGTATGAAGTATCGCGAAATGGTACTTCAAAGCTTTTGAAGTTACGCCAGTTTTTCAACTTGACTCTTGTGACTTGCATCATTTACCTCCTCATAAACTACGCACGTTGGCAATGCCATTCTGTTGCAGAATCGCCGCCATATTGGTTTTGGCAACATCGTCAGCAAAGGCGCTATCACGGAATACACAAGTGGTATCCCCCGCTGGGGCCAACGCCTTGTGCCAAGCAGCTATTCCATTGGCCAGTTCTTCGCCCTCTGCCGCAGTAATCTTTCCCGTCAAGCAGGCCATCAGCACACCATCGCCGACGGCATACACCTCACAATCTGCAATGGTGCGTTGCTCCATGGGCACACACAAATCAAGACCGAGCTTGAGCAGCAATTCATAGAGCACATCGGCCTCACTGCGGTTTTCGAACAAATGATCCTGATGATCGAACAGCGAAGCCTCCAGATCGTCCGGTGCAGGGTTCCAGGCGCGAATATTGGAGGTGTCGAGCTTGAAAACACGGAAGCCAGTATCTCCCTGCCACTCTGGATTGTCGGCTTTGATTTTGGCAGCAGCGCGGTGCAGGCGTTCTTTGGTCAGTTCGGCGATGGTACGAGGCTTGCCAAGCTGGTCGCAGAACTCGGCTGCGGTTTTCTGATCTTTGTTATCCGTATTGAGTATCTCGGGCAATTGGACGAGAACGTAACGGCGGTTACCCCCATCTGCGGCATTCTGAGCCATTACAGAGTGCCCTGTTGTTCCTGAACCGGCGAAAAAATCGATAACGACATCATCACCTGAGGTCAACATCTCAATAATTTCTTGCAATACAATTTCGTCTTTTGGAAAGTCAAAGTAATCGCCGCCCATTAACTCACGGAGCCGTTTTGTCGCAGCGCGTCCATCTTGGTAGAAAACGCTGTAGGGAGTCTGTAATTCTCTATCTTTCAGATATGACTTGATGCAAGGTACTGAAGATTCATCTGGTCCAAAATGAATACGATCATCATCAATCCATTGCTGCATCTTTATCGGATCACTTGTCATCCAACCCCGTGAAGGTATCTCTACCGGTTTTTTTGTATGGGGGTGAAGCACCTCATACTTAGGTCCGCCACCACCGGGCCATGAAATATTATCTGGAAAATAAACACCACGTATATCGACATGCGCGTAATGCTTATGTGCCTTTGCCGGATGAGAATCAGCAAGGCCTCTGTACCATTCTTTCATTCTCTCCGTCATTACAGCATAGTCAGTGCCATATTCACGCTTGAGCTTTTCGTAGTGAGCATAGATAGCCTCAAGCCCTTTCTTGCGCTGACGCCATTCAATTTTTTGCTCTGTCAAAAAACCTTTGTCGTTCGCATAACACACGATGTATTCGTGCGAAACCGATATGAGCCTTGAGTCATTTTTTCGACCTGCTGCCCATATCATGTCGGCAATGAAATTTTCTTGCCCAAAAATTTCATCCATTACCATGCGAAGTCTTGCTTGCTCCCCTTCATCGCATGATACAAATATGGCCCCATCTCTCTTTAGTAGATCTTGCGCCAGCTTCAATCGTGGATACATCATATTCAACCAATCGGTATGAAAGCGCCCACTGGCTTCGGTATTGCTGCTGATCTTCTGCCCGCCTTCCACCTGCCCGGTCAATTCCAGATAGTTCTTGATGCTGTCTTGAAAATTATCCGGGTACACGAAGTCCTTGCCGGTGTTATACGGTGGGTCGATATAAATCAGCTTGACCTTCCCGGCATAACTTTTTTGCAAGAGTTTAAGCACTTCAAGGTTGTCGCCCTCGATCATCAGGTTTTGAGTGGTACCCCAATCCACGCTTTCGTCCGGGCAAGGGCGCAACGTGCCAGTGCTTGGTGTGAGCGCCAGTTGTCGTGCTCGGCGCTTGCCGTGCCAGTTCAGGCCATACTTCTCATCGGCATCGGTAACCGTGGCATCGCCGACCAATTGCTTGAGTACGTCCACATTGATGGACACACCGTTTGCGCCTTCCGTCATCAGCTCGGGAAACAAAGCCTTGAGTTGTTCAATATTACCCGTCACCAAGTCTGCGGACTTGGCCTCCGGACTGGTTGCTTCCAGTTTCTGTATTTTTGGGTGCTCCACCATAATCATCTTCCTCAAAGTTGCTCTCGTGCGGCGATCAGCTCGGCGTCGATATGTTTGAGAGCAAGGTTCAGTTTCACTTGTTTGGCCATCTGTTTTTCCTTGACCGCCAACGCGCGTAGGCGAGCTCCTTCCTGCTCCAATCTTTGGCAGATACGCAGTGTTTCACGGCGTGCAGCCGCCTTGGCTGGCGTATCGCTCAGGGTGAATCGTCCCGTCACCTTGGCCACCTGCCAAGCCGTCAGACAATCCAACCAACTCTGGTACAACGCCAGCAGATTGGTTTGGGGCTGCCGAGCCAAAGCCAGCGCCCGTGCAAAAGGATGCTCCATCGTTAAATCAGAATCCAAAACGATGGTGACAACATCTCCTTCCAACACAACCTTGCCTGCCTCGTTTTGTGCCCAGCGTTTGTGTGCCAGCGACAGCGTGAGTTTTTGCCCTTCATCCAACAGCAATAGTACCGGATAAGGCACGGCACGGTGGATCAGCTCGATCAACCGCGAACGCTTGGCAGGCATCATCTCGTCGTGCAGGGTCACAACCAGCACCGCGATTTCCAGGTATTCACGCACGTCATCACGGTACTCGGCCACGCCTACGGTGTTGGGTTTGAGTACAGCCAACCAGTGGATTTCTTTAATGGCGTCGTTGATGAGTCGCTTGTCGGCACTGGCTGGCGCTCCATTTTCCACCAACATTTTTTTGGGTACACGCTGATCGACACGACAACTGGCTGGCAGTGCCAGTGCCGAAATGATCAGGGTGGACAACGCTTGCTCTGTCATGCTGCACTCTTCGGCAGCACGACCATGAAAGCAAGCACTTCGAAATCATTGCTACCCGCAAACTCACCTTTCATGGCGTGCGTGCCTCCCGGTGTAAACAGGCTGGCCACAGCACGTTCTTCCTGCTTGCCCACAATGGATGCCACTGCGGCAGCCAGCAATTTTTGAGCGTAGCGCATGTCTTCGCCATGTCGGGTATCCTTGTCGAACTTCGTGCAAGCGGCGTCATCAAGCAAATCATGCCCCAATGCCAACCGCTTGAGCCAGTCAAGAATGCGTTTAACCTGAAGATAAGGCAGCAACACGACACCATCATCACCAACATGCACCAGATAGATCGGTGCCAATGGATAATCAGCCTGTAGCACCTTGGTTGCCATCATGCCTTCAGCACGCAAGCAAAAGATGATACCGGAGGGAATATCATCTGTGCTAGTGACAACGGCATAAGCCCCCAATGGCAGGGTCTCGAGTTGATCGGCGTGCTCTTTGAGGTATTGCGCCAGATCGATGCGAAAATCGGTCAGCGTCAGATCGGTGATGGACACGCCACTACTGAGGTCTTCCATGTCGATAACTGCGTCTTGCAGTTTGAGCAACTGTTTGCGTCGGTACTCCAGATCATTCATCGGATTGCCTGATTGTTGCTCAATGAGGTTTTCCTCGCCTGTAGCGGACACATCGAGCAGTACCATGCGCCCACTAACGCGTTGCTCCAGACCGATGTACTCCTCCAGCTCCATGTTGGGCCAGAAGTTCACCAACTGAATGTTCTGGTTTGGCGAGCCAATACGATCAATTCGTCCAAATCGTTGAATGATGCGCACCGGGTTCCAATGGATATCGTAGTTCACCAGCCAATCGCAGTCTTGCAGGTTTTGTCCCTCGGAAATGCAGTCGGTAGCGATAAGTAAATCAATTTCCCCTTCGCAATCCATGTCTGCCGGACGCTCCTTGGCGCGGGGGGCAAAAGCTGACAGCACGCTACTCATGTTCTTGCGTAGACCAGGCAAGGTAGTCTGGATGCCGGTACTACCGGTGACCAATGCTGCATCGATGCCAAGGGTAGATTTGGCCCAAGGAGCCAAGCTTGCGTAGAGATATTGCGCGGTATCCGAGAATGCTGTGAAAACGATAACTTTTCGATTACCCGGATTGATGGGTGCGCGACACTTCTGTTCAATCATGTCGCGCAACTTGGTCAGTTTGGCATCACGCTTAATATCCACTTGTTGCGCAGCCGTCAACAACGTAACCAGTCGGTCACGATCCTCAATAAGATCCTGCTTCCATCGGATTCTGTCCACGTCGTTGAGTAACACCTTGACCTTGCGTCCGACCAACAATGATTCGAAGGTCGGATCGTCGATGTCTACATCAGCAATGTCGATTTCCTCGATATCTTCAACGTGATTCTCGATCTGGGCCAATACGGTTTCCACATCCTTGAGTTGCCGTTGAACGGTTAGCGAGAAGGAGGATACCGCGCTTTCCATGCGTTTGAGTACGTTGACCCGCAACAGATGGATCAGACTTTCTTCACGGTCAACCTGACGAAAAAAACCTTGACCACCACGAACCTCGGTACTGTATTTGGCTTCATAAGCAGCCTGTTTGTGCGGCAGCACGTAGCGTAGCGGTGCGTAGCTTGCCAGATTCAAACGGCGAATTTCACGGTTGATGTCTTTGATGGAGCGAAACTGACCAGCAAGGTCTACATCGGCCTTGATGTTGATGGGCGGAAGACGCCCCGGAAATTTACCCGTCTCGTCCGTACCGTAATACTTCTCGATATGACGACGCGAACGGGCAATAGTCAGGTGATCGAGTAATGTGAAATAGTCAAATCCCAGCATTTCGATCAGATGGGTGGGGGTGCGTTCAGCTTCGACCATGTCCAACCAGCGATTGAACTGGGTTTGTGCCTTGCGCGTAGTTTGCTCAATACTATTAATTCCGTGTTCAACTAACGCCGTATCATTGCCTTCGGTAACAAAAGCAATTTGGTTCTTCAGATCCGCCAGACGGTTATTGACGGGCGTAGCCGATAACATCAGCACGCGTGTTTTCACACCTTCCTTGATAATTTTGCGCATCAGACGATCATAACGGGTCTCCTTACCCTTACTCGTCGCCTTGTTACGGAAATTGTGGCTTTCGTCGATAACCACCAGGTCGTAGTTACCCCAGTTCACATGAGCCAGATCAATGTCACCAGAGCTACCTCTGTCACGAGACAGATCCGTGTGGTTTAAAACGTCGTAGTTGAATCGATCAGCCGCCAGTATGTTGCGTTTATCGTTGGTCTTGTAGAGCGTCCAGTTATCACGCAACCGCTTGGGGACCAGCACCAGAACACGATCGTTCCGCAATTCATGGTATTTGATGATAGCCAGAGCCTCGAAAGTTTTACCAAGACCTACACTATCAGCAATGATACACCCACCAAAGCGAGTGAGTTTGTCAATAGCACCAATAACGCCATCGCGCTGGAACTTGAATAGCTTTTGCCAGACAACGGTATTACGGATACCCGTGGCTGATTTGAGAATACGGTTCTCATCCATCTCATCGCCTCGGCCCCCAAACATGTAGCTCAAGATCGCAGCATAGAGCGCAGATGCCGTTCGATGTTGCCCCATACTTTGCAAAACATCAATCAATGCCTGACGACCACCAGTTTGGGCTTGTAACATGCCCCACTGTTGTTCAAACCAACAAGCAAGCTGAGCAGCCTCGTCGGATGATTCCGATCCTTGAATCAGAGCCATGGGGTTACCCGGAGCCAACCCCAAACCATCTGTGCTGAAAGCGAATGATCCCATGATTGCTTGAGATGCCGCACCATTCAGATCACGCATGACGGCGATGCTTTGTGGCACACTATCATTAGCACGGCACAGTTCAACTCCGCCTTGCAGCCATTTGGCGCATTCATTGGCCAGCCAACGCATTTGCAAGCGATTGCGCGCAGCACGATCACCTTCTCCACCAAGAATACCCAAATCGTCATCAGTTGGGGGCAGAATAAGCCGTACTCGATCCAACTTGGCAAGTGTTTTGTGCATTTCAGCAAAGGCAAACAAGGAAAATAGCGGCGTAGCACAATCAAATTGATTGCCTGGCTTCAGATACGGTCGCACCAAATCAATGACACGCTCCATACCGCTATTGTTGATCAGCCTCATGTTACTTACCCCTAATTAGGCGGTGTCTACTACCGATTGCTGCTGTGTCTCGAACCCTTTACGAATGGATATCCGCAATAACTTGTGGCATTGTGTTATCTGACTGGCGAAGAAAGTCAAAACAGATATCAACGTTTGATCCTCTTAATTCGTTTCTCTTGCAACCTAGGTGTATGACCACCAAGCTGGACGCAGCATGTAGGTTTAGCCGCAATTTCAGGCTTTGGCGTTCGTCGATGCTCGACCACAACCGACCCAATGGTTTATTAATTGTCGTCAGACAATAAAATTTCGACAAAGGATTCTAACACCTTCAAGGTTTTTCGGCAGCCGAAATAACCATTTCGAGGCATATTATTAACCTCTGAAAAACTGGCACCTCCGTGACCACCCTTTCAACATCACACCGATCTTTTCAATCATTCATTCAGCGAGGCAAAATACATCTACGTTTCCGTCGCAACGACATAGTGCAGGCCGATCAAGTTGAGGATCGTCATCAGATCGTTGACGATGTCGGCAAGTGGCCTGTATCTTTCATTCACGCGAGCGAGTTATGCGAGCGCCCGCGCCGATGAGAAGCACAGGGTACCCGAAGGGCGGCGGAACCCGGTGGCGGATTTTTTGGTTACGATCTGCGCAAAAAGTAACTCGCCAGCCGAGCGAGACCGGCAGCGGTCATTGCAGAATGAATCGTTTTCTCTTGATGGCTGAAAGCCCTCTCCCCTAACCCCTCTCCCGCAAGCGGGCGAGGGGAACTTCTGGTCGCACGATGAAAGATTTACTACTTCCTGATACCTGTTCTCTGATACCTGAAAGCCACGCAGACTTTATCTGCTCGCAATGACATCCGTTTCTTGGATATTACACAAAGAAAAAATACTTTTTTCTTCTTACTGAACAAGGGAAAATCTCAGCAAATATTGTATGTATCTTTACGTGTAATAACGATTCAGCACTTCCTTACGTCTTATTCAACAACGATGGCCTGGTTGCAACTGGTGCATCCTCTTCCATTACCCATTCGCGCCACAGTGCGACCAAAAGCGCCATCACCACCGGTCCAATGAACAGGCCGAGCAGCCCCATCGTTTTCACACCGCCGACCAAACCAAATAATGTCGGCAAGAATGGCAATTTTGCCGGTCCGCCGACCAGTTTCGGACGAATGGTTTTGTCCACCACAAATAATTCGATCGCGCCCCACAAGAACAATAACGAGCCCGCCATTGGGTGTCCACTGCCGACGAGATAGAGCGACACCAGAGACATCGCCAACGGTGCACCGCCGGGAATCAGCGCCATAAAACCGGTGAGCACGCCGAGCGTCAACGGCGACGGCGCGCCGGCGATCCAATATGCGCAACCAAGTACGATGCCTTCACCAATCGCGATGATTGTCATGCCGGTAATCGTCGCGCTGACCATCGTCGGCGCAACACGAGATACGCGATACCAGCGTTTGGGCAAAATACGTTCGCCGACTTTATCGAGTTGTTGTGCCAACACATGCCCATCCTTGTAAAGGAAAAACAGCGTGATGACCATGAACAGCAATGCCAGCGCGCCCGAGAAAAGTTGTCCGCCAAAACTGATCACCATGCGTGAAATGTTGGCAACTTGTCCCAAACCAATTAATTGCATCATTTCGCTGATCGCCTGCGGATGTGCCAGATTTTCCTGCCACCATTGTGCGATTGTCGCGCCCACCCACGGCAGTTGTTCAATCCATGTTGGGATCGTCACGCCGGTACGATTGGCATTGACCAGCCAGTTGGTCGCAGCCTGTGCTTCACGCAACCCATACAGTACCGTAATCGTCAGCGGAACAACGATCAACAGCACAACCAGAAATGTTGCGATGGAAGCTGCCAGCCAGGTGCGTCCGCCGCAATGTTCCACCTGTTTTTCGTAAAGTCCCCATGACGCAAACGCAATAATCAGTGCACCGAGAACGGAAACCAGAAAGCTGTAGAAAAAATAAACGCCTGCAAGCAGGACGAGAATAATCAGCCAGCGAGCAACGGGATGGGCGGCAATCGTATTATTATTGTTTGGCATGGAATTCCGCTCCAATGAAAACCGGAAACTCACGAGGCCATGAGTTTCCGGCTATTGAATGTTTTTGTCTGGGCGACGACGAAATATTACTTCTATCGTGATCGTATCGACACCCTTTTCCAATCAACCGCGACACCTCGATCAGGGCATACGCGCCGGAACCGGTGCGGGACGATGCCGTGCGCCGGTCGCGCCCGATTCAACCGTGCGCATGTTCAACATCGGAATCGGCGTGCCTCTCGGCGCCATCGGACGAGCGCGCAGGTACAGATTGGCATCCGTTCCTTGATAAAGCTCATACTCGTAAGCACCTGCCGTCACGATGCCGCCCGGATGCGCCAGCGTGAAACTATCCGCTTCAATGCGACCGCCGTTGACTGCTTCAACGACCAAAATACCATTCCCTTGCGTCGGCGCGCCCAAGCCGCCAACGTTGCGGATGTTGAGCAAGGTGCCGCCACTCGCGCGCCCGCCATCGATCACCAGACGATCACCCGCGCCGTTTTCACCGAGGAAAACGTTGAGGTCAACCGTGCCGCCTTGACCGTGATAATTCAATACTTTCAGCAGTTTGAAGCTGCCTGTCGTCGGCGCGCTAAATTCCACGCGCCCCGCGTTGGTCAGTTGTTCGGAAAGTGTCGAAACCGCGTTCACCGACCAAATGCTGCTCGGGTCGATGATGACATTGCTCACTGGCAACGCCGCGCCGATCCAGCGCGAACCGTCGTGCAGGCTGATGTCAGCGCGCGCCGCTCTTGCCTCTGGTTGAATTTCGGCATCGCCCGTCAATGAACTGCCGCCGTAAGCCGCGACCCGCACCCACGTCGGGATTTCGCTGTTGGTGTTGTCGTATGCGGCGAGCAATGACTGGCTGCCCGCCGTCAGCGACGATGCGTTCGACAGCACGAGGTCAAGCCGCCCCATCGCGCCGACCACCGCGCCTGCGCTGGTCAGTTGGCTGCTGAACATGTTCACGCGGTTCGGTTCCGCACCATCAAAGTTGAACGAAAGCAAACCATAGGCGTCAGGGCCGCTCGCCTGCACCGTGGTGTTGGTTAATTCCATCACGCCCGGACCACCCGCATTCTGCACCGAAAGCGCGGTCGGCGTGCTCGTGCCGCCGCCCGTCCACGTCGTCGTAATGCGGCTGTTTTGCGTCACGATATACGCGTTGGTCGCCGCCATGCCAATCGTTGATGCGCCTTGTGTAATGACAGTACTGTTGGTCAGGCTGACCACGCCGTTCTGGCTGGCGTTGACGCCGTAAGCGCCGTAACCAACGCCCGGCATTGATGTTGCCTGCACGGTCGCGCCTGTTGCGGAAATCGTTCCGCCCTGCGCCATCAAGCCGACGCCCTGCGAAAATGCGGTTGTGGTGAACGTATGAAAAGGAACTTGCGATTGCTCGGCAGATGTCGCTATGTAAAAGTTGGGACCCAACGGCACCGGCGCGATCTGGATATTGCTGTAACCATAAAGCGTCGCGCGACTGCCGGGACCTGCCCACAAACCTGCGCCTGCGCCCTGCCCGTTGACTTTGAGATTTTCCAACGCCAGCGCGCCGTTGTTGGTGACAACCACACCTGTGCTCGATGCAGCGGAAACATCATTCCCGCCAAGATGAATCGACAATCCCGAGCCGATTTCGTTGCGTGCCAATTCGACATTATCAACAACCAGACCGACACTCCGCGAACCGAGCATCTGCAACGTCGTATCCGGCAACAGCGACACCGCTCCCTGATTGCGCGCGTAAACACCCGTCGCGCCCGCGCCCAGCGTCGTCACCGGCATCGGCGCAGCGACGATCACCTTACCGCCGTTTTCCGCGCCCAGCGCTACCGCGTTCGATGCACCAGTCGTCGTCACCGACGAACCCGCGTTAAACGTGATCACGCCTCTGTTTTCCGCAATCGCGCCATGTCGTCCTGAATAAATTGCCGCGCCTTTCACGTCGATCGCACCGCCAGTCGCGCTCAGCGCCGTACCATTGACCGTGTTGATGGCGATCGGCCCCGGCTTTGCGCCTGCCTGTGTATCGAAAGTCAGTGTGCCGCCCGTTACCCGCGCCGCCAAAGAACCGCCGCCAACGCTGACCGTCGTGTTACCGACGACCGTTGTCGAACCGGAACCAACTTCAATCGTCGAAGTGACCGCTGGGTTCAAGTTCGGCGTGGTGACAATATAGGGCTGATCAGGACCGAGATAGTTCTGTGCGAAAACCGGGAAGGAAATCCCTACGGCCAGTGCGATGAAAATTACCGTTCGATACGCGCGAAACGCGCTGGTTTTGTTAGCTGCCATGACTTTCCAACATTGCGTTAATCACCGACGCCACGATGGGCGCGCCACAAATTCTGATAAAGACGCCATTCTAAAGCCTTGCGCGAAGCTTGTCGTCTTTTTACAGCAAATACAACTGACACCAAGTATGGATTATCGCTTGTCAGTCGCAACTTTGCACCATTTTTTGGCGAACAAGAACAAAGACATATTCGTTTTTAACGCTGCATGCAACACATTTTGCACGAAAGTCACTTTTCATGCTCGACAGCGTTTTCCGCACATTCACAAATCGCAGACATAAGGAAGCGCTGATTGATGTCGCGAGCACAAGCGAGACAAAACGGAATTTGATGAAAAAGCGCAGTTTACTTGGATGTCAATGAGCATTTTGAAGAGAATTCCAACGCCGTATTGCTTGCGTGCAGTAACTCAAGCAGCACTTCCATAAAAAAACCGCGCACTAAGGCGCGGATTCGAAAGGAAAAGATATCGCCTTAGCTTAAACCTAAACGCAGCGTCTCCCGTGCAATCACCAGCTCTTCGTTGGTTGGGATAACGTAAACCTTGACTTTGCCGTTGGAAATCAACGCTGCCTTACCGTGCTCGATATTTCGGTTGGCTTCACGGTCGAAACTGATGCCGAGATAATCCATGTTGTCCATGACCATTTCGCGCATCAGCGTTGCGTGCTCGCCGATGCCACCGGTAAATGCCAGAAAATCAATACCGTTCAAGAAAGCCGCATAAGCGCCGATGTATTTCTTGACGCGGTATGCAAACATCTCCAGCGCCAGACGCGCACGATCATTGCCCTGCTTCATCGCTTCGATCAAATCGCGCATGTCGGAACCGACGCCACTCACGCCGAGCAATCCGCTCTTCTTGTTCAGATAATTGATGGTTTCGTGAACATTCATCTCGGTTTTGCTCATCAGATACTCCACCGCCGCTGCATCAATATCACCGCTGCGGGTACCCATCACCAGACCTTCCAACGGCGTCAGCCCCATCGACGTGTCGATGCACTTGCCGTCCTTGACCGCCGAAATACTGGCACCATTGCCGAGGTGACAAACCACCAGTTTGAAGTCTTTCCGTTCCATGATCTTGGTAGCTTCGCTGGTAATATACAGATGGCTGGTGCCGTGAAAACCGTATTTACGAACGCCGTATTTTTTGTAATCTTCATACGGAATCGCATACATATACGCATAGTCCGGCATCGTTGAATGGAATGTGTTATCAAACACCGCAACCATCGGCTCATGCGGCATGATCGCGCGACACGCTTCGATGCCCATCAGGTTTGCGGGCATGTGCAGCGGCCCCAAACCAATATTGCTTTTGATCACGTCAATGACTTTTTTGTCGATCAAAACGCTGGAATCGTATTCTTCACCGCTCAGCAGCACGCGATGCCCCACCGCCTTGATCTCCGACATGTTTTTGATCACACCCACGTCAGGATCGACCAGCTTTTCCAGCACATACTCCATCGCTTGAACATGCGAAGGCATTTCGTGTTCGATGCGCAATACTTTTTTACCGTGATGCGTCAGCGTTGACCCATTCTGACCGATGCGTTCACAAATCCCTTTGGCGAGCACGGACTCATCGTCCATCTCGAACAATTGATACTTCAGCGAAGAACTCCCTGCGTTGATCACCAGTATTTTCATGTCAATCCTTTCTTCAAAAAAGACGAAACTCAATCCGCGCACGATTGATCGCGCGCCATATGGAATATCCGGATCAATTTCGTTAAGACTGCCGTTGTCGGCAAGCTAACGTCAATCAGCCCGCCGCCTGCATCGCCGTGATGGCGGTTACGTTAACAATATCGTCGATGGAACAACCGCGCGATAAATCATTCAACGGTTTGTTGAACCCTTGGCAAATCGGGCCGATCGCTTCCGCGCCCGCCAAACGCTCGACCATTTTGTAGCCGATGTTGCCCGCTTGCAAATCCGGGAAGATGAATACGTTGGCTTTACCCGCCACTGGGCTGCCCGGTGCTTTCGATTTCGCCACACGCTCCACTACCGCCGCATCAAACTGAAGCTCGCCATCAACCGCCAGATTGGGCGCTTGTTGTTTCACCAATTCCGTCGCCTGCACAACTTTATCGACCAGTTCATGTTTCGCCGAACCTTTGGTTGAAAAAGACAACATCGCCACGCGCGGTTCGTTCATACCGGCAATTTTCTTCGCCGATTCCGCCGAAGCGATCGCAATCGATGCCAATTGCTCCGCGTTCGGATTAGGGTTCACCGCACAGTCGCCAAAAATCAAAATACCGTTGTCGCCATATTGCGGACGATCTTCCGACATCACCATCACGAAACAACTGCTGACCGTGCTGATACCCGGCGCGGTTTTGATGATCTGCAAACCCGGACGCAGCATATCGCTGGTTGGGTGCGCTGCACCGCCAACCATGCCATCCGCCTCGCCCATCTGCACCATCAACACACCGAGGCTCATCTCATCACGCGCCTGTTTTTCGGCCGCTTCCGGAGTCATTCCCTTGGCTTTTCTCAGCTCGTACAGCGTATTGGCGTACGGTTTGATGTCCACCGTTTTCGGATCAACGATCTTGACGCCGTCCAGATTCACGTCCGGACACAGTTTTTTGATCTCTGCCTCATTGCCCAGCAATACGATTTTGGCAATCCTCTGCTTGGTGACGATTTCTGCCGCCTTCACGACCCGCTCGTCTCCGCCCTCGGGGAAAACAATCGTCTTGTTGACCTTGGTGGCTTTCTCCTTGATTGATTCCAGAAATGTACTCATAAAAGTGCTCCTCAATAAAAGATTGGGTTGCCGCTTTTCTCTTGTGACAAAAGCATGGTTGCGGGAAAATCATACTTCAATTTTTGCCGACACAAAACAATAAATTTTTTGCGGTTAAAACGACGCAAAAAGTCGTGCAATAAGGGACTTTTGTACGCTTTTACGATGATATTCAGGAATAAATTTCACCGCTTCTAATATTTTCTTTCACCTTCCATTAATCCTGCTGTTATCGCAATGCTTTCAAAACGCTTTTTGCATGATGAAAAACTTTGAAATCTCATTTATCATCCATGGATAACGCGCGAAATTGACTTGCGCCGCTCGCTTCTCATCACACCAAGGAAAAAATCATGTCCACTACGTTGATCCGCACCGAAGACCTCATCTCCAGCATCGCTGACGCATTGCAATATATTTCCTATTACCATCCGCTTGATTACATTGAGGCATTGGGACGCGCCTATGAGCAGGAACAATCACCCGCCGCCAAAGACGCCATCGCGCAGATTCTGACCAATTCGCGCATGAGCGCCGAAGGCCACCGCCCGATGTGCCAGGATACCGGCATCGTGACCGCGTTCGTCAAAATCGGCATGGATGTGCGCTTTGAAGACAACAGCCGTTCAGTATTGGATTTGATCAACGAAGGCGTTGCCCGTGCCTACTCCAACCCCGACAACCCCCTACGCTATTCCGTACTCGCCGACCCCGCCGGGGCGCGCAAGAATACCCGGAACAACACGCCCGCCGTCGTGTATTACGACCTCGTCCCCGGCAACACCGTGGATGTGCGCATTGCCGCCAAAGGCGGCGGCTCCGAAGCCAAATCGAAACTGGCGATGCTCAACCCATCGGATTCCGTGGTCGATTGGGTCGTGAAAACTGTTCCCACGATGGGCGCAGGCTGGTGCCCGCCGGGTATGCTCGGCATCGGCATTGGCGGCACAGCGGACAAAGCCTTGCTGATGGCCAAAGAAGCGCTGATGGATCCCATTGATATTGCCGACCTGATCAAGCGCGGCCCCAATAACCGTGTCGAGGAACTGCGGCTCGAAATCTACGACAAGGTCAACGCATTGGGCATCGGTGCGCAAGGCCTGGGTGGATTGTTCACCGTGCTCGACGTCAAAATCCTCGATTACCCGACCCACGCCGCCAACCTGCCCGTAGGCATGATCCCCAACTGCGCGGCCACACGCCACATCCATTTCACGCTGGACGGCGGTGGCCCCGCCGAATTGGCTCCGCCCGATTTATCACGCTGGCCCAAAGTTACCTGGGCACCGTCCAGTGAATCCAAACGCGTCAACCTCGATACCCTGACACCTGAAGAAGTTGCAAGCTGGACACCAGGCGAACGACTGCTGCTGAACGGCAAGATGCTCACCGGTCGCGACGCCGCACATAAACGCATCGCCGACATGATCGCCAAAGGCGAACCACTGCCCGTCTCGTTCAAAAACCGCGTGATCTATTACGTCGGCCCCGTCGATCCGATACGCGATGAAGCCGTCGGCCCGGCAGGCCCGACAACGGCAACGAGAATGGACAAATTCACCGAAGCCATGCTGAGCCAGGGACTCATCGCCATGGTCGGCAAGGCCGAGCGCGGCCCGGTCGCCATCGAAGCGATCAAGAAACACAAGGCCGCTTACCTGATCGCTGTTGGTGGCGCAGCCTACCTCGTCTCCAAGGCCATCAAGAAATCCAGAGTGCTCGCCTTCGAAGACCTCGGCATGGAAGCAATCTACGAATTTGAAGTGAAAGACATGCCGGTTACCGTCGCGGTGGACAGCAATGGTGTTTCACTGCACAAAATGGGCCCGCTCGAATGGCAGAAGAAGATCGGCAAGATTCCGGTAGTGCCGGTGTGATTGTTGGGATGGTACAAAAACGGAGCATGAAGCTCCGTTTTTTACTTCAAGTAAAAGCTAATTGTAGTCCTTGATAACAGGAGAAAAGGAAAATCATGTCTTCATTTTTGTTTGCATTATTTGGCTCTCTGGTTGGCGGCTTTTTTGCTGTACTTGCTGCATACCTCTCCAATTGTTGGAATTTTAAGAGCCTCGAAAAACTCGCTTTTCGTCGAGAGAACGAAAATATCAAGTATGAAATAAGAAAAAATATTATCAGCCGCAAAGATATTCTTGCCTCTTTACTTGAAGAGATTGAACTTGATCGACTTAAAAACGCAATCAGCGAGAAAGATGCACAAATTGTGGAGAATGCTCTCAAGGAGCTTGCTGATGCAAAGAAAAATTATATTGATAAAAAAAATAATCAATACACCAAGGTTCGAGTCTGTAATCTGAACTGTGTCATCCTGCTAAACTGACGGTGGAAGCCGTGA
>DAISYG010000022.1:0-27412 GCA_036825435.1 Casimicrobiaceae bacterium | reverse complement strand
ATAACGCTACTGCCGGTGCAGACGCGGTTGTGTCTGGCGGGAACATGAGTACAGCAACGCTCCCCAATGCGATTTGCCATGGTGCGGCCGGGCAAAGGATGAGCAGACCGGTTCAGGCACCAGGAACTAACGGGGAATTTGATTTACGTAATCTGATGCAGAGGGCTGGCGTACGCATGCCGCCTGGACGTGCCGAAGGTCGTGAGGATCGCTATGTCTATCTCGACAGCAACGGCAACCCGCAGGAAATACAGGTTTGTTTTCAGTGGAATAATCCAACAGAGCCAGCCGGTTCAGGCAATGTGATGGTGATTACGGGGCTGACACCGGATTTGGCACGCTCACTTGATCAGATGATCGACGGCAAACCGGATGCGCGCGAAGGCGTGTTCCGCATGCAAGGCATCGCTAATACCACAGCAAACGTGGCGGGTGTTGAATGGGATGTCAATAATACGCAAGTGTATGACGCTACGACTAATGTGGGCGCTATTCAGTTGGGAGACCAACTTGACGAAGATCAAGTGCAGACCATTGTCGCGATTTACAAAATGAATCAATAAACCAACAGGAGTCGATAAGCATGAAAGCGTATCGAAAACTTTTCGCAATCGAAATGTCAAGGCAGCGTGGTTTCACCTTGTTGGAGTTGGCGTTTGTTCTGATCATTGTTGGCTTGATCATCGGCGGTCTGAGTATTGGCAAGGATGTGCAACGCAATGCGGAATATCACAAGATTGCCAACAAATTCGTCTATGAGTGGAAGAAAAACTACGACGAATATTATCAGCGCACTGGTGTGGTGCTGGGTGATAGCCAGATCGCACCGACATACATGGTCAACGGAAAAGAAGCGGTGATCGGCGGTGCATCGGATGGACAAGGTAATACGTCGGGAACGGTTGCTGGCTTGCCGGAAAACTACAGCAACACGGGGCTGAAGATTTGTCATGGGCAAGGTTATCCAAAAAACTCCGTCGGTGTCGGTGACAGCGAATTGGCGTTTCAGGATTTGCATGACTTGATGAAACAGATCGGCATTCGCATGCCGCCGGGACGCGCCGAAGGGGCGGAAGATCGTTATGTTTATAACGACAGCAACGGCAACGCGACCGAGTTGCAGATCTGCTTTCAATGGAATCCGCCTTCGACGATCAGCGGTTCGGGCAACGTGATGGTGTTGCGTGGGCTGACGCCTGACTTGGCGCGTTATCTGGACAGTTTGGTGGACGGTAAAGCCGATGCGTTGGAAGGGCGTTTTCGTCAGCAAGATGCGCGGTTGAATTCGCAGGAACTTTCCAGCCAGCGTCCGGGGCGCGAATGGAGTGCCAATAATACGTACGCTCAGGATGAGGCCTCGCTGCAAACAGCAGATGGGCGGGGCAGTGGTCGCGATGAAGATCGTGTCGTTCTTCTCACAGCACAATGGATCATGGAACAATGAAAACGCAATCTCTTTCGAAACAATGGCAGACGCGGCGAAAAAGAAGGGTATTGCTGGCGGTGATCATGTTGTTGCTGTTGCTTGCGGCAACAGTCTTTTTCGCTTACGCCCGTCAGATGTATCGACAAAGTCAGATGGAGGCCGTGATCAGCGAGCAGGCATATCAGGAAGCGGTGTGGCGGGAAGACGAAGCGCGTGATGTCGCTTTGTTCAACGAGAAAGCGCAACAGATGGTTCAAGCGGCGGCGGCACATGGCTTGTCGCCCGACGGTTGGGCTGAACGTCGCATTAATCTGAAGCAGGCGCAGATTTCGCGCGGCGAAGCCAATGAGCTTTTGCTGACGGTAGCGCGCAAGGACAATCGCCTGTTCAACGTTGAAGAGTTTGATATTGCGGTGACGCGTGACGATGAAGGATTGTTCAATCTTTCCGAGCGCTCCAATACGCCATTATTGATAACCGTACGCGGCACATCCGTATTCCGTACCGGGAGATAAAATGAACAACGCAGTACTTCTTCACATGGACGGCAAATGGAGTTTGTTTGAAAACAAACGTGCGACTCCGTTGCTGGATTATCCGCGCATCGAGTCGCCGGTTTATGTGTTGAGCGATTTTGACGGAGCGATCAGCGGCGTTTCCGTGGTGAACAACAAATCCAGTTACGCCGAATCGCTGATCAGCCGACGGTTGCGCGATGATGGTTTGATCGATGGCGAAGTCAAAGTTCTCGTTCATTATGGAACGCAGACCGATGGCGGCTATCAGGTTTTGTATACGGCGGTGCCGATGACCGTCTGGCAAAGCATGCAATCCTGGACGCAAGCGCAAAAGGAACATTGCCTATTGATTCCCCAAACGGCGCTGATGTTCGATTTGCTTTCGTCCGAAAATGAGGGCGTGGTTTTTCGTTCGGGACGACGCTTTTCTCTTCTTGTCCGACGGCAGAAAACGATGGATTATCTATCGGTTCTGGCGTTGAGTGATCACGAAGATGATTTGCTTGCCGCCGCCAGAACGTTGGGCGAGCGCGTTCAAAAACGACAGCCGGAAGGTATTGGTCGCCTGGTGAAATGGAAGTGGTATTTGCTGGACAGCGCATTATCTGCCGAAAGCGAAACCGCTTTGACGAATGCGTTCAGGGAAAGCGTGGGACCTGCTGATGTGCAGGTCGCCGCAACGGAATCGTTTGCGAAAAAAGGCGGCGGGCAGACGCGTACGGCATTAACAGAACTGATGTCGCATTTTTCGGAAAGGCTTGCCGTTAATCCATTGTCGAGCAAAGCCAATTATTTTGCCGAGAAAAATCTGGTTCGCGTTGCTTGCTGTACGGGAATTATTGCCGCGGGGCTGTTTATCTGGGGATTGGTATCGTTGTTGCAAGCGAAGACCATTGCCGTCCAAACAGCACAGAATGTTTCGGCAACCCAAAAAATCACGCAAAACCTGCACGGAAAGGCGTTAACGGCACAGCAAAACAAGCGTTTTTACACTACTCGCGATTTTGTCGATTTGATGGCCAAGGCGCAGGAAAGCGCTGACCCTTATAGATTCTTGCGCAATTTGCGATTTGCTGCGGGCGAAAGCGTCAAGATTTTGCGTGTGCATATGCAACCGGAGAGTAATAGCGTCGTGATTGAAGGCTGGGTTGAGCAAACAGGCGGCAGCGATAGACCTCTTGCCGAGTTTGTCGAATAATTACGCGGATTGGGTTATGCGCCGCAAGCGGTTGACTCGCTGTCGGGGAGCAATGTCCGTCGCAGTGGTTCCTTTGCTTATCGTTTGCAGCCCGTTGGCGATGAAGGGACGGGAGTATGAAAAATATCAGTGTCTTGGTGTTGCTGGTCAGCATCGCGGCGATTTTTGCGGTCGCGGGTTTTCTGGTGAAACAGGAATCACAATATACGGCGCGATCCTATGCGAATGCGCGACCACCTTCCAACGTCGCCGCGGAACTGCGGAAAACAGAAGCAGCGTTGCAGCGGATTGAACATATGCAACTGGCGGGCAATTTTTCTTTTGATGCCGATGGTTTGTTGCCGGCACGTCATGCAGCGGTAACGCTGCGCTCTGCCGATGCCGAAAATGGCAATGTTTTTCCGGTTGCTGGTGACGAGAAACAAAATAAAACGGCGCGCTCGGATATCAACCGTCTTGCTGAAGCGCTTTCTTCACAGATTGCGCAACAAGATTACATCGGCAGCGGCTATGCGGCACCGGTTGCGGTGGAATCGCCCGTGAAGAAAGAAGAGAAGCTGATTCAGACAAAGCCCATCGTCGATACGGCGGTGCAAGACTTATATCAGGTTTCTTTTATTTATGTTTCTCCCGATATTCGCCGCGCGATCATCAATGGTGATTTTGTTCAGGAGGGGGAGCTATTGGGTGATGGTTCTCGCGTTACCATGATTGATAACACCGCAGTCGTTATAACCAAAAACAAAAAAGAATACAGCCTGCATGTGCCGAAACTGTTATCGGCTTATTCGGGTACAGGAGAAAAATAATGACGACGATGGTTAAGCTTCAGACGATGATAATCGTTGTTCTGTGCGTGGTGATTGTTGCCTTGGCGGCGGTTTTATTTGTTGTGTACAACAGTCCGGCAGCACCGGCAACATCTGCACCGACCGGCAATGCGGTGAGCACACCAGCGCAGAGAGCAGCGCCTCCGGCGACAACGCGACCGACGACAACAACGCAACAAACGCCAGTATCGCCTGAACTGAACCGTTATTTGCAAGATGCGCCGATCAGCAAAGACGCGCCGACCATGCGCACGGAGCGCCACGCGCAAGAGGACAAGATGGCACGATTGAAAGAACTGCAAGCGCGTTTCAAGGAAATTTCCGGCCCCGGCAAAACGCCCGATATTGATGAGTTGGATCAACTTCTCGGTGAACTCATTGACATTCAGGGAACGGCGGTGATCGGCGGTGTTGATCTCAATGTTCTTCGCGAGAATTTGCAGGTGGCGCAAGAAGTGCAAGCGCTTGCCAAGGAATTGGAGATCGAGAGCAAAAGACCGTCGCCGGATCAAAATCGGATTCTTGAAATCACGAAAGAAATTCAGGCGATGCAGGGAAGACTGAAAACCAATATTTTAGCGGGAGGTGCTCCGGGAAATCCACCGATGCCACCCGCTGTCGATACGCAGAAGGAATAGAAGGGGTCATGAAATGGTCTCGGGCAATAGTGGCGTGCGGCAATGCGGCTTTACCCTTCTGGAACTGGCTCTTGTTCTGGTGGTGATCGGCGTGTTGAGTCTGCTCGCCAATTTTGCTTTTTCGGGTGCTGATGATGTACGCCAACAGCAGCAGGCCAGAGCAGAAGCAGAGGCAGTGCGTGAGGCGCTGCGCTATTATTTGCTTGCCAACAAACGGCTGCCATGTCCGGATACGAGCGGAGATGGCTACGAGAATCGTGGAACGGACGGGCGCTGCGCAACAAATACAGAAATCAGTTTTGTTCCCTATTACACACTCAACCTGACACCGAGTGACGAAAATCGGATGACGTACGGTGTTTATCGCACGGCATCACCAAACGATATTACGTTTCTGGAAGAGCGTACCGGCGATCAAGAAGGCGAACCGGATTATCGGAATCTCGGCGATGCAATTACGGCGCTGATGGCAATCCCCACAACGGTCAGCAACACGCACATTTTCGTTGCGGGCGTTAACGCGGATGGATCGTCCAATTGTGGTACCGGTGTTTCGACGCATCCGGCTTTCGTTCTGATTGTGCCGAACACGGATCGTGATCAGGACAGTAGCGGGGATTTGCTTGATGGCGTGAATGCGAATAATACGAGATGTGTCGCTTCACCTTTGCAGCCTTTGGCTTGGAATTACGATGATGTGGTTGCCGTTGAGTCGCCCAGTGCGCTCATCGGTTGGTTAACGGAACATATTAATTGACTTTAAGACCTACTGAGGAAGAAACATGAGAAGGAATCCTTTATGCGCCGCGGCGCACTCTGTATCGAAAGCGCCGCTGAAAGCTCTTGTCGGTTGTGCTGTTGCAGTTCTTTTCCTGAACGGTTGCGGTACTTATCGAAGCTTCGACGCGTTGGAAGCCAAGGAACCCATCCCGGTGAAGGGAATGAACAAAACGGTTGTCGGCGAATCGGAAAAGCTGACGGCAAATTATGATCAGTTAAGGGAAGAACTGGAACGCGTGGCAGCTTTTGAAATCGCGGCCAAACCGGTTCCGCCTCAATACGATCCGTTGGAAAACAAGATCGTGACGATCAATATGTACGATACCGATATCGGCAAACTGTTGTGGACACTGGCCGACCAATTGGATATGAATCTGATCGTGGATCCGCTGGTGCTTCAGCAGAAAAACAAGACGAGCCTTTATCTGCGGAATGTGACGGCGCGCGAAGTTTATAACCATATTCTTGAGACGTTCGATCTGCATGGTGATGTCCGCAATGGCGCATTGGTGATCAACATGCTTGAAGAAAGAATTTTCAATGTCGGTTTTCTGAACACCAATTTATCCATTGACCTTTCCTCGGGCGGTGACGTGTTCGGCAACAACACATCTTCGGGTGGCTCGGGCAGTTCGGGAACCACCAACGACACGTTGCGCGCTGATTTCAGCGTCAAAGGAAACTCTTCCAAACAGATCGACCCGTATGAAGAATTGGAGCGCGGCGTCAAACAGATTCTGGGGAAAGCGGATGGACGCGTGGATGATCAGCGGCAACAAATGATGCCGAAGATTGCTGCCACGTTGGATGCCGACGGTAATGTTGTTCAAAGAGAATTGCCGCCGGAAGTTCCTGTTGCGTACAGCCTCAATCGATTGACGGGCGCATTGTTTGTCAAAGCGCGTCCGTCGCAGATGCGTTCTATCGGAAAATTGGTTGAACGTAATAAAACGGTATTGCGACGCCAGATTCAGGTTGAGGCGCAATTGATTGATGTTCAATTGAACGATGGTTATCAGTTTGGCGTGGACTGGACATTGTTGCGGCACAATGTTGCGGGCATTTATGGAACGAATCCACTGCAATTGCAGGAAGGTTCCTCACTTTTCCCGGGCGCGTCATTGCCGGATCGGATCATCAATATTCCTGCGCAAATCATCGGCCAGCCCGGCGGTGATCGCGGGCTTGGGCTGAGTTATGGCGACGATCGCTTCTCGGCAACGTTGAAAGCACTGAGTTCGTTTGGTGATTTGCGTATTCTGTCGAATCCGAGTGTTCGCGTACGTAACGGAACACCGGCACTTCTGAGCGTTGGAACCAATATTCGTTATATTTCCAAAACCAGTTCTACCGTTAACGTTCCAGGCGGTGGCGCATCGACAACGACCTCCGATGTTGAAACCGACGCGCTTTTCTCGGGCGTTGTCGTTGGTGTGATTCCATACATCCACGAAAATGCGCGAATCGAATTATTGATTCACCCGATGCAAACGGAAGTTGTTCCCGAAAGCTTGCAGATGGTTGAGGTGGGCGGCGGCAATTATGTCACGCTGCCGATGATCCATTACAAGGGGTTGACCACGACGCTCAATCTGGGCGATGGCGATATGGTTCTGATCGGGGGCTTGATCGACCAAAACGCATCGTCGGATAAAAACGGCTTGCCCGGCTTGTCGGATATCCCCGTTGTCGGCAATGTGTTCAGCGAGGAGACCAAGGCGCACAAGAGTCGTGAGCTGGTCATCGTTTTGAGAGTGAGGATGATATGAGCCGCAAACTGAACAAGCCACTTGCGCCAATATTACTTTTCGCTGTCGGCGTCTTGATGGTTGGCGGTGTTGGTGCGGCGGAAAAGAGCGCGGCAACAGATCAGCAAGCCGAAACGCAGAGTACGCCACAGGTGAAAATGCCGGATCCGATCAATATTGGCACGGGCTCTGCGGGTTTGCTGTCGAAGGATGTTTTGTCGGTACGCGACGATACGACGGTTCGACCATCGACCGATCACGAGTTGGTAATCATGAATCTTGTTCATCGCTGCAATGAGGCGATATATAATAATAATTTTGCCGAAGCTGAATCGCAGATCAAGATCATGACGCAGCTTCTCCCCGATCAAAGTTTGACGTTGTTGCGGATGCGTGCTTGGTATGCAGTATCGTCAGGTGATGACAGCGAAGCGAGGAAACTTTATCGCCAAATGTTGGATCGAACAACCAATGATGAAAACGCCGGAATCAACCTGGCGATTCTCGAAGCGCGTGCGGGACGAGTTGATGAAGCAAAGAAGATTCTGAATAATCTCGCCAACCATCACCCCGATTCCGAGCAACTTAACGCAGTGCGGCAGGCTTTTGGCTTGGTGCGACCTTATTGAACGTTGGCCGTATTGACTCATTGAAAACAGCAAACGATAGAAGAGCGACGATGAACGACAAAGCATTTACCGATCATTTGATTAATCAAACAACGGGTGTCTCGCTCCGCCTCGGCGAGCGTTTGTTGAGCCGCGGTTTACTGACGCCGCGGCAATTTCAGTACGCATTGCAAAAGCAGAGCGTTGAAAAATTGCGTTTGGGCACGTTGCTGGTCAAACACGGATTGGTTCAGGAATATCATGTCGCCGAAGAGTTGGCGGCAGAGAAAAACATTCCGTTTGTTGCGCACGAAGATTTTCCGACGCCCGATCCGGACACTTTCGGACATTTCAATCGCGAGCTTTGTTTGCTTAACGGATTTTTGCCGATCCGTCGCGTCAACAGCGAACTGGAGGTTTTGCTGGGCGACAGCGATGAAGCGCATGTTTCCGAATTGGTGATGCATCGAACGGGGTTGACGTGTCGCTTCCTGCAAGGCGAATTTACGCGCGTTTCGCAATATATTCGCGAAGTATTCTATTTCGCGCAACATTCGATTGAGTCACTGCTGAATCAGGAAGCGCGTCGTTTGGCGGACGACGTTGATCACGCGTACAGCCCGGAAAAGTTTCTCGATTATCTACTGCACAAAGCTGTGCATGAAAGAGCGACCGACATTCACCTGTCGCCTTCGGCATCCAGCCTGCATTTGTTCTTCCGTATCGACGGTGTGTTACGTCCGATCATGGCGCTGCCCTGTTCGCTGATGCGGCTGATTATTTATATCAAGCTCATGGCGGAAATGGATATTTCCGAACAACGGCGTCCGCAAGATGGCAGCTTCCATACGACGATTCTCGATATGCCGTTTGCGGTTCGCGTTTCAGTTTTGTGCAGTGAATTTGGCGAGCGCGTGGTGTTGCGTTTGCTTCCTGAGCGCAGCGAGTTGTCGGGTTTGGAACAATTGGGCTTTTTGAAAAACGATGTTGCGGCGCTGGAACGGCTTTTCGCGAAACCATCGGGGATGATTTTGATTACCGGCCCGACCGGTTCGGGGAAAAGTACCACCATGCACGCCGCGTTGCAAATTCAATCGCTGGTGGAAAGCAACGTGTTGACGGTGGAAGACCCCATTGAATACCGCGTTCCGGGCGCGGCACAGACGGAGGTTAACCGGCGCGCCGGTTATGATTTCAGCAACGCGTTACGCTTTTTCTTGCGACACGATCCGGACGTAATATTGATCGGCGAAATTCGCGATAAAGAAACGGCACTGGCCGCACTCGAAGCGGCGGCAACCGGACATCTCGTATTGTCAACGTTGCACGTTTCCAGCGCCTTCGGTGTGGTGCCGCGATTGAGCCCGCTTGGCCTCGACGCACAAATGATCGCCGATAACCTGGTGGCAGTGATCAGTCAGCGCCTGGTGCGGCGTAATTGTCCGCATCGCAGTGCGGAAATCATTTTGAGTGATGATGAGAAGAAGTGGCTCGGCGGCAACGGAGCCATTACGGCATTGCGCGGTGTAGGCTGTGAAGCATGCGGATTCAGCGGATATCTCGGTCGTCTGCCGGTTTATGAAATTCTCGAAATCGACCAATCACTGGCGAATGGCATCGCGGATGGCGTCAACCGGGAAACGCTTCACAATAAAGCCATTGAAGGTGGATTTACAAGCTTGCTTGAGCAGGCAAAATGGCGTGTTCGTCACGGACAAACGACGCTTGACGAAATACGGCGCGTGGTCGGTGAAGGGGTGGCTGGATGAACACGCACCTTTATTATTACCGCCTATTATTGGCCGATGGAAAAACCAGGACGGGCGTTTCGAATTTCATGGTGGAGCGCGATTTTTCCGCGCAACTCTGGTTGGAACGTCGTCATAACGCGGTGGTGTTGTCGCTTTATCGTTTCCCCGATTGGCTCAATCACATCTTGCGCTTTTTGGGTAGCCTGTTTTCGCCGACGATCACAACGGAAGACTTGAGCGGCCTTTTGCGTGATTTATCTTTGATGTTGCGCAGCGGCATCCCGATTATTGAGGGGCTGCGTACCATTGCGGCGGAAGTTCGCTTTGGTACTTCGTCGGGCACGGCGGCTGCGGCCACACTATTGTATGAAGAGCTCGAAGGCGGCGCGACGGTCAGTCAGGCATTTGCGCGCCACCCCGATCTTTTTCCCGAAATCGTGTGCAATCTGGTCGATATTGGTAATGAAAGCGGAACACTCGACAAGATGTTCATGGAAGCGTCCGGGCATCTGGAACGCATCACATCCATGGGACGAAATGTCAGACGAGCATTGATTTACCCCATCTTCGTTTTTGCCGCAATTATCGGTGCTGCCGCTTTCTGGCTGTATTATGTTATTCCCAACCTTTCAGAACTTTTCAAACAACTGCACGCCAAAATGCCACCGCTGACGATGGCGGTGATTCGTTTTTCGGAATGGCTGGCGGCAAACTTCATGCTCAGTCTGGCAATAGTTGCGGCGATCATCATCGTGCCCTGGCTGATTTTCCGCTACAGTAAACGTGCGCGCACATGGTTGTTCAGCGTCGGCCATCGTTTGCCGATCAGCGGCATATTGCTGCGTACCTCGGGCATGGCTTTTTTGACCGAGCATCTGGCGTTGCTGATTCGTGCCGGGCTGGACATGGTGCAAAGTTTGAAAATTCTTGAACGTTCCACCAAAGATGAGTATTACAAAGAAAGCCTCGGCGATATTCGTGGTGTGATTGAACGCGGCGAACGGCTGAATGTCGCCATGCGCATGACCGACCGTTTCCCACCACTTGCATTGCGCATGATCGCGGTCGGTGAAGACACGGGTACGTTGGATGAACAGCTTGAATATCTGGCGGCGGAATATCGACAACGTCTTGATCACCTGATCGCCTCGCTGTCGGAAATCATCAAACCGGCAGTCATTCTGCTGGCGGGTGTTTTGTTCATCTTTATCGTTGTTGTCTTACTGCTTCCGGTGTACGACCTGATCCGACAGTCCATGGCGATGCCGGGAGCCTGAGGAGTTACCATGCTTTCCGCCAGACAAAACTCGCTGAATAACAAGAAACGACAACAAGGCGTCAGTCTGCTCACCATTGCCTTGCTGCTCTTGTTGCTGGGCGGCGCGCTGATGGCGGGGATCAGCTATTTTCGTGCACAGATACCGAGCGAAGTCGCCAGCAGCCAGAAAGAAGCATTACTTTGGACGGATAAAGCATTAATAGGCTTTGCATCGATTCACCATCGTCTGCCCTGTCCGGCAGCAACGCCGGACGGTGATGAAGATTGCTCAATCGCCAAGGGCTGGTTGCCCGCCAAAGCATTGAATCTCGACGCAACCATGTACGAACCCGGCTTGTTGCCGATGCGGTATATGGTGTATCGCAATCCGACAAAATCAGCAGGGACCAATTTTTCTGCAGACCTTGCAGAATTCGATGTCGCGACTGCGCGCAGCCTTCCCTTCGACAGTTTTGAGCCGATGGCCTGGGACGTGGATGTAGAGAACGACAAAAACGAAATCGTTGATAGTGATGCACACGACGGGCGTTTTGTTGACCGTTATGGTTTTGATGCCCGTAACGGTCTTGACATGTGCGAAACGATGCGTCTCGCCTATGTGCAACAGATTCATCCGGGCGCTTCATCCAGCTATGCACATTACTTGCGTGGAAGCACGGTGGTGAACGTGGCCTATGGCATTGCTGCACCGGGGCTGGGTGATGCTTCGGGTAACAATGATCGATTTGAGGCGACCAATGCAAGTGCGAATCCGCAAATGGAAGCGCCTGATCGAGTGCACGGTTATAACTATAACGATTACGTTTTTGTCCGCGATTTGCCATCACTGATGTCGGCTTTTGGTTGTCAACCGGTGCATTATGTGGTTTCTGGTTATCATGTGGATGATCTGGCCAATGGTTCGTTTGGTGGTCTTACAGGCCTTGTTTACGATACGATCGCGCCGATTTTGGATATTATTCCTGATTTTAATGTTCCCAGTGAGCTGGTTGTTGAATATAACCGAGAGGGTGTTGCCGCACCGATGCTGGCTTCAGTTCAATCCGTTGCGTTGGCGGTGAATGTCATTGAGAAAGTCGCGGATCAATACGACTTTGTTAGAGGTAATGCTGAAGAAGTTATGGCATTCGCGATCGTTCAAGCAGTACTTTCTGCCGTGGCCGTCACGGTCTCAATACTTTCTGTGGTGGCCGATGGGATTGGCATGGCTAAAGCGATAGCAGCTGCAATTGCTTCGCTTGGCTTGCATGCTGGAGCGTGGGTTGCAATCGTTGCTTATGGAATCGCTTTGGCTCTATCCATAGCCGCAATAGCGGTCAATATTGCCGGATTGGGCATGTTGATTTCTGGCGCGGTCAAGGCCGGCTTGGTCGTTAGTCGATTGGGTGGTGATGAATCGCTGATGGAGGAGTTTTGTCAAAATATTGAGGACAATTTGGACGAAGAAGAACTTCAACAGCAAATGGATCGGGCCAAAGATGAATTGAAGAAAGAACGCGATAATGCCAAGAAAGCCTATGATAGAGCATATGAAAAATTTAAAGATACGGAAGATGCTGTCGATGCTTGCTATCGCGGATTAGGCAGTGTCCAAAATCAGAGCGTTACACCGATAATCCCTCCTAGTACGGCGTGTACGGAACCCACTTTTACATATCAATCATGTAATTTTTCCACAGTCAGAAACGCATATTACGAATTTTATTCCTACTCAAGTTTATTTACACCGAGGCGAGATGCGGAAGTAGCATTAGCGGAGGCAGAAGAGAAAATCAAAACGTTAGATAAAAAAATCAATAACATAAATAACAGTATTGCCAATATCGATGATCAGGTTGATGAATACAAAGATCTGTTGCGAGACACTGGTAAATATACTGAGTCGGAAATCAACAGCGCAGCCGAGAAATATAAAAATAATTTGTTGACAGAGTATAATAAACAAAAAAATGAGGCAACTTCCGAGAGAAGTGCACTTAATGGCCAATTAAGTGCTTTGAGAGCAGCAGTCACCAACGCCAAAAATAACATGGTGAATGCGGCGAATGCCTTACCGTCTTCGGTATCCAACGTTCAGGTTGATTGTACCAACCCATCAGGGGCGGCAACCATCAATTGCAATAGTAAATATCAGGAATTGTGTTCAAGTTCTCGTCGTCTTATCCGATCTCAGTATTTCGAAATAGAGCATGGAGGAAACTTATTCATTTGTCAACTTCTTGCCGATGATGATTTATTTTGTGAAGATTATTATTATTCAGTATGGCTTGATTATCAACGCAAATATGAACTCTATCAGGAGGCAGAGAGTCGATTTAATAGTTTTAACACAGATGTTCCTAATACAGGGGCAGATGCCTGTGCGCCGGGAACCGATGGGGCGGTCGTTGTTTGGGGCGTGGATAATGCCAAAGAAGTGCTGCGCAAGGTCGATAAAAGGAGTGTCTTGCAATGAATACGACGAAAGCCATTCGACGAAAAAATGCACAGAGGGGTTTCTCTCTCTTGGAAATGGCGATAGTGCTGGTCATCGTAGGTTTGTTGGCTATCGCTTTATGGAAATTCATCCCGCAATGGCGCAGTATTGATGAAACGCAGCCCGTGCAGGCGCAGTTGGCATTAGCTGACGAAGCCATCATCGGTTTCGTGATGGCATATTATCGTTTGCCGTGCCCGGACATCAATGGTGATGGAAAAGAAGATCGTAATTCTGAAGACAATGGGTGTGCGGTAAGCGTTGGTGGTTTCCCCTTTCAAACTCTGGGCATCCGCTCTCAAGAATTACTGCGTTATGGTGTTTATGAAGAGGGTGGCGCGAAAAACTTAACAGCCGCATCGAATCGCCATACTCCTTTATTGCCAAAGAATCCGACTGGTGAGACGGAATGGCCATTATCCAAAGCCAATGCTTATGATTTTTCAGGGTTTGATCCTGACACAATAGGCATTCCGCCAGAATATGAAAGCAGTTTTGATTTTGGCGATCTGGACGACATCGACATCAAAAATCTTTCCACGCTAGATAATGTGAAGTTTGTACGCACAGATCCAGGTTTTGGTGGGATGGAAACGCTGGTAAATGGCTTGGATTTCTGTACAGCATTGTACGATATTCACGGCAGTGGGCCTTCTTCGGCTTTTCTAAGAGCGGGTAGTGTACCGGTTGCCTACCTCCTTGTCCATCCGGGGATAGGCGACGCTGATAACAATGGCAGTTTTTTCGATTTAACAAATGCCTCCGATACCGCGGTCTTTGAAATGCCAGGCAAAGCTGTGGCGCACGATTACGACGATCATGTTCTGGCTACCGGATTTGGTGAATTGGCAACGCGCCTTTCGTGTCCTTCATACCTATCGCGAGCTAACGGTGCGGCGCACACAGCGCGTGCTGCGTATGACCATTATCTTTTCGCGTTGGCTTTTCTTCAGTTTCGTGCTTTTGCATACGACGTGGCCTTTCTTGATTTGCAAGCGGCCAATGCAGGCGTTGTTCTTGGCGTTTTTAATTTAGTGGCCTCAATAGCGAGCGCTGTTTTTACTACGGCGGCAGGTGTCCTCACGGTGGATGAGGGTGTTGGTGTCGTTTTGCTGGCTGCTGCTGCTGTGGTTGCTGCTGTAGCTATTGCTGGTTCTATTGTCGAGATAGGGTTTGCTGTTAATAGTTTGGTAGCAGCAGCGGAAGGGGTTGATGAAGCAGGAGCAATGCGGATCGAGGCCGAGGTTCATGCTCATAAGATGTTGGAAACAGCTGATACAACAGCTCGGCGGGCGGTAATGGTGAATTCGAAAGGGCTCCTGCCATGAGAAAAAAAACGGATGGATTTTCATTGCTGGAGTTAGCGATCATTGTCCTGATTCTAGGCTTACTGACGACGCTGACGTGGAAATTTATTGGCGCACAGATTCAAAAACAGGCCGAGGTAACGAATTACTCGTTGCTGGAACGAGCTGATTGGACGCTGACGGGGTTTGCTATGTCATACCATCGTTTGCCGTGTCCGGATACCAATCAAGATGGAATGGAAGATTGCGCAATAGAGAACCAGGTCGGAACTTTACCTTATAGAACATTGGGGCTTGCTGATGCCCGTGCAGGACAGATTCGTTATGGTGTTCTGCGTCGAACTACTGAGATAGTGGATCCAGAGGCCGCTACTGATGATCCCACTCCCCCATTACCAAGAAGAGCTGATTTGGCAACGATCACTGATCGGTTTTTTCCGTTAGTGGCCAGTATGGATAATGCGAACGCAGCGGATGGAGCATTTAAAAAAAGTTTGCCTGTCCTTACAACAACCATTGACGTGGGATCGCGCACTTACCTGCCTGTAGAAGCATACAACGTCAAGTTGGGGAAACAAAATGGTTTGGATTTCTGCTGGGCGCTTCGTGTGGCGGAAGACCCATCCCCTGACGCTAGTGGTATAAGGAATCACGTTCATGTACTCATTAATGGACAGCCGAGACAAATCGCATACGCATTGGCTTTGCCGGGTACATTGGACATGAGTGGCGATAATAATTTATTTGACGGTACGCAGACTACCGCTTTGTCTTTTGATCCGCCGCAGCAAGACCAGAATTACGAAAATGATGATCGAACACGAGCAATCAGCTTGGGAACACTTTGGAATCGCCTTGAGTGTGGCGAAGCGATGGCCTCAATTGGACATGCGCATCCTAATGCAGCAACAGCAGCCGTCATGTTATACCGTGGCCTATATGATATGGAGCAGGTACTTGAACAAGCGCTTGCACTGGCTGAAGCGCAGCGAGATATTGCCGTTGCCGGCATTCTTAATGCAGTCGGCGCCATTCTTGATGCCGCCGCAGCTGTTTCTCATGCCGTTGCTGATGTTGCTCTTTATGGGTTGGGAACATCAGTTGCGGCGGCGGTAGCAATGGTTGCCGCGGCTGCAACGGTTATTGCTCCGGCAATCATGTCATTGGTTCAGGCGGTTGAGGTGGTGGGAATGGCGGAACAGCGCTATGTGTATTCCCAGGTTTTAAGGGCGTCCGCAAAAAACTTTGCTGAACAATTATTGGATGATGTTGAGACCGCAGATGGAAAAGGTCTTTATATAGGAAAATAGATAGTGGTGATGGTTGGCTGAAATGAAAAGCCAACCTAAGGAGAGAAAGATGTTTGTATTCATCGACGCGAAACAGCGGAAGAGGAAACATGCGACAATGCGCGGTTTTTCATTGCTCGAACTCGCCATCGTGCTGGTTGTGATTGCCTTGATCATCGGTGCGGTTACCATCGGTAAGGATGTCCACCGCAATGCCGTTCATCAGCGGATCGCCAGCGAGTTTATTCAAGGGTGGTTGTTGGCATACGACAGTTATGTTGCCGGAGTCGGTGTCGTGCCGGCGGATAACGTGAGTGTACCAACGGGATGCATTAATAAAAGTTGCGCATCGGGGAGTTCGGGAACAGAGTTATGTGACACGACACTCCGCAACACGATGTTGGCGGCAGGTATGGCTTTGCCCGCTGGTCGCGCTGAGGGGCGTGAGGATCGTTATGTTTATCTCGACAGTAATGGTTTGCCGCATGATCTGAAGGTGTGTTTTCAGAATGTCAAATGGCGGGAACCGGGCGCTACTTCTGGGACTTATGTTGAGCGCTCACGAAATGTGATGGTGATTACCGGGCTGACATCGGCGTTAGCCAATTTTCTCGACCATTATTTTGACACCGTGGTTGACGCACGTTTTGGCAATCTCCGCGAAATGCAATACGCCAACAGTACCAATAATGATAAACAGCCTTGGTCAAGAGATGAAACATACAATTTTACGGGAACATCGCGCAGCTACGACGAGGACCAGAGTATCGAGCTAACCGCGTATATGAAAATGCATCGTTAGATAGCTCGCTGTCCACTGTGCACAGAAAGCCGTTATCAGAGATCACGCTTGTCAACCTGCTGTCGATATTTGCGGATCGCTTCAATTCGGTTCTTCGTATTCAGTTTTTGGTAAATATTGGATAATGTCTTGGCGACGGTATGCGGTGAAATATCAAGATACGTCGCGATGTTTTGGTTGCTTTTTCCCTTGGCGACCAGTTGTAAAATTTCTTTTTCCCGCCGCGTCAAGTGTGGCTCTTTGATTTTTCCCCCACGATTTGAATTGGCACGGACATAAAGCTCCGTGAGATGAAGCAACGAAGATACATAATCGTCGTTGTCGTTGCGAATTTTTTTGATGATAGGCAGGATGTGTTCACCGTATTCCGCAATCGTCAAAACGATGTGATCCGGACGCGCCAGATCAATTGCCTTTTGGATAACGGGGAGTGAAGCGGTTAATCCTTCGGTTTTATAAATAGCGATGGCTTCGAGTGTATAGGCATGAATGAATCCCAATAGGTTGTGATGGCGCTCGAAAAAATGAGGCATGCTTTGTGCGTACGCCAAGAGGCGCTGATAATCGTTTTGTAAAAGCAAAGCTTTGGCGTACACAATGTGAGCAAATCCCAATCCGTGCCGAATAGTAGGTGTTGCTTCAAAGGAGCCGGCACGCAGCCATTCTGGAATTGCGTCAAAATGTCCGAGGCAGGCGGCGCAATATCCAACGGCCAAATCATATGCGGTATTCAGAACATTGTTCCCAATGGGTAGTATTTGTTTTTCCAATTCCTTGAAAAGCGATTGAGCGGAAGCACTGTCGCCCTGTGCCAAGAGCATGCGCGCTTCGGTAAAGGTAGCCGGGACATAAGTGGCGACCTGATCATGGGTTTTTGCGTGGTACAAGGATTTCAATAAGTGGACTTTGACCGAGCCAAAGTCGCCGGTCTCCAATGCGAGTTCTGCAGAGGCAATATCTTCCGCGCCGGCGGATGACCCTTCGGCTAGTTCCTGAAAATAATGCAGATCTTCATGAATCATCGTGACGAATGTCTGAAGTTGTCCAGGCTCGCGCAGGTATTGAAAAATGATATGCGGAGAGCCAAAGATCCAAATCAGGTTTTTGCGAGAAATGGATGAACGTCCACCCAATAGCGTATGTGCTTCAGCATATATATCGCGCATGGTCTGAAAATCATTGATGGCAAACAAACTCTTGATCAGAATGATTTCGCCGCGAATAAGCTTTTTCTGCTTTTTGGTTAGCAACGGAGTATCGGAAAAATATTGCTCGGCTTCAATCAACAACGGAATACCCTGATGGATATCGTAGTTGGTCATGTAGCAGTAGATGAAGTTCAAGTAGGCAATCGGTTGCTGAAGGCGAATAGACCATGGGATGGCAGCCATGATGGATAAAAGGGTATCGGGATCAAAGCGCATCAATGAAGGATCAATCGATCGGCTGAAGATATTCAATATTTGTGAATAGTCTTGCTCATCACCCGCTTCTCTGAATGCCTGCAATGCGGGGAGCAAATTGCTTGCGTCAAGATGACTTTGCGCAACGCGTCGAAATAATGCTTTACTGTCGATGACTTCGCTCATCGCCAGTTTTTTGACCAGATAGTGCCGGAACATGCTGTGCATGCGGTATTGTCCGGAGGCATCGAGCGTCAGCATGGCGTTATCCTGATAAAGTCTGATCAAATGCTGTGCAGCATTGCCAATATTACTGATATAGGCGGCCTGATCGGCAGTGAAGGATGGTACGGTAGCCAACTGCATCAAAAGCTTTTGATCGTCGGGAGCGTAGCCGGAAAAAATGGCTTTTTCAAAAAGATCATCAATGCTGTATTGCGACGATAAGCTTTCGGCACCGTGCTTGAGGTAACTTTGCAGGTTGAGCCAGAGTGCGGCGGCCCAGCCTTCACTTTCCCGCCAGATATGATCAACGACTTTGTCGTCATTGATGCCGCGCATTTGGAAATAGCGTAATGATTCTTCGCGCGAGAAAGCCAGAAACTCGGCATCGAACTCATGCGCTTGCCCTTTCATTCGTAATTCGTCCAGCGCGAAATGGGGACGTTTCCGAGACGATAACAACATGATTCGTATTATATACGGTTCAGAAAAAATATTCGTGTTGTATGCTTTTTGAGGAATCGCTTCTCGGCTATTCAAGCAAACAACGACAAATAAACCTCTTGGGTTTGAAAAGAATTATTTTGATATTTGTCGTTGTTACAAAAATACTCGACTGAAAATAGTCGAAAAAACATCATGATACGGACTGGCGCAGTGCTTCAATATCAGCAATGGATTTTGGCGTGCTCTCGGTTATGATCTCAATGCCCATTTGTGTAATCAGTACGTCATCCTCAATCCGCACGCCGATATTGTGTAACGCGGCGGGAATGTCATCCGTGGCGCGGATATAAAGCCCAGGCTCAACGGTGAGCACCATACCCGGCGCGAGTTTTACCGGTGTTTGTGAAACATCCTCTTCGCGATACGCACCCGCATCGTGGACATCCATGCCCAGCCAATGTCCGGCGCGGTGCATGTAAAAACGACGAAATGCGCCCGATTCAAGCACTTCATCCAATGAGCCTTGCAATAATTTAAGATCAAGCATTCCCTGCGCCAGCACGCGCTCGGCTGCTTCATGATAAGCCGATGAAGACGCGCCGGGCTTCAATGCATCGAAGCAGGCCTGCTGCGCGGCGAGCACGATTTCATATACATCTTTCTGTGCCGCCGTGAAGCGCTTACCAACGGGAAAGGTGCGCGTGATATCGCTGGCGTAATATTGGTATTCGCAACCGGCATCGATCAACAACAAATCGCCGTCATTCATTTGGCGCTGATTCGCAGAGTAGTGCATCACACAGGCGTTTTCACTGCTGGCAACGATAGATGGGTATGCTGCTGTCTGCGCTCCATTTTTCAGAAACTCGTAAACGAGCTCGGCTTCAACCTGATATTCATATTGCCCGGGACGCGCGGTTCGCATTGCACGAATATGTGCTTGTGCGCTGATCGTCGCAGCTTGCCGCATTAGTGCGATTTCATGCTCGTCTTTGATGATGCGCATCGTATCCAGCGTATCGCGCACATCAAGAATGATCGCAGGTGGACGATCGCCGCCGCGCAGTTGCGCACGTACTTGAGTCAATGTTTGCGTGATGCGTTGATCCCAATTGGGGAAAAGACCGAGTGGCGTATAAAGCGCACGCGGATTGGTTAGTAGCGCAGGTAGCATCTCGGGCAACGCGCTGATGGGGTGTGCTTCGTCAAAAGCAAATATTGAGCAAGCTTCCTGTGGCCCATAACGAAAGCCTTCCCAGATTTCCCGTTCCTCGTGTTTTTCGCGGCAAAATAGAATATGGCGGGTATTTTGCTGTGAATCGACGCACAGCGCCAGCACCGCTTCTGGTTCGGTGAACGCAGAAAGATAATAAAAATAACTTTCGGCGCGGAACGGAAACGCGGTGTCGCGATTGCGCATGACTTCGGGCGCCGTTGGCATTAGCACGACCGCAGAACCATGTTTTTCAAACAGCGTTTTCAATAGCTTTTCGCGACGGGCGCGAAAGATGGCGGGGTTGATAGCTGTTGCAGGCATATTGTGATTGGATATTGTTTTGTTTTTATTGTAATGCAATGGGCGCTTGTTTGAGATGGCCGACGTAACGCAATTGCAAATGCGGATCAAAGCCAGGCACATCATTTTCGCGCATGTGCATCAAGTCGCGTGGGCTGACCCAATGCGCACGTGCATCCGTCAACGGCACGCCGGCTTCCTGAAATACATTCAGCACATATTGCGAGCAAAACGATTTATCACCTCCAGGAAATGGCATTTGTACGGCTGCCAGTGTACCGTAACAAGCTTGTCGCGTCAGGTTTGGCATCAGTGGAATTTCGCACGCGCGACGCGTGACCATGAATGGTGCTTGCAATGCGACGCCGACGAAATGATATGAATGACCGACACCATCAAGTGCAATGCTTTTCAAACGCTCGCGCTGTTCATCTGTCAATTCAGGATGACGATAAACCGCAATAACAGTTTGCTCTTCGATGAGGTCTTCAATGGTTGCCTTATGCACACCTTTGGCGACGGCTTCGACAAAGATATTATCGCCGACGTAAATCGCGGCGTGACTGACCGGCGATATGCTGGCCAGACGAATGGCGAACGAAATCAGGCTGCCGTCGTCAGCGGTCAGAACAATATCGCCGATTTCCAGCGTTTCTTTTTCAATCGCTTGTGCGCCGCTTTTGGGTGCTAACGCAAGGCGTTGCATTTTCAGTTTGAGCGATGGCGTTGCTATGGTTTCATCTTCATGATTGAGGTTATCGACGCGCGTAACCTGCGTTGCGCAAGCGGAGAGCAACAGCGACAGCAACAGAATGATCAGTAAACGTGCCATGTCAGAGTGTGTCGACAAAAGGGTTTCTTTGCAAAAACGCTTCATTATAATGCGATCATGGGAAGCGATCTCAACATCCGCAAAATCAAAGCTGCATTACGACGCGACGTTTTGGCCGCTCGCGACGCTTTACCGTTGCTTGCCCGACGCGCTGCATCGGAGCAGATTGCTGCACAAATCATCGCATTGCCATCGTTCATTACCGCGCAACGTGTGCTGCTGTTTCATCCGTTTGGCAGCGAATGGGATGCCGACATCGTGATTGTCGAGGCGTTCCGTCAGGGCAAAACCGTTGCTTTGTCGCGCATTGATGGCGCGACAAAAACCATGACGCTGCACCGCGTTGACAACATTGAACGGGACACTGTGCCGGGCGTATTCGGCATCCGCGAGCCGTTCGCGGGTGCACCGCGTGTGACGCCGGAAACGCTGGACTGGCTGCTGGTACCCGGACTGGCGTTTTCGCCACATCGTGACCGCCTTGGTTACGGAGCAGGTTATTACGATTGCCTGCTGGCGCAAATTATGCCGAAAACGCCGCGCGTCGCGGGGGCTTTTGACGTGCAGATTGTCGCTGACCTGCCAGCTGAGGCGCACGATCAGCGGGTGGATGTGCTGATCACCGAATCGGAACAGATTGGCACACGCTAGAGCATGTCGACATGCTCGAACTTCTTTGCACCCCGTGCAGTAATCAACCTTTACATCTCCGTTTGCCAAAAAAATCATGGCTATGGCACCATGCTCCCCTGGCACTGAAAAACAGCGCCTGTTTTCGCATAATTCCACCCACAAGGTGCATACGATGAAACAACAACACAGCGATTACGACCCTCAGGAAACCAGAGAATGGCTGGAAGCGCTCCAGGCCGTGATTGAAAACGAAGGCGAGGAACGCGCCCACTTCCTGATCGACACGATGATCGAAAAAGCGCGGCGTTCCGGCATCAACCTGCCCTTTTCCGCAACCACCGAATACATCAACACGATTCCTGTCGAAACACAAACGCCGATTCCGGGCGATCAGGAGATCGAACACCGGATCCGTTCGTATGTCCGCTGGAACGCAATGGTGATGGTGTTGCGCGCCAACCGGAACACCAATGTCGGCGGGCACATCGCCAGCTTCGCTTCAGCCGCGACGCTGTACGAAATTGGCTACAACTATTTCTGGCGTGCGCCGACCGAAACCCATGGCGGCGATCTGATGTTCATGCAGGGGCACTCCGCGCCCGGCATTTATTCGCGCGCGTTTTTGTTGGGACGACTGACCGAAGAACAGTTGGATAACTTCCGTCGTGAAGTCGGCGGCAATGGTCTGTCGTCGTATCCACACCCATGGCTGATGCCGGAATTCTGGCAGTTCCCGACGGTATCGATGGGCTTGGGGCCGCTGATGGCGATTTATCAGGCACGCTTTCTGCGCTATCTGGAAGACCGTGGTTTCGGCACGCACCGCGACCGCAAAGTCTGGGCGTTTCTCGGCGATGGCGAAACCGACGAACCGGAAACGCTCGGCGCGATCGGCATGGCAGGACGTGAAAAACTCGACAACCTGATTTTTGTCGTCAACTGCAATCTGCAACGGCTTGACGGGCCGGTGCGCGGCAACGGCAAAATCATCCAGGAACTGGAAAGCGAATTTCGCGGTGCGGGTTGGAATGTGATCAAGGTAGTCTGGGGCAGTCGTTGGGATTCGCTCTTCGCGCGCGACAAAACCGGCATTCTGAAGCGGCACATGATGGAATGCGTCGATGGCGATTATCAAACGTTCAAGGCACGCGACGGCGCGTATGTGCGCGAACATTTTTTCAAAACACCGGGATTGAAGGCATTGGTCGCCGATATGAGCGATAGCGACATCTGGCGACTGAATCGCGGCGGACACGATCCGCACAAGGTGTATCCGGCTTTCAAGGCCGCAACGGAACATCAGGGTGCGCCGACGGTGGTGCTCGCCAAAACGATCAAAGGTTACGGCATGGGCGAATCAGGTGAGGCTGCGAACACCGCGCATCAGGCGAAGAAGATGACGCTGGCTTCGTTGAAACGCTTCCGTGATCGTTTCAATTTGCCGCTTTCCGACGCGCAGATTGAAAAGCTTGAGTACATCCGCTTTCCGGAAGATTCGGTCGAATACAAATATTTGCAGGAACGACGACGCTTGCTCGGTGGCTATCGCCCGTTGCGACGCACGCGCTCCGAATCGTTGCCGGTGCCGAAGCTTTCATTCTTCGAGCGCTTCCTGAAAAGCACCGAGAAACGCAAAATTTCGACAACGATGGCGTTCGTGCAGATTTTGCAGGCGTTACTGCGCGACCCGAATCTCGGTAAACGCGTCGTTCCGATCGTGCCCGATGAATCGCGTACCTTCGGCATGGAAGGCCTGTTCCGTCAGCTCGGCATCTGGTCGCAGGTTGGTCAGCTTTATACGCCGGAAGACGCCGATCAATTGATGTTTTACAAGGAGGCCAAAAACGGACAGGTGATTCAGGAGGGCATCAACGAAGCGGGCGGCATGTCCGACTGGATCGCCGCCGCCACATCGTATTCAATTCACAACGTGCCGCTGATCCCGTTCTACATTTTTTATTCGATGTTTGGCTTTCAGCGCGTTGGCGATCTCGTCTGGGCAGCAGCAGACCAGCGTGCGCGCGGTTTCCTGCTCGGTGGTACCGCCGGGCGCACCACGTTGAACGGCGAAGGCTTGCAACACGAAGACGGACACTCGCACATTCTGTATTCAATAGTTCCGAATTGCATCAGCTACGATCCGACATTTTCCTACGAGCTTGCCGTGATCATCCACGATGGTTTGCGACGCATGATGCAGGAGCAAAAAGACGTTTTCTATTACATCACGTTGATGAATGAAAACTACACCCACCCAGCGATGCCCAAAGGCGCGGAAGCCGATATTCTGAAAGGCATGTACCGCTTTGATGAAACGCAAGCAACGAAAAAAGCGCCAACCGTGCAACTACTCGGTAGCGGCACGATTTTCCGCGAAGTGATTGCGGCATCTGCGCTGTTGCGCGACGATTGGGGGATATCGGCAACGTTGTGGTCGTGCCCAAGCTTCACCGAACTGGAACGCGAAGGACGCAGGCTGACGCGCGAGAATATGCTGAATTCGCTCGCCGAAGCGAAGATTGCGCACGTTACGCAGCAACTTGTCGCAACAACGGGACCTGTCATCGCCGCCACCGATTACAACCGCGCCTTTGCCGAACAGATTCGCCCGTACATTCCCGACCACCGCCGTTATGTGACGCTGGGCACGGACGGCTTCGGCCGTTCTGATACCCGCGAACAATTACGTCATTTCTTTGAAGTGGATCGCTACTGGATCGCTGTCGCCGCGATGAAAGCCTTGGCTGACGACGGCACGATTCCGGCGCAGCGCGTGGCCGAGGCCATGAAAAAATATCAACTGGAGAAAAACAAACCGGCTCCGTGGACCGTTTGACCGAAAGGTAAGTCATGAACAACACAACTGAAATCAGATTGCCCGACGTTGGTGGCTTCAAAAACATTCCCGTCATCGAAGTTTTTGTCAAAGCGGGCGATATGCTGGAAAAGGAAGCGCCGCTGATCATGCTGGAATCGGACAAAGCGACCATGGAAGTGCCCGCACCACAGGCGGGGCGCGTCGTGGCCATGTGCGTCAAGGTCGGCGACACCATCAACGAAGGCGACGTTATCCTGAAGCTGGATACCGCTGAAACGGCGTCGCAGCCTGAAAAGAACTCAGAACAAAAGCTTGAACCAAGCACCGAACAGAAAACGCCGGTCGCAACGGAAGGCGCGACAGTAATGCCAACGCCGCCGCCCCAAATCGCGCCTGTGCCATCACTGAGCGCTGAAACATACACGGTGGCGTATGCTTCGCCTTCGGCACGCAAATACGCGCGCGAGCTGGGCGTTGATATAGCGCGCGTCACCGGCAGCGGTCCCAAAGGACGCATCCTCAAGGAGGATGTGAACGCGTTCATCAAACAGGTCATGAGCAACACCACACCAAGCGCGACTCCGTTCTTCGCCGGTTTACCGCCCTGGCCGGAGATCGACTTTGCACAGTTTGGCGCGGTAGAAGCCGTTCCGCTGTCACGCATCAAAAAGATTTCCGGTGCAAATCTGGCACGTAACTGGGCGATGATTCCCAACGTCACACAGTTCGACGAGGCAGACATTACCGATCTGGAAGCACTGCGCATAACCTTGAACAAGGAAAACGATCACGGCAACGTCAAAATCACGATGCTGACGTTTCTGGTGAAGGCGTGTGTGGCGGCGTTGAAGCGCTTTCCCGATTTCAATGCATCGCTGCAAGGCGAAACGTTGATCCGGAAAAAGTATTTTCACATCGGTTTTGCCGCCGACACGCCGAACGGCTTGGTTGTACCTGTGATCCGTGATTGTGATCAGAAAAGTGTCACCGAAATCGCACAGACGATGAGCACGCTGGCGAGCAAAGCGCGTAGCGGCAAGCTCATGCCCGCAGACATGCAGGGCGGTAGCTTCACGATTTCATCGCTCGGCGGCATCGGCGGTACGGCATTTACTCCAATCATCAATGCGCCTGAAGTGGCGATTCTCGGCATCTCGCGCAATCGGAAAAAACCGGTATGGAATGGCGATGCGTTTGCACCGCGCCTGATGCTGCCGCTCTCGCTGTCTTACGACCACCGCGTGATCGACGGCGCGCTGGCCGCGCGCTTTATCGTTTACCTGTCGCGCGTGCTCGCCGATATTCGTCGTGTGCTGATTTGAGTGCATAAAAAAACAAGCCCCCAGATTCGGAGGCTTGTTCGCTGTTGGTCTTCCGCCGAGAGGCGAAAATCTTGTGGCATCTATATGATTATGTGATCTTAAGAGATGCTTGAAGAACGCCGCGAACGAAGGCAAGACAAGGCGGAATTCGACGAAAAAGCACAGTTTACTTGGAGGTAAATGAGCATTTTGAGGAGAATTCCAACGCCGTATTGCCTTCGCGCAGCAAGTTATTCGGATCTTCTTAGAAGAAGTGGATCATACCGAAGATAAGACCCTGCTGATCAATACCATAACCGACGTTGCTGTTGCCGTTCGTGGCGAAGGTATAGTTCGCATTCTTCTCGTTATCGATCATCACGTAGCCGCCATAAACCGAAGTCCGCTTCGACAACGGATAAGTATAGCTAAGCTCATACTGCATGGATTCGGTATCGTCGCCGTAGCAAATTTTGCCAACACATCCCGCTGCCGAATCGCCTTTGCCTTTATCAGCATAGATGAACGCGCCATACAGCTTACCACCACCTAGAGGAACGGTCAGACTGCCGCCGTACAGGTGACGCTTCAGTTTGTCGCTTCCGTTCTTGTATTGGATGTATTCATAAACGAGCGCCGGACGAACGATGCCAAAATCGTAGGCAGCAGTGACTGTGAGATCCATGTCGTCGGAATCGCCATTGCGGAAATCTTGATACGTTTCATAGCCCACCGCGACTTGCAGCCCCGCGTTGGCGTACATGACGCTTCCGCCTAACGCAAAACCGTTTTCTTCGGTTTCATCAGTCGAATATTGCAGCGTGCCGGTGAAGCCGTAGAGTTTCGGCGTGTCATAACGAATTGAGCTACCGAGACGCTTACCCCAACCGCCGTTTGTAGCGCTTTGGCTGTCTTGCGTCCACAGCGCTCTGGTGTTCAGGATGGACGTTGTGAAGGTCGGCGCGTTACCGAAGATGCCGTGAATCTGGTCGAGCGGCATCAACATGTTGCCCAAACGCACTTGCCCCCAGTCGCCTTGCAAGCCGACGAAGGTGTCGCGAGAAGACAGCGTGCCGCTACCCGCTTCGTTGAACTGGGATTCGATCTGGAAGATCGCATTCAAACCACCGCCCAGCGATTCCGAACCTTTGACACCAATACGTGATGCGTTCGAACTGATGCGGTTTAATTCGCCCAAATCCTTTGAACTTCCCGAGCTGACAAACTCCAAGTCCATGTTGACACGACCGTACATCGTGACATTTGCTGTTTGTGCTTGAGCAAGCGGAGCGACCAGCAGGCCCGCCACAGCAACAGCAATGAGTTTCTTTTTCATGAAAATATCTCCTTAAGCAGATATAAAACTGACAAGATTTTTATCCTGCCCACAAAAAATCCTTCCCTGAAAAAACGAGAAGTTGCAAACATTATGCCAAGGCTGGAAAGCGCACGGCAAGCAATCTTGTCTCATGGAAGCGAATATGTTTTTTTCGTCGTTCAAAATTACAACATTTCAAGCATTGACAAAGCAGGGCTTTTAAGGAAACACTGATTTAATCGCACTTTATTGATTGTTTGCGGATAGCAGAT